>JBGQLU010000064.1:0-19826 GCA_041500265.1 Acidobacteriota bacterium | reverse complement strand
TCATCGAGTTCTCGGTCCCAGCGGAAGGCGCAGGCGAGGGACAGCTCGTCGCGGCGTGCCGAGCCCTGTTCGACGACCAGGGCCGCCTTCAGGTCCAGTCCACGCCTCAGAACACCGGGCCACAGAAGGTCGGGAACGTCCTGCCCGAGGTCGTGAAACCCAAGAAGGAAAAGAAGCCGACGTCCTAGCCTGAATCGCGCTCCCGGGCGGGCTCGGGACCCCAGCGGCGCGACAGCTCGTGCTCGATCCCCATCTGGTCGAGGACACGGGCGACGGTGTGATCCACGAGGTCGTCCAAGGTCTTGGGGTCGGTGTAGAACGCCGGCATCGGCGGGAGGATCACGGCCCCGTTTTCAGCCGCCTCGAGCAGCGCCTTCAGATGGCCGCGGTGCAACGGCGATTCGCGCACCACGAGCACGAGTTTGCGTCTCTCCTTCAGCGTGACGTCGGCGGCGCGCGTCAGCAGGTTGTCCGCCTGGCAATACGCGATCGCGGAAGCGGTGTGGATCGAGCACGGGACCACGACCATCCCCATCGTCGTGAACGATCCGCTGGCCACCGCGGCGCCGATGTCCGCGATCGGGTGGCAAACGTCCGCGAGCGCGCGAACCGAGGCGACCTCCCACGAGGTCTCTTCCACGATCGTCCGCTCGGCGGGCTTCGACAGGACGAGATGGGTCTCGATCGTCGGATCGTCTCGGAGGACCTCGAGCAGGCGGATCCCGTAGATCACCCCGGACGCTCCGGAGATCCCGACGACGAGGCGCCTCGCTTCGCTCACGCCGACCATCCTAGCGCGCCGTCTCCTGGCCGCCCGTCGCCGCCTTCCAGGCCGCGCCACGCAGCGCCGTCCGGTCGTTCAAGATCACCTTCACGGGGATCGCTTCCATGAACGCCTTGAAACGCCCCTTGTCGGTGAACGCTTCCAGGAACCCGGGCCGCCGCAGGCGCGGGAGGATCTTGGGGGCGATCCCGCCGCCCACGTAGATCGCTCGCGTCGCCATCGTCTTGAGCGCGAGGTTCCCGGCCTCCGCCCCGTAGAGCGCGACGAACAGGTCGAGCGCCCGGACCGCGAGGTCGCTCGACTCCGCGAGAGCGGACTTCGAGATCGCCGCCGCGGCGTCCCCCGCGTTGATCTCGGCCTTGAGCCAATCCGGCTCGTCCGCGCGCGCGGTGTCGCGGAGAAAGCCGTAGATGTTGACGAGCCCGGGCCCCGAGACGACGCGCTCGTAGCTGACGTGGCCGTACCGCGCGTGCAGCCAGCGCCACAGGTCGACCTCGAGATCGTTCCTCGGCGCGAAATCGGCGTGCCCCCCTTCCGACGCGAATGGGAGGAGGGAGAGGCCGTCCCAGTGGTATCCGGCCTCGCCGAGTCCGGTGCCGGCGGAGATGATCGCGGCGTTCCCGTTCGTCGCCGGCCGCCCCGCGTTCAAGACGGCGAAGTCGGACTCCTCCAGCGTGAAGACACCGTACGCGTTCGCCTCGAGATCGTTGAGGAGTTGGACCGGAACGTCCCCGAGCTGGGCTCGGAGCGAAGCCGCTTCGATCACCCAGGGCAGGTTCGGCGTCTCGACGCGGCCGTCGCGCACCGGCCCGGCGATTCCGAAGCAGGCGGATTCGATCGCCGCGGAGCGCGCGGCCATGAATTTGGCCACGATCTCCACGAGGCCGCGGTGCTCGCGGCTCGGGAACCTCTCCTCGGCGGTCAAACGAAGCGCCCCGCCCTCGACGTTCGCGAGGGCGAGGCGCGTCGACGTTCCGCCGATGTCCCCGGCGAGGATCAAGCGAGCCGTCCCCGGGTCTTTAGAGCGCGGGCTCGGACGAGACGATCTCGACCCGGCGGTTCTTCGCCCGTCCATCCGGCGTGTCGTTGGGGGCGACCGGATCGGCGACGCCCTTTCCTACCGCCTTCAGGCGGTCGGCTGCGATCCCTTGCGTTGCGAGAAATTCGCACACCGACTTGGCCCGAGCCTCGGAGAGCTTCTGGTTGGAGTCCTCGCTGCCCACGTTGTCGGTGTACCCCTCGATCTGCATCGTCGTCTTCGAGAAGACGAGCATGACGCCGGCGAGCTTGGCGAGCGTGATCTTCGCGTCCGGCTTCAACGTCGTCTTCCCGGTGTCGAAGAGCACGCCCGAGAGGCTCGTGACCGTTCCGCGAGCGGTCTGCTTCGTGTCGGCGACTTGGCCGAGAGCGCCCGAGAGGCGGGCGGCCAGCTCGTCGCGCTGGCGGCGGACGACTTCGCGATCGCGGGCGATCGCGGCCTTCTCGGCTTCCGTCGCCGACAAGGCTTGCGCGGTCTTGGCGGTCTCGGCCTGGGCCGCCGACGCCTTCTGCTCGAGCGCAGCCTTCTCGGCCGCCTGCCGCGCTGCCACGTCGGCAGCGGCCTTCTCGTCCCGGGCGCGTCCCCAGGCGCGGAGCGCCTCCGCCGACGACGAGATCGACCGGCGCGAGGCGTCGGAAACCGCCTTCGAGTTGCCGCCGGACTTCGCTGCCGCCTGGGCCTCGCCAAGGGCGACCGTGGCGGTCTTGACCGCGTCGGGGCTGGTCTCGGCGGCCTTCATCCGCTCGGCGAGTGCCAGCGCCGCTTCCGCCTGCTTGACCACCACCGGGGTCTTGTCGTCGTACGTCATCCCCGCGATCGACGGATTCGCGATCTTGGGCCCGGCACGGAAATCGTCGAACGAGAACGACTGTCCGGTGACCTTCTTCGGATCCGCGGGCGCCGAGGTGAACACCACGAGGTCGGTGGGACGTCCGACGAGGTAGTAGGGCTCGGCGGTGACCATCAGCGCGAAGTCCTTCTTCCCTGTCGTGCACGACTGCGATCCCGAATCCCCCTTCTTGTCGACGATCATCTCGCCGAGGTTCTCGGGGGCGGCGCCCTTGCTGACCGCCCAGACCACGTAGGCGGCGATGTCGCCGCCGAACAGCACCGCCGGCTGCATTCCGCTGAACGAGAGGTCGATCTTGGCCTGTCCCTGCTCGTACCGGACGGTTGCCTTCAGCTTGGCCTTGGCCGGGGCGGCATCGGTCGGGGTGAAGGTCAACGACACGTTCTCGCGCTCCGGATAGGCGATCGTCGTCAACTGCGGCGTGGACGCCAGAGTCGTCGCCGCCGCGAGGGCGATCACGACCACCCCCAACGCGAATTTAGAAGATTTCATTACTTCTCCTTTCGGCTCGATGTTGATCGAGCGGTGTTCGACGCAGTCGAGCATGCCGCTGCTAGTCGAGTCAATTCCGCTTTCGTCCGTTTTGCCGGCCCGCATGCGGCCAAGCTGGCGAGATTAGAGCACAGACGCGACCGGGTCCGCCCGCCGAGTGCTAACGTTCTCCAGATGACCGAGCCGGATGTGGTCCGCCGATTCCCGCGCTGGAAGACCCTTCTCCTCACCGCCGCCGGACTGCTCGCGGCCTTCGCGGTGGGTGGATTCTTCGTGGCGCCGCCGTTCGTGAAGACCCGCCTCTTGAGGGAGTTGTCGCGCCGCCTCGGGCGCGAGGTGACCATCGGCGCCATCGCGGTGAACCCGTTCGAGCTGTCGCTCACCGTCCGGGACCTCGCCATCAAGGACAGGGACGGCGCGCCGTTCGCCTCGTGGACGAAGGCGGTCATCAACTACCGTTTCACGTCGTTCCTGACGCGGAATCAGGCCTTCGACGAGATGAGCTTCTACGCGCCGTACGCCCGGTTCGTGATCGATCCGAAGGGCGGGCTGAACGTCGATGACCTCCTGAAGATCTTCCGCGCGTCCCCGCCGGGCCCGGCGTCGGGGCCGCCGCCGGTCTGGAGCTTCGACAAGATCCACGTGGAGGGGGCCCGGGTCGGCTTCACGGACCAAACGCGATCCCCGGCCTTCGACACGACGATCGGGCCCTTCCGTCTCGATCTGGAGCGGTTCTCGACGAAGCCCGACGAGCAGAATCCCTATGCGTTCAACGGATCGACCGAGTCCGGCGAGACGTTCGCCTGGACCGGACGGTTCCAAACCGACCCGCTGACCTCCTCCGGAACGTTCACGCTAGGCACCGTCCGCCTCCCGAAGTACCGGCCCTATTACGAGCACGATCGACCTTTTCACGTGCGCGACGGCAAAGTCTCGATGTCGGCCTCGTACGAGCTGCGCTGGACGCCAATCGAGAAGGTCATGCGGCTCAAGGGCGCCAACCTCAAGCTCGAGGAGGCGAAGATCGAGCGCCCCGGTTCCGCGGAGCCGGACATCGAGGCGGGGACGCTGACGGTCGAGAACGCGGACGTCGATGTTATGACCGGCGCGGCTTCGATCGGACGCATCGCGCTCGACGGAGGGAAGATCCTCATCCGCCACGACAGGGACGGCAAGGTCAACCTCTACGAGATGATCCGGCCTTTCGTCGAAGCCCCCCGCGCCGAACCGGCGGCAGCCGCGGCAGCGGCGGCCCCGGTTCCGCCGGCGGCGCCGCTGACGATCGGCGCCCTCTCGGTCGCGCACTTGGCCGTCACGGCGGAGGACCTTCAACCGGCGCGCCCGTTCCGGGTCGAGGCCCGGGACGTCGCTTTCACGATGACCGGCATCGACGGGAAGCCGGAAACCCGCTGCCCGGCCACGCTGTCCGCGAAGCTCGGCGATGCGGGGCGCATCGACGTCAAGGGAACGTTCACCTCCGACTTCCACAAGGGCGACCTCGACGTCGACGTCGCTGGGGCGGATCTGCGGGCGACCGACGTCTACGTGGACCCGGTCGCGAGCGTGCGCTTCGTCTCGGGCCGGGTCGGCGGGACGGGTCACGTCACCTACGAGATGCGGCCGCACGACCCTCTCTATTTTCACTACGCCGGCAGCCTCACGGTCGAGGATCTCGCCGCTGCCGATGCGGACAAGGGCGCCGAGCTGCTCCGCTTCTCGGTGCTGAAGATCGCCCCCCTCGAGGTGCGCCTGAATCCGCTGTCGGTCGCGATCGGTGAGATCGCGCTGGGCGCGCCGCGGATCCGGCTGGTTCTGGCGCCGGATCGCACGATGAACCTGACGCAGGTGCTGCGGCACGCACAGGAACCGGATACCCCGGCTCCCGTCTCGCCCGCGGATCGAGGTCCGCTCCCGGACGTCCGGATCGGTACGATCCGGGTGCGCGACGGGTCGGCGACGCTCGACGATCACTCGGTCGAGCCGACGGTCTCGGTGTCGCTCTCGCATTTCGGTGGCACGATCGAGGGCGTGTCCACGGCCGAGCTCGCCCGCGCGAAGGTCGATCTGGCGACTCTCTTCGACGAGGTCGCCCCGGTCACGATCAAGGGGCAGATCAACCCTGTCGCTCAAAAAGACTTCACGGACCTCCTGATCGAAGCGAAGGGTGTCGACATCGTGACGTTCAGCCCCTACACCGGGAAGTGGCTGGGGCAGGGGCTGGCGAAGGGGAAGCTGGCCGCGAAGCTCGACTACAAGGTCGCCGAGCGCCGGTTCAAGTCCCAGAATCTCTTCACGATCGACCAGTTCGAGCTCGGCGAGAAGACGGAGTCCCCCGACGCGCACCATCTCCCGCTCAAGCTGGCGGTGGCGGTGCTGCGGGACTCGAACGGCCGGATCGTGCTCGACGTGCCGGCGGAGGGGAGCCTCGACGACCCCGAGTTCCGCTGGGGACGCGTGATCGCGCGGGCGATCGTCAACGTGCTCACGAAGATCGTGACCTCGCCGTTCCGGATGCTCGCGGGCGCCTTCGGGGGAAAGGACCAGAACGTCGAGGTCCAGGAGTTCGCGCCGGGCCGGGCCGACCTCGCCGACGCCGAGAAGGCGAAGCTCGACGTCGTGGCGAAATCCCTCGCGGCGAAGCCGGAGCTCTCGCTCGAGATTCACGGGGAGACGGATCCGGACCTCGACGCCGTCGCCATCAAACGACAACGCCTGGGTGACGCGGTGCGGGAGCAGAAGTGGAAGGCCCTCCGCTCGTCGAATCCGGCGCTCGCCTCCCCCGACGCGGTCACGGTCGGCCCCGAGGACTACTCCCGCTGGCTGAAGGCGGCCTACGACGCGGTCGCGAGCACGGGAGGGACGGCCCAGCCGGCGGCGGTGGAGCCCTCGACCGAGACCATGGAAGCGGCCGTCCTCGACACGATCACGGTCGGCGGGGACGATCTCCGACAGCTCGCCACCTCGCGCGCGAAGGCCGTTCGCGATTACCTCGCGACGACCGGCCAGGTCCCGGCGGAGCGGCTGTTCCTCGCGGACGCCGCCCCCGCCGGCGACGCGAAGCCGGCGCCCCGCGTCCGGCTCGAGCTCAAGACGACCTGAGCATCCTCAGGATCACGACCGTCATGTCGTCGTGTTGCACCGCTCCCGCCGCGAAAGCGTCGGCCTCGACGAAGAGGGCGTCGATGAGCTCCGGTGCCGCGCGTTCTCGCGCCGAGCGCACCGCCGCCTGCAGGCGGTCCTCGCCCCACTCCTCGTCCTCGCGGTTCCACGCCTCGCTGATTCCGTCCGAGTAGACGACGAGCAGATCCCCGGGCTCGAGCACGACGCTTCGCTGCTCGAAGGTGCCGGCCCCGATGAGGCCGATGACCGGTCCGCTCGCCGCCAGGCGCTCCACGGGACCTCCGTCCCGTCGGAAGATCATCGGGGCGTTGTGCCCCGCGTTGACGTAGTCGAGCCGCCGCGAACCAGGATCGAGCTCGCCGTAAAAGAAGGTCGCGTACCGATTGTCCGGCGAGGCTTCGTAGATCAGGCGATTCAGGTTGTCCATCAGCTCGCCCAGGTTCACCGGCCCCGACAACCGCTGCCCTCGCAGCGAGGCTTGGAGCGAGGCCATGAGCAGCGCGGCCGGGATTCCCTTACCGGCCACGTCCCCGAGCGCCACCCCGAGACGCCCGCCGGCGAGCGCCAGGAAATCGTAGTAGTCCCCGCCGACCCCCTGGGCCGGGCGGCAGAACCCGGCGCACTCGATCCCCGGAAGCACGGGGATGTGCTGGGGGAAGAGCTTCGATTGCACCTCGCGGGCGATCTCGATCTCGCGGCTCATCCGCTCCCGCCTCGCGACCTCGTGGGCGATCCGCGCCGTGAGCCGGCTGTTCTCGAGCGCGAGGCCGGTCTGGGTCGCGACCGACCCCAGGAGCTTGGCATCCGACGGGGAGTACGGCTCCTCGCTCCTCTTGGGTCCGAGCGTGACAACGCCGAGCAGCTCCTTCCTTCCGAGGAGCGGGAGGAGCATCTCGACGTCGAGCGCATCGAGGAGCTCGCGCCCCTCGTCCTTCATCTGGCTCCGCCGAATCGGGCTGTCCGGGTCGTCGTGGCGCACCCGGAAAGGCTTTCCGGATTCGGCGACCCGCTGGATGACCCCTTCGGCGGGAGCGAACGCGAGCTGCGGAAACGACGCGTACCCCTTGGCGCGGCTCGAGACGAGGCGATCCCCCTCTCGCAGAAAGACGGCGAGGCGGTCGACGTGGAGGGTCGTGCCGATCCGCTCGAGCACGGTGTCGAGCAGCGTATCCGTGTCCAGGATGCTCCGCACTTCGTCCGAAAGCTCGGTCAGCACCCTCTCGGCGTCGTACGCCTCGCGGAAGAACCTGCGGTCGGTCCAGGCGAGCGCCCCCTTCATCACGCGCGGCAAGAGGATCGCGAAGGTCATGCCCCACCCGATGGCGGTCAGCTTCCTCGGCCGGTTGGTGCTCGGGTCGTCCACGAGGATCCAGAGGTTCCAGACGACCGCCAGCATCGAGACCGCGACGAGCACCCGGATGGCGCCGCGCGTGGCGGCGTACTTCAACCCCTGACGGACGACCACCCTCACGTCCATCGCCTTGTCCACGAGGATCACGTAGGCGAGCGTGAGTGGGAACACCGCGAGGAGGAGGAGAGACGGGATCACGATCAAAATAGGAAACGAGTCCAAGCTCCGCCCCGTGGCCAGTTGGACGATCCCGAGGACGAACGGTGGGGAGAGCGCGATCGTCGCGCCCCACATGAGCACGCGCAGTCTCCGCCTGGCATCGGGAGCTGTGGTGACCCCTCCCTTCCAGCCCATCATGAGAAAAAAGAAACTGATCGCCGCTACCGTCGCTGGATACGCGGCGCCTTGCACCCGTGCCACCAAGCGGACGAACGGAACCACGCCACGGGCGTCGACGGCAGCCGCCGCTCCCGTGACCACGCCCGCCACGGCAAACGCCCCGTAGGGAGCCAGCACCAGGGGCGTGATCCAGCGATGCCGGCGCTCCCAGTCGAGGCGTCCGGCGAAGCGAGCGCCGAACAGCGCGAACCAGATCGGCCACGTCGCGCCGAGGGTCGCGACATAGAGCGCGCCCGGGATCCTGAGGAGCTCCGGCCAGAGCTCGTAGGTCTGCTGCAGCAGCGCGGCGACCTGAGCGAACCCGAGAAGCATCAGCACGACCAGCCAGGCGAGCGGGTCCCGCGGACGTACCGCGACAACCCAGAACCCCACCAGGAAACAGACCCAGGGCATGAACACGCCGAGCACGGCATAGAGGACTCTCACGAACGCACTGTGCGGCCCTTCCGCGATCGAGCGCATGCGCAGGACGGTGTCGAACGTCTGCTCGCCGCCGTCATTCCCCTTGCGGGCCACGACGAACGGGACCGATCCGTGCGGGCCGGCGGCCGCGAACGCCCTCACGACGTCCTTCGGCTGGCGGAAGGGCCTGCCGGCGACGGAAACGAGGCGATCCCCGACCCGGATCTGCGGCTCGGATCTCTCGAGGAGGTCTTCCGGCGCGGCCAGGACGATGCCGTCGGGCCACGCGACGAACATCGACGTGGCGACCTGGTCCTGCGGCCGGGTGATTCTCCGAATCAGGTCGGCGGTGGCGGGAATTCGGTACGCGGCGGCCCACACGAAGAAGAGCGCGAGCGCCCCGTAGGCGAGACCCGGCGGGACCTTCCTACGGGTTCCGTGATTCATGGGCCTGCGAGGTTACCATCGGAAGGGACGGGACGGCCCGAGTCAGCTCGCGCGCTCCGCCGTCCCGTGCTCCGCGTGCCACGCATAGAACCGCGCCAGACCTTCCTTCCCCAGGTAGCGCTGGAGATTGCGTGACGCGGTCCGGCGCAGATCCACCACGATCAGCACGTCGAGCACATTCGAGAACTCGGGATCGACGTTGTAACCGAGAAGCTGGCCGTCGAGCTTGAGGTACTGTTTCAGGAGGACCGGCACGCCCTTCTGATCGCCCTCGATCTCCGAGATGAAGGACGACACTTCCTCGAGATTCGAGAGGCTCGCCGGCTCCGGACGGGCGGAGGCGCGCCGCTCCTCCCGGAGCGGGTTGGTCGGCGTCACCCAGCGCGCCCAATCGGTCAGCTTCCGGTTCCGTTCCAGGAAGGCGACGATGAGGCGCTGCGAGACCGAGCGATACTCGGCGCTGATGCTCACCGGCCCGAAGAGGGTCGCATGGCGAGGGTCCCTCGCGACGTACGTGCCGATCCCTTTCCAGAGGAGCATCAGTCCCGCGTAGCTCCTTTGGTATTCGGTGCGAATCCAGGAACGGCCCATCTCGATCGCCGGGCCCATCGCCTCGAACAGCTTCCGGTCGTACTTGAAGAGGGTCGCCGTATAGAGCCCGGCGACGCCGCGCGCGGAGAGCAGCTCGTCGGTGAGCCCGAGCCGGTACGCGCCGGCCACCTCGCGCGCAGTCCTGTTCCACAGGAACATGTGGAGATAGCTCGCATCGAAACCGTCCAGGTCGATCTCGCGCCCCGTTCCTTCCCCGACGTCGCGGAACGTCACCTCGCGCAGCCGCCCGATCTCATGGAGCACGTTCGGGATCTCCGGCGCCCGCGCGAGGAAGACTTGCAGTTCGTCGGCCTCGACCAGCAAGGCCGACGGCGGAAGGGAGGCCACCTCCTCGGCCAGCACCGCTGGAGGAACGGGGGGGACGATCGCCTGAGCCATGGGCGGCGTGCGCCGCGGTTGAACGGCCGCGGCTCGGACGAGACCGCTCGCGGGAATTCGTTCCGCGAGGATTTCCGTGCGGTCGCGCAGGTAGGCGATCGCGCGCCTGTCGTCGCCAAGCTCGGCGAGCCGGGCGGCCGTCACCGCGCTCCCGACGCGCAGCTCGATGACGCGCCCGCCGCGCTTCAAGAACTGGCGCGGAAGCAGGGCGGTGCGCAACGCCGGGTGAAGCAAACCCGCCGCCTGGAACAGCGCTCCGTTCCGACCGGGGATGAAGACCGGGACCGCGCAGGCCCCGCTCTTTCGTATGAGCCCCGCCACGCTCGGACTCCACGCCGGCTCGACGACGCGGCGCGCCTTCAAGTCGAACGAGGCGACCTCGCCTGCGGGGAACACCACCAGCAGTCCGCCGCCCCCGAGCCAGTCGAGCGCCCGCCGCAGGCCGAGCGCGTTCGCTCGCTTGGCGGCCGGCCCGCCGAACGGGTCGACCAGCAGAAATGCGTCGCGAAGCTCGTGAATGCGGCCGAGAATGAAATTCGCCAGCACCTTCACGTCGGGGCGAACGCGATTCATCGCGATCGCCAAGGCGACCCCCTCGATCGCGCCGAAAGGATGATTCGCCACGACGACGACCGGCCCGGTCGCCGGAACCCGCTCGAGGTCGGCCGGGGTCACGCGCAGATCGCCGCCGAAGCGATTCAGCGTCCAGGTCATGAAATCGTGACCGTCGATCCCGGCCGGACGGCGGCGGTATCGATCGGCGATCTCGGCGATTCCGAGCGCGCGCTCGAGCACGGGTTTCGCAGCCAGGAACGCCGCCCGCCCGACCCGGCCCGCCGGACGCCACTCGATGGAGAAGACGTTGTCGCGATCGCCGCTCACGAGGGCGCCTTGGATGCAACTCCGGCCGCGGCCGGGGTCAGGGGCAGCACCAGGGATGACGACGGGGACGACAGGTCGATCGGGTCCGCTCCCCGGCGCGGCCACCAGCGCAGTTCGGCCGCCGCGTCCTCCCCGGGCATCACGCGGACCTGCGTGATGCTGCGCGTCGCGCTGTGCTCCCGGGTCATGAACGGTGCGCTCGACTCGAGACCCGGAGGGGCGAGCACGTGGAGGACCGGAACGCCGAGGTCCATCCGCTCCCCCGCCGCCCTCCAGTCGTCGAACGCGCGCCGCCGCCACGCCGCGACCTCCGGCTCGTGCCACGACGACGACGTCAGCAGCGTCCATCCCGTCCCGATCGGATCGCGCTCGAGCGGACCGCCGTGGCGCCAGCGGACGACTTCGCCCCCTAGGGCGGTCGCGACCAGGAGCGTGAAGGACGGGTAAGCGGAGACGTCGATGGCGCCCCGGAGCACGGCCGGTCCCACCCCCTCCTGATCCTCGAGAATGCGCGGGATGAGCGACCCGCGGCTCGGCACTCCGCGCTTGCCGCGCAACGCCTCGTCGGACTCGGCGTAGCCGTTCAGCACGCAGGCGGCGACGCCGCGCGAGCTCACGCCGATCCACGTGCCCCCGCTTTCCCCGTCGAACGGGGCGATCCACGCCGGCCGCTCGGGATCGCCCGTGATGAGCCGCGGCGGCTGCTCGGCGGCGCGCTCGCGCCGCTCGTCGCGATTCATGGTCAGGAGGAGGGATCCTCCGCCGCAGCGGAGGGTAGCCGTGCACATCTACTTGGCGGCGAACGCGCCGCGGTGGGCTTCGGTCGAATAGGCGACCGCGAGATCGGGTGGGACCGACGCACCGGCCGTCTGGGCGGCCAAGGCCATGATCGCGATGTGGTGGATGGAGTGACTCGACAAGAACACGAGCTCCCGGTCGAGGCAGCTGGGGGTGGTCAGCGGACTGCGCCCCGGGGCGGCCGACTGGGTCACCTCGAGGGTCAGCGGAAGCCGATCGGAGCCCAATCCCGCGAGAGTCGCCGCGATGTCCTTCAGGGCGCGCCGCACGGCCTCGGGATCGCTTTCGAGTCGCGGGTCCCTCTCGCGGGCGTCGTAGTCGACTCGGCCGGAATCGAGTCCGTCCAGCAGGAGCCGAAAATGCTCGACGCAGTGGCGCAGGTGCGGACCGACGGCCTGCCACGCGGCTCCGGGCCCGCCGCCGTCGTGCCGGACCACCGTGTCCACGACGGACTCACAGCGACGGCAGGCTTCGAGGCAGCCCGCTACGGAGGCCGGGGTACGGTCGTCGCGACTGGCAGTCATCGGATCGGGTCCTCGTCGGACTTTCGCGTCCGGGTCGAGCGATACGGGCTAGCAAGTCTCGCAGGGAACTCCCGGCCGCGCAAGACGCCCAAGACACCAAGACGACTCGGGAGCTCGCCTGGCGGCCTGCCAACCCGCGAGCCGGGTTCCGCCAAATCTTCCGGTTTCGCTGGCGCTGTGCACCGTTCTGACTTAGGTTCGACTCCGCATGACACGTTGTGACCTCCGCCGGGCCGTGCGGTGCTTTGCTATGGCCGCACTCATCGTCGGCGGCTTCGCTCCCGCCCATGCCGCCCGCGGATCGAAGAAGCATCACGACGACGGCGACACGCCCTACTGGCGGCGCAACGTCTTCCGGCGGATCTTCGCCGATCAGAAATACTTCGTCACCACCTGGATCCCGGCCGAGTTCAACCGGCCGGGGTTCGCGGCGCCGATCGTGGGCGGCGCGCTGGCGGCCGCATTCACGTCGAGGCAAGGGACGAAGGAGAACGCGGACGCGTATGCGCAGTTCCACATTTGGGAGCACGCCGGCTCCTCCGCGGTCGATGCGTCCCACGCGTTCACGAGCTTCGGCAACTCCCCGGAGCTGGCCGCCCTCCTCGGCTTGACCTACCTCGGAGGCCGGTACGGTCACAACGACCGGCTGGCGGCGACGGCGAGCCTCTCGTTCGAGGCCCTCGTGGATGCGGGGATCTGGGCCGTCGCTCTCAAATCGGTGACCGCCCGGGTGCGCCCGGGCGGCCAGGACTCCTCGAGGTTCTTCCAGTACGGTCATCCTCGCAGCGGATCGTTCCCTTCTGGGCACGCGATGGCGGCGTTCAGCATCGCCGCCGTGTTCGCGGACCAGTACCGATCGACCCGCTGGGTCCCCTACGTGTCCTACGGTCTCGCCACCGCGATCGGTGTCTCGCGGATCGTCGTGGGCCAGCACTTCCCGACGGATGTCTTGGTCGGAGGCGTGCTCGGGGCGAGCATCGGACACATGGTCTCCACGCGGGCCTCGGATGATGCCGAAGCGCCACGGCCGAAATGGGAGCGGTGGACGAAGGGCATCGAGCCTCTCTACGACCCTGTGCGAGGCGGGTACGGAGTCGGCTGGTCGAAGGCCTGGTAGTTCAGGGCTCCGCGACCGGCGGGCCGGTGCGCGGGCGCGGCGGGCGAGCCTCGAGCGGGACGAGCACCCGGACGGTTTCGCGCAGCTGTTGCAGCGTGAACGGCTTGTACAGCACCCGCGCGCCGCAGGCCTGGATTCGTGGAGCTTCGGTGGCTTCCATGGGACGACCGGTCAGCACGAAGACACGGCCGTGCAGATCGGGGTTGGCCAGCACGGCGCCTTCGAGCCAGTCGATCGAATCCCTTCCGTCCAGCGTCAGATCGAGGGTCAGCAGGTCCACGCGCACCGAGCGGAGGATTTCGGTCGCCTCGTCGAGTGTCCCGGCGGTGAAACAGCCGTGACCGTCGGCCTCGAGGGCCAAGCTGACGAGCTCGGCGACGAACCCTTCGTCATCGATGACCAAGATCTGCAAGCCCGCCTCCACGGTCCACGCTGTCGAGCGATCGTGTACCGCGCCCCCACGTTCGGCGTCGTCCTACCACAAGTATACGGTTGCCGATCCGCAACGTCGCGGTTGATTCGAGGGAATACTCGGTCACGATGAGGCGTTCCCGAGGGGGCCTTTCGTGCGACCCTTCCCCTGCAACCCCGAGGAGGCGACCATGTCCGACAAGGTGAAGAAGACCGAGACCGAATGGGCGTCGTGCCTGACCCCGGAAGAATTCCGGATCGCCCGTGAAAAAGGGACCGAGCGCGCATTCACGGGAAAGTACTGGGACCACCACGAAGACGGCATGTACGTCTGTGTGGCATGCGGCGCCCCCCTCTTCGACTCGGTCGCGAAGTTCGAGTCGGGGACCGGATGGCCGAGCTATTCGGCGCCCGCGTCCCAGGACGCGGTCGAGACGGACGCCGATCGGGGGCACGGCATGATCCGCACCGAGGTGCATTGCGCCGCGTGTGGAAGCCACTTGGGCCATGTCTTCCCCGATGGACCCCGTCCCACCGGCCTGCGCTACTGCATCAATTCGGCGAGCCTGAACTTCAAGAAACGATAGGCGAGTCGACCGCCGTCTTCGCGCCCCCTTCGGCCCGCTGAACGGGGCTCGCGAGCAGGGTGTCGATCGAGATCAGAGTTCCTTTCCGGTCGACCCGGCCGAAGGTGAGCACGCCGGTCGGGCAGCTCGCAACGCACGCCGAGCAACGGACGCACTGGGGATCTTCCATCGGGATCCCCTTGTTGGCGAAGCTCATGACGTCGATTCCCTGGTGGCAGACCGACGTGCAGACGTTGCAGGAGATGCACTTGCTCTTCTCGGCGAGGATGCGAAACGAGCTGAATCGAGCGTAGACGTGCATCAGCGCGGCCAGCGGGCAGGCGAACCGGCACCAGACCCGGCCGCTGAAGTGAAAGTAGAGCCCCACCCCCAGGATCCCGGCGAGCCCGACGTCCACGATCCAGAAGTAGTTGGTTTGGATGCCGAACGGGTGCCAGCCGTTCAGCATGCCGTCGAAGATCGTCGCGGCGAGCGAGCCCGGCGCGATCCATGCGATGACGCGAAGGGCGGCGAGAAGGAGTGCGGCCGCCAGGACGACCTGCCCGGTCACGTTGAGCCGGTTCCAGACGGGCCCATGGGGCATCTTCTGGCGGTGGGCGTCTCCCAGCGTCTCGGCGAGCGCTCCGCACGAGCAGATCCAGCCGCAGTACGCCCCCTTCCCCCATCGGTAGACGATCAACGGGATCACGCCGAAGGTCTGCACGAGCGAGATCGTGAGCCACAGCGCCATCGGCTTCGCCGAGAAGACGTTCCACACGAAAAGAGGCCAGGCGAGGACGATGCCGAACGCCCTCCAGTATTCGCGCCCTTGCGGGTCCCACGATGTGAGCGGGAAGAGCTGGTCGCCGATCCAGCGTCCCGCGCCAACGTCGAACCAGCCGTTGTGTCCCATCCACGGCAGGACGACGTAGGGCAGGAGGAAGAGCGGGACGACCTGAACGGCCATGAGCGTGAGCGTCTGTAGCGTGACGTACGGCGTCTTACGCCGCGCGATGCGTCGAACGCCGAACCCCACGACGCAGAGACAGTATGCGAAGGAATAGTAGAAACCGGGGGAGCCGAACGAGAGCGCTAGCGTTCCGAGCAGATGCGACGGGCGGGTGAACGCCGCGCCCTGCGCCCGCAACCCCGCGGGAATCTCGAACGGGAACCAGCGCCGGGCTTCGAACGCGTGGGTGAGCGCCCCTCCGGCCTTCCAGTTGTAGAGGAAGACGCAGAGGCCGAGGAATGCGATCAATCCGGCCCAGGTTCTCGCGGTCCACTCCCCGCGGATCGCCACACCGCTCCGGCGGAAGAAATCCAGGGGCGCCTCGCGTCCAGTCATCGCGAACACCGCGTCGTTCGGGATCGTCTCGTCCTTCCCCGCCCCGTTCGTGAACCGGACGTCCTCGGAGCCGATCGATTTCACGGTGGTCCCCAGGGCCACCCGGAGCGTCCCGCCGGACGCTCCTTCCGCCTCCGCCGTTTCGACCCGCCTCACGTTTTCGGGCTTCGGTCTCGAGAGTTCCTGGTTCCGGTAGGAGAGCGTCACTCTCGCGCCGGCGGAGGCGACGGCGGTCGCGGTCTCGAGCGCCGAGTCTCCGCCTCCGACGACGAGCACGTCCTTGCCGGCGAAGTCCTTCGGATCGTGAAGGCGGTTGTAGACCTTGTCCCGATCCTCCCCCGGCACGCCGAGCCTTCGGAAGTTTCCGCTCCGCCCGATCGCGACCAGGACGCGATGCGCACGCACGATGCCGCCGCCGGCAGTGGCGACGTCGAGCGCTCCGCCGTTCCTCCGGACGGCTTCGACCGTGGCCCCCCGCGGAGCGATGCCGGCCTCCCGGGTCTGTCGCCTCAGCTCTTCGACGAGCGGTTCCTTGACGGAGGCCGTGAGCCGCAGCTCCCCCGCGGGGACCATGCCGGTCGGGTAGGTGAAGATCGGCTTGGCTTTCGGGAAATTCACGATCGTGGCGAAGGGCTCACTCGCCTCGAAGACGACGAAGTCGAGGCCTTGCTTCCTCGCCTCGAGGGCCGCGGCCATTCCGGAAACCCCGGCGCCCACGATCACCAGGTCATGGAGGGTCCCGCCGGCGGCGGTGCGAACGCGCCCGCGAAATGCCGGATCGGCGAGCATGGTGCGCACCACTCGGGTCCCGGTGTCCGCTGCGATCTTGAGAAGCGGCACTCCGGTCAGGTCGCCGGCGACGTACAACCCGGGGACGTTGGTCGAGCCATCGTCGTTGACGGCGGGGCCCCGCTCGACGGTGCCCGAGGGCCATCCGGTGTGGAGCCACCGGGTGTAACGGGCGAGCGGATTCGGCTTCGAGGCGCTCATCGCGGTCCTCGCGCTCACGAACGTCCCGCGTGGCCCGGATGTTCCCGGGCCCGGGCGGCCTGAGAGAATCGGGCGAGCACGTCCGGGCCGACCGGATAGCCGAGGGCCCGCGCGCGCTGGACGTCGGGAAGCCCTTCCGCGGCGCGGCCCATCTGCTCGAGCGCCAACCCTCGGTTCAAGTAGGCTTCGGCGAACCTGGGCTGCAACCGAATCGCCTCCCCGAGCGCCGCGACGGCGTCGTCCCAGCGTCCGGCGTCTCCGAGCGCCAGGCCCTGATTGAAGCGATACTTCGCCTCGGCGGGGCCCAGCCGGATCGCCTCGTCATAGTCCGAAAGGGCGGCAGGCAGCTCACCCCTGCCGGCGCGGATGTTGGCGCGAGCCCACCACGATTCGGCGAACGTCGGATCGATTCGAATCGACTGATCGTACTCGGCGACGGCCGCCGCGAGGTCGCCTCGCTCCTCGAGGGCGACACCCCGGTTCTGGTGGGCGATGGAAGCACCCGGCGCCTTGGCGATGACGTCGCTCCAGAAGACGAGATCGTCGCGCCAGACGCCGCAACGGACCCACGTAGCGACGCCGAGTGCCGCGGCGGCCACGAGCGTCACACCGACTGCCACGCGTCGCACTCGGGGGTGAGGCGCACTCGCCCCACCCACGCGAGACAACCCCGCCGCCAGGAGCACGGAAAGGCCGACCGCGGGGAGATAAGTAAATCGATCGGCCGCGACCGCTCCACCGAAAGGAAAGATCTGCAATACCAGGGCGATCGTCGCCAGGTAGAACCCGGCCCCGAACCCCACGAGTCGCGACCGGCGCGCCCCCGCGATCGATCCGGCCAGGAGGATTGCCACCACGGGTACCGCCGCCCACGCGAGCGGCGACGGATCGCCGGCCGCCGACCTCGGATAAGGATAGAAGCCGGAGAGCCCGATCGGCGCGACGGCCTTGACCAGGCACAACAGGAGCCCGTAGCAGGCGAACACCCCGCGCGCAGCGAGGCCCAAGCTCGGATCGACCGGGATCGCGCCGGCCTGTCCCTGCGCCACGATCGCGATGGCGCCGACTCCGAGCGCCACCGCCACGAACGGAACCTTCTCGACGATCGAGCCCGCGCCGAGGCGCCGCCCCTGCAGCCAGTCCACCAGGAAGAGGACGGGGACCAGGGATACCGCCATCCCCTTCGCCAGAGTGGACGCCGCGAAGAGCGCCAGCGCCGCGGCGTAGGCCCCTCGCTTGCGCCCGTCGCCTGCGGTGTGGCGAAGGTAGGCGTGCAGGGCAAGCAGGAAGAAAAGCGCATAGAGCACGTCCTTGCGCTCCGAGATCCACGCCACCGACTCCACGCGCAGCGGATGCACCGCCCAGATCAGAGCGGCGGCGAACGCCGCGAGCCGATCGTGAACCAGCCTGCGGAGCAGCGCGAACACCAGCGCCGCGTTGGCCGCGTGCAAGACGAGATTGACGAGGTGAAAGATGAGAGGGCCGGGGCCCCCCAGACGATCGTCGAGCGTCAAACTCAGCATCGTCAGCGGGCTCCAGGCCCCGACGTACTCCATCCGGAAGGCTCTCGGGAGGACCGCCGACCACGGGAGCCGGAACAAGGGATTGTTCCGGACGTACGCGGTGTCGTCCCACACCAGGCCGTTCGAAAGCGCGGGGACGAACGCCAGAAACGCCGCCGCCGCGACGGCCCAGAGCGCCGGATCGAGCGTGAGCCGGCGGCCGGCGGAGCGAGCGGCGGTTGTCTTGGGCATCGGGCCAGGAATTGTCCCGGGAGCGGCGGAAGCCTGTCAATCGGAGCGGACGCTACTTCGCCGGGCAGAGCGGCGCTGTACCCGAACACCCCCAGGCCACGCCCATGACCGCGAGATCGCTGCCGTCGAGACAGCCGTCCCTGGTGTAATCGACCGAGCTCCACGGCTCGGCGCCCGGGTTCACGCTGCACGAGCCGAAGTACCGGCCCAGCAGCGCGAGGAGAATTCCGTCCACGCGATCGTTCGTTCCCGAAAACGCCGCGCACGTCGCGTCGTCGGCGACCCCGCTGCAGTCGTTGTTCTTGCCGTCGCAGAGATCGGGAGCGCCGGGATAGACCGTGGGGTCCAGATCGTTGCAATCCCCCTGGGCGACGGTGAATCCGTCCCCGTCCCGGTCGGGAAGTCCGGCGCAGTTGGAAGTGCAACGAAAGACCGCGACGAACGTCGTGTCGGTTCCGGGTGTAGGGATCGTACGGGTGTTCGCCGTGGCGTCGGTCCAGTGCTCGAACGCCCACGTCCGGCCGCCGGCGGTCTGCGGCGACGGCGCGGAGATCACGCGGGGAAAGTGCGCGACGGCCTGGTTCGCGACCGGGGCGACCGCGCTCGTTCCTGAGAACGAGACCCTGAGCCCCTGCCCTGCCGGCACCGCATCGAGCGTGACGGTCGAAACGTTCGGCAGGACGTCGACGTACGTCGAGTCCTGCAGCGCCCCCGCGGCGCCCAAGGGCGATCCGGAGTCGGTGGCGGTCAGATGGACCCGGTACCAGACGTGGACCGAGTCTTCTCCCGAGGCCGGGATCGTGAACGTCCCGGACGACACGCCCGGGATCGACGGGAGGAACGGGTGGGTGTGCGCGTCGTGGTGGAAAACGACCGACCACGTCAAGCCGGCCGAGGGGATCGCGCCGTCCTCCGGATCGGCCGCCCCTCCGGAAAAGGCGATCGTGTCGCCGGCGTCGTAGTGGGCGCCGTCCATGGGGGCCGAGATCGTGGCCGAAGGGGCGCGGTTTCCGACGACGATCCGGATCGGCGCCGAATTCGTGCTCGAGTTGGGGGCCCCCTTGCCGTCGTCGACCGTCAGCGTCGTCTGATAGACGCCGTTCGCTGCGAAGACGTGCGGCGGATCGATCGCCGTCGAGGCCTCGCCGTCCCCGAACCCCCACGAGAACGAGAGCGGGTCGCCGTCCGGGTCGCTCGAAGCCGACCCGGTGAACTGCACCGCGAGCGGCGCCGGCCCCGACGTCGGATCCGCGGACGCGATCGCCACCGGCGCGCCATTGGTGGCCGCCGTGTAGCAGGTCTCGTGGATCTGCCCTTGATTGATGCTGACCCAGGCCAGACAACCCGCGGGGGACTGCACGATGTCCACGACCTGAGAGGCGTCCGGAAGAAACAGCTGAATGTTGGAGAGTTGCTCTCCCGGGCCGATCGTCGCGCGCCGGATCCAGCTCGCGCCGTAGTCGCCGAAGAACAACTGCCCCTGGTAGTCGGCCGGGAAGTTGCCGTTCCGGTAGACCGGCCCGCCGGTGATCGAGTTCCCCTGAACCGGTGGCGTCTGGCCGCCG
>JBGQLU010000063.1:0-20037 GCA_041500265.1 Acidobacteriota bacterium | reverse complement strand
CGCTATTCGAAGGAGGAGATCCTCCGCCTCTACTGCAACCAGGTCTACATGGGGCACGGCCGGTACGGCCTCGAGGCCGCCTCGCAGTTCTACTTCGGAAAGCACGCCGCCGAGCTCACGCTCCCCGAGGCGGCCCTTCTCGCCGGCGTGGTGCAACGGCCGGAGGGGTTGAGCCCGTTCCGAAACGCCACCGCGGCGGTCCGTCGCCGGAATTTCGTCCTCGAGCGGATGGTGGACGAGAAGGCGCTCACCCAGCAGCAGGCCGACGAGGCGAAAAAGGCCCCGCTCGTCCTGTCGAGCCGTCGCGAGACGGCGGACGTCGCGCCGTACTTCGTCGAGGAAATAAGGCGAGCCCTCCAGGCGAAGTACGGCGACGAAGGGATCTACCAAGGGGGGCTCGAGATCCGGACGGGGCTCGACGTCGATCTCCAGCGCTTGGCCAACGCGTCGGTGGATCAGGGGCTGCGGGAGCTCGACAAGCGCCAGGGCTGGCGCGGCCGCATCGACCGCGTGCCCGCGGGGCAGGAGCCCGCGAGCTGGGCGTCGGCGTCGTGGCGGGACGGGGTCGCCGAAGGCGGCGTCTACGACGCCGTCGTCCTCCAGACCTCCCGTGGGCGGGCACGGATCAAGGCCGGGTCCCTGGAAGGGGTGCTCGACCCCGACTCCGTCGCCTGGACCGGCCGGAGCGATCCTGCGGCCCTCGTCCGGCCGGGGGACGTGATCCGCGCGCGCGTCGTCTCCGCGAAAGGACCCGGCGGCGCGGTCTTCGCGCTCGAGCAGGAGCCGCGCGCGGAGGCGGCGCTAGTCGCTTTGGACGCCGCCACGGGAGACGTCCGCGCCTTCGTCGGCGGTTTCGATTTTCGCCGCAGCGAGTTCGACCGCGCCCTCCAGGCGCGCCGCCAGGCGGGATCGTCGTTCAAGCCGTTCGTCTACGCCGCCGCGCTCCAGCGGGGCCTCACCCCGTCCGACCGCGTCCTCGACGCGCCGACCGCGTTCGTCGAGCCCGGCACTTACACCGTCTACCAGCCGGAGAACTACGGATCGAAGTACTACGGGTTGCTCACGCTTCGCTCCGCCCTCGAGCACTCCGCGAACATCGCCGCGGTCAAGGTCCTGGACCGGACGGGCTACCGGCCGGTGATCGACCTCGCGCGCCGACTCGGGCTCACCACGGAGCTGCGGCCGTTCCCCTCGATGGCGCTCGGCGCGTTCGAGGTGAGCTTGTTCGAGATGACGAGCGCCTACGGCGCGTTCGCGAATCAAGGAGTGCGCGTCGAGCCCCATCTCTACACCGACGTGAAGGACCGCTCCTGGGCCTCCCTCGAGCGGGTCCAGCCCGGCTCGATCGAGGCGCTCTCGCCGCAGGTGGCGGCCGTGATGAACTCCCTCCTCGAGGGGGTGATCACCGACGGCACCGGCGCGGCCGCCGCCACGCTCGGCCGCCCGCTCGCGGGAAAGACCGGGACGACCGACGACAGCACCGATGCCTGGTTCATCGGCTACACCCCCGATCTCGTGGTCGGCGTGTGGGTCGGCTTCGATCAGAAGAAAAGCCTCGGGTCCCGCGAAACCGGCGCCCGCGCCGCTCTCCCGATCTGGCAGTCGTTCATGGAGGGGGCGTTCCGCAACGTTCCCCCGGTCCCGTTCCCCGAGCCCGAGGGGATCGAGCGCGTCACGATCGACCGGACGACCGGACTGCGCGCCAACGACGCCGCCGGATGCACAGAGCTCCTTTCGGAGACTTACGTGCAAGGGACCGGGCCGACGGCCTCCTGCTCGGCCTCCGAGCACGCCCGCCTGAAGATGCCGTGGATCCTCGCCCGCTACGCCCTCGACGACGACGGGGCGCTCTCGGTACCCGACGAGGACCTGACCGACCTCCTGCGCGACGAGCCGACGATCCAGGTGGACTCCGCGCGGCGCACGATCACCGCCCCCGGCGAGAACGGTCCCACGTCGCTCCCCGTGCGCCTCGTCGCCGGCCACACGACGCGCCTGCCGGCGGTCCTCGAGGGGAAGGTCGACACGACCCCGCTCGTGGGGAAGGACGGACGGCCGGCCGAGATCGTGCTCCTGGGGGACGCGACCCGGAAGGACTGAGCCTCAACCCGACAACGCGGGCCCCCAGCGGCGCTCGCGCTCGCCGATCCGGCCCGTCATCGTCCACGCCTTCGAGTCGTATTTCCAGCAGCGCAGCTCCGCCGCGCGCAGGGATTCCTCCCGCTCCAGCTCGCCGGGTCGCAAGGTGGACCCGAATGCCTCCTCGAATCCGGCGACGAGCGCGGCATCGAGTGCTTCGGCGTCGACCGGCCGCGCGGCCGCGCTCGCGAGGTCGGTGAACCGCTCCGGGTCGGCGTCGGCCCCTAAGGCCGCCGACAGGCGGGCGGCGTCGAGGCGGAACGGAATCGACCCGTGCTGCAGGAAGGCGCGCCGCCTTCGGGCCTGCGCCGCGCCCACGAGCTTCCGCCCCGCCGCCGCGATCTCGTGAGGCCCCAGGCGGTCGAAACAAACCGGCCCGCGCGCAGCCGCGCGCTCGCGGACGGGGGCCTCGGCGGCGGCCTCGATACCGAGGCGCGCCAATCCGAGGACGATCGCGCGAGCCACCCTCCGGTACGTGTCGACGGCGCCGCCGGGAAAGTCTCGACCGCCGACGGACCCCACGAGCGCGTAGGTCCTCTCGTGCTCGTGCAGGACGGCGGCCCCTCCGGTCGGCCGCCGCACCAGGTCCATCCCCCAGCGCTCCAGCACCGTGGGGTCGTGCGCATCCGAGGCGGGCTGCGAGCGCCCGAGCGAGACCGCCGCCGGCGACCATCCGTACAGGCGCAACGTCGGCGGCCGGTGGGGTGCGCCGGCGCCGTAGGACTCGAGAAGCGCTTCGTCCACCGCCAGGTTCCAGGCCCCGTCCCGCGGCGGGTCGACGAGAAGCCGCCACGGCGCGCGGGAGGGATCGGGCGGCGGGTCGGTCATGCCGGCGTGGGACCCGGGGCGTCGTCGTCCAGGTGCGGCCTGAAGGCGGCGGAGCGCAGGTCGTGCTTGCGAAGGAGGCGCTGGAGAGCCGAGCGGAGCATCCCCGACCGCGACGCGGCCCCGGTCACGTTGCCGCGATGTCGCTCCAAGAGATCGGTCAAGTACACGCGTTCGAAAGCGTGGACGACGGCGCGCTTGGCCTCGCGGAAGCTCCGGTCGGCGCGCAATCCAGGAGCATGGGCGGCGGGCGTCTCCGTTTCGCGCAACGCCGCCGGAAGATCCGTCTCGCGCACGATGCCGTCGGACGCCACGATGATCGCGGTCTCCACCGCGTTCCGAAGGTCCCGCACGTTCCCGGACCAGGACGATCCCTCGAGAGCGCGGACCGCCTCGGGGGCCAGCGCGATCGGCGGAAGCGCGTTCAGGCGCCGCAGCCCTTCGACGAACGACCGCGCGAGCAGCGGCACGTCCTCGGGTCGCTCGCGGAGCGGCGGGATCTCGACCACCGAGGCTCCGAACGCTCCGACGAGCCCGGCATGCAGCCGCCCCTCGCGGGCGGCCGTCCGGGGGTCGAGCGACGTCGATGCCGTGAGCCGCATCGCGCCCCGGCGCGCCGCCAACGCCTCCGCCAGACGCTCCTGGGCGCGCCACGGGAGGCTCTCGAGATCGGCCACGTGGACGGCGGGAAGACCGGCGAAGATGCGGGTCTCGGCATCGGGCGATCCCCCGGCCACGATCTCCGGCTCCAACCCCCACCTCGCGGCCAGGGCCCGCGCGGCGTGTCGCCGACCGGCCCCGGGCTCGCCGACGAAGAGGACCGGCCCCGGACCCTCCGCCAGCCGCGCGATGCTCCTGCGGACGCGCTCGATCGCCTCCGAGCGCCCCACGATCGGCTCGGGGCCGCCGGCGGAGGCGTCGAGCCCGGCTCGACGAACCTCCTCCAGGAGCCGGACCTGCGCCGCCGCCCGGAGAGCGAAGGCGGCTAGTCGATCGGGATCCGGCGGACGGGAGAGAAGCTCGAACGCCCCGGCGCGCGCGGCCTCGAGCGCGCGGAGGCTTCCGCCGAAATCGAGGACGGCCACCACCGCTCTCGGCCGGAGCTTGAGGCCGCGGCCGAGGAGATCGAACAGCGACTCGGCGGGAGACGCGATCCCGAGGATCGCCGCCGCGATCGGGCGCGCGCGGAAGAACTCCAGCGCCTCCTGAGGGGCGGTCGCGGCGAGCGGCTCGAATCCGCATCCGGCGAGCGCGTCCAACGCGCGCGTGCGGATGTCCTCATGACTGTCGAAGACGAGGGCGAGCGGGAGCGGCATGAAACCCTCCTCGGTCGTCGACGGCCACCCCGTGCGGGAGTATAGGCGATCAGAGGCGGAGGCGGGACTTCAGATCGGCGACGCGATCCCTCACGTCGCGATAGGTCGGCTCGACCGCCAGGACCTGCGCGTAGAGCTCGTAGGCCCCAGTTGCGTCGCCGGTGGCCAGAAGGATCTCCGCCAGATCGTAGCGCAGCCCCGACAGGGGTGCGTCGGCCTCGGCGGGGGCCGCCAGGGCCGCGCGGTACCAGCGGATCGCCTCCGCCGGATCGCCGCGCTGTTGGTGCGTGAGTCCCAGCATGCTGCAGGCCTCGCGGTAGATCTCCGGAGCGCGCGCGGCCAGCTCGAACTCGCCGACCGCATCGTCCAGGAGGCCCATTTCCTTGTAGGCGATGCCGAGGTCGTAGTGCGTGCGGAAGTCCTCCCCCTCGACCTCGCTCCGGACGTGCTCCTTGAACGCCGCGAAGACCTCGTCGACCGATTGCTCCGCCTCCGGCTCGGCCGGGGTCGGGGTCGCCGCCGCGTGGCCCGCGCCGTACTCGGCTTCGAGCGCCGCCGCGATCGACGAGAGATCCTCTTCGTCGAGCTTGTCCTCGACCACCGCATCGTCCCGGCCCGGGCCGGCGACCCCGCCGCGCGCGCGCGCCTCGAGCCCGTCGAGATCGCCGCCCCCTCGGCCCGAGGCGCGCAGCTCGGCGATGCGGGCCAGTGCGTCCTGGCCCATCCCCTGCGAGATGTAGAACTCGATCTCCTCGAGAACCTCGCTCCCCGCCTCTGCCGCCGCGGGGACGACGACGTCGTCGGCATCGTCGAACAGGATTTCGAGCTCTTCCTCTTCCTGCCGGCTCACGGGAGCGGGCGGAGGCGACTCCCGCGGCTTCGGGGCGGCGCTCCGGGCGGGTGCCGGAGACGGCGGCGGCGGAGGGGGCGCCGGGGCCGCGACTCTCGGGGCCGCCGGAGGGGCCGCGGAGGGCGACGTCGCGACCAGCAGCCCGAGCTGCTCCAGAGCTTTGCGGACTCCGCTCTCGATTCCGCCCAGGCTCGAGGCTTCACCGGACGCGCGGCGCGCCCCTTCGGCGTCCCCCGCCGCGCGGCGCGCCAGCGCCAAGGCCACGAGTCCATCGCGCAGAGCGCCGCGGTCTCCCTGCGTCCGGAGAAAGCCGACCAACTTGTCCTGAGCGACGACGTGCCCGGGAAACCGCTGCGTGACTTCCCGGAGCTGGGCGAGCGCCTCGTTGTGGAGGCCGTACTTCTCGAACACCTCCGCCTCGGTGAGGTGCCCGCCGACGAACTCTTCGTCCGCCGGGGTGAGCGGCACCGCCGGCGCCTCGAACGCCACCGGGATCACCCCGTCGGCGCCCGCAGGTGCCGCCGGAACGGGCGCGGGTTTCGCCGGCGCCGGCTCGGCGGCCGGCGGTGCTGCGGCCGCCGTACGGCCGACCAAGAGCATCGGGGACGTCGGATCGAACAGCTTCAGCGTCGGGAGCAAGGCCTCGGCGCGGGCGGCTTGCCCCTGGGCCTGGTAGGCGCGCGCGAGACGCTCGATGGCGCGTGCCGCCTGGGGCTTGATTCCCTCGGCCTTGCGGAGCTCCACGATCTGCTCGAGTGTGCGCAGACTTCCGCCGTCCTCGAGGCGCGCGAGGCGCTCGAGCAGCCGGACGGCGCGGTCGAACTTCTTGTCTCGCCCCCAGCGGTCGACGAGCGGCATCAGGCGCGACCACATCGCCTCCGCCGCGCCGCGCGTCACGGCACCGCGGAACGCCTCCTCGACGGCGTCGTCGGCGATCGCGTCCGACCTCGGGTCGGCGAGAAGTGCCGCCGCCCGTGGCTCGGCGGACAAGTGCTCGAAGAGGAGCAGCAAATCGCCCGCGACCGGCTCGGCCCCGCTTCCCGTGGCCCACGCCTGGTCGGCGAAGCGCAGGGCCTCATCGCGCCGCCCCGCGGCCGCGTGCGCGCGCGCAAGACCGAGAAACCCTTCGGCGCGGCCCGGCAGGAGCTCGGCCGCCCGCCGGAGGGTGCGATCGGCGTCCTCGATCCGCCCCGCAGCGAGCATCCGTCCGCCGAGCGCGAGCAGCTCGCGACCGGCCCGCTCGCCGTCCCCTTCCGCCGCGCGCGCCTCGGCCAGACGGACGCCGTTGACGAAATTGTCCGGCTCCGCGGCGGCGAGCTTCTCGTACACCTCGCGCGCCTTCGCGAACTGTCGGCCGCGCACGTAGGCGTCGGCCGCCTGGAGGAGCCATGCCCTCGCCTCCCCGGGAAGCTTCTGTTTGAGGTTGAGCTCGCCCAGGTGAACCAGAGCCTCGAGCCGGCCCGGATCGACCTTGACCACCTTCTTGAGGATGGCGATCGCCTTCGGATAGAACCCCGACGCCGAGAACTGCTCCGCGATCTTCTCGTAGTAGACGATCGCCTCCCCGCCCCGCCCGCTGCGGGCAAGGAGGTCGCCCACGCGGTTCAGCATCAGCAGGTCGCGAGGCGCGTCCTCCGCCAAGCGGCGACACTCGTCCAGCGCCTCCTTGACCTTGCCTTGCTTCAGGAGGCGCTCCGCGCTCGCGAACGTCTTCTCTCGATCGAGGGCCATCGCGCGCTACCGGTCGCGGCGCTCCCGGATCCTCGCCTTCTTTCCGGCGAGGTCGCGCAAGTAGTACAGCTTGGCGCGCCGCACCTTGCCCAAGCGCACGACCTCGATCTTCTCGACGATCGGGGAGTGGACCGGGAAGATCCTTTCGACCCCGACCCCGCCGGAGGTCTTCCGCACGGTGAAGGTGGCGCGCGTTCCGGCCTGGCCTCTCCGGCTCGTGACGTCCCCTTCGAAGACCTGGATCCGGGACTTGTCTCCTTCGACGACCCGGACGTGGACCTTGACCCGGTCGCCCGGTCGGAAGACCGGCACGTCCTTCTTCAATCCTTCCGCATCGATCGTTCTCATGACGTTCATGACGGACCTCGCTGGCGCCCGCGGGACGCCGACGTAGAGTTCGAAGATTCGATCAGGTCGGGTCGCTTGGCGCGGGTCGCCTCGCGGGCGGCGCCGTCGCGCCACCGGGCGATCGCGGCGTGGTCCCCCGACAGAAGCACCTCCGGCACCGCTCGCCCGCGATAGGCGGCGGGGCGCGTGAAGCTCGGCCAGTCGAGGCGCCCGGCGGCGAACGAGTCCTCGTTCGCGGAGGCCGCGTTCCCCAGGACGCCGGGGACGAGGCGGGACACGGCATCGATCAAGAGGAGCGCCGGAAGCTCCCCGCCGGTCACCACGACGTCCCCCACGGACACCTCTTCGTCGGCGAGCGCCTCGCGAACGCGGTCGTCCACCCCTTCGTACCGCCCGCACAGGAGCGTAAGACGCTCGTAACCGGCCAGACGCTTGGCGCTGTCGTGGTCGAGGGGCGCGCCCTGGGGGGAGAGGAGGATCACGCGCTCCGGCTCCCGCGGGGTCTGCTCGCGTATCCAGGCGACCGCCTCGAAGAACGGCTCGGGCTTCAACACCATGCCGCCGCCCCCTCCGAAAGGAGCGTCGTCGACCTGCCGCTGCGGGCCGACGCCCCAACGTCTCAGATCGTGGACGCGCACCGCGACGCGCCCCGCGCGGCGCGCGCGGGCGAGCATCCCGTCGTCCAGCGGACCCTGAAACATCCCTGGAAACAGCGTCACGACGTCGAAGATCACCGTCCGCTTCCTTCCACGTTGACGTCTAGGAGCCCCTCGGGGAGCTGCACGCGTATGGTCCCCGAATGAAGGTCGATCTCGGTCACGATCTCCTGAGCGAGGGGCACGAGGATCTCTCCGCGCGCGGCGTCGCGCACGATCAGGAGATCGGCCCCTCCGGTCTCGATCACGTTTTCGACGCGCCCGAGGGCGCGTCCGGCGGAATCCTCGACGAGCGCCCCGATCAACTGCTCGATCCAATACACGCCGCTCGGAAGCGTGGGAACGTCTTCGGCGACCGCAGCGATCTCGAGGCCGCGCAGCGCCTGGGCCGCGCTCGGATCGTCGATGCCCCGGAACTTCAGCACCAGCCGGTCCCGATAGGCCCGCGCGGAGACGACCTCGCGTTGGGCGCCGGCGGCGGCATCCCCCGCGCCGCGCAGCACGGCGCGCCGCAAGTGGGTCCATCTCGCCGCATTCCCGGAAACCACCCTCACCGTCACTTCTCCCTGCGTGCCTCTAAAGCCCGTCACGCGTCCCACCGGCAGGGGCGCCCCCGCGCCGTTCACTCGAGGATCTCGAGGACGACGCGCTGACGCGACGATGCTCCCGCGTTCGCGAGGATCGTGCGGATCGAGCGGACGGTGCGTCCCTGCTTACCGATGACCTTGCCTTGATCGCCCGGGGCGACGCGGAGTTCGAGCACGGTGTCCTGCTGCCCCGCGACCTCGGTAACCCGGACCTCGTCCGGATGATCCACGAGTCCCCTGGCGATGAGGTCCAACAGCTCCTTCATGTCGCCCGTTCCCGGCGGGTCAGACCGCGGCGGTCTTCGCCTTAGCGAGGAGGCTCCGGACCGTTTCGCTGGCGTGGGCCCCCTTCTGGATCCAGGCCTCGGCCTTGGCGACGTCCAGGCGGATGGTCGCCGGTTGCGTCGAGGGGTCGTACGTCCCGAGCGTTTCGAGGAAGCTGCTCTTGGGCGTCCGGCGCGCTTCCGAGACGACGACCCGGTAAAAGGGATCTTGGCGCGATCCCATCCGTCTGAGGCGGATCTTCAGCACGTGCCTTCTCCTCCTGACCCTAATGTCAGCAAAGGCAACAATATAGCAGGGAGGGGGAAAAAGGCCGAGCGGAAGGTCCCGGGCCCTTCCTACCGGCCGAGAAACGGCAGCCGGAACCCGCGCCCGGCAGCCTTGGCCGCCTGGACCTGTTTCATCATCCGCTTCATCTGGACAAATTGCTTGAGCAGCCGGTTCAGCTCCTGGACGCTCCGTCCCGATCCGCGGGCGACCCGCTTCTTCCGGCTTCCGTTGAGGATCTCCGGGCGATTCCGCTCCGCGGGGGTCATCGAGTCCACGAGCGCCAGGATCCCCTTGAGCGCGCCGTCGTCCAGGTCGGCCTGCTTCAAGGCCCCCATGCCCGGGAGCATCGATAGGACCCCCGACAGGGGGCCCATCTTCTGCAAGGTCCTGAGCTGATCGCGAAAATCCTGGAGGGTGAACTCGCTCTTCCGGAGCTTCTTTTCGAGCGCCGCCGCCTGCTCGACGTCGATCGCCTCTTCCGCCTTCTCGATCAGCCCGAGGAGGTCCCCCATGCCCAGGATGCGACCGACCAGGCGGTCCGGGTGAAACGGCTCGAACTCCGACGGACGCTCGCCGGTGCCGACGAACTTGATCGGGACCGACGTCACGTGACGGATCGAGAGGGCGGCGCCCCCGCGCGAATCCCCGTCCATCTTGGTGAGGATCACGCCGGTGAGCGTCAGGACCTTGTGGAATTCCCCCGCCGAGCGCACCGCGTCCTGACCGGTCATCGCGTCGGCGACGAAGAGGATCTCCTGAGGGTGGAGCGTGGTCTTCAACCCGCGGAGCTCGTCCATCAACGCGTCGTCGATGTGGAGGCGTCCGGCCGTGTCCACCAGCAGCGTGTCGTACCCGCTCCGCCGGGCTTCCGCCTCGGCCTCGCGCGCGATCGTCAGGGGCGGCTTCGACCCGTCGTGATCGTGCACCTTGAGGCCGACCGATCCGGCGACGCGCACGAGCTGCTCGATCGCAGCCGGGCGGCTGACGTCGGCCGGAACGAGGTAGGGAAACCGGCCGGCCTTCTTGAGCCAGAGTCCGAGCTTCGCGGTGGTGGTCGTCTTCCCCGAGCCCTGCAGACCGACGAGAAAGATGACGGTCGGCGGGTTCGAGGCGAAGCGGAGCCTCGCCGCCTCGTCGGCGCCGAGCACCGCCGTGAGCTCGTCGCGGACGATCGCCACGACCTGCTGGCCCGGCGTGAGGCTCTTGAGAACGGCCTCCGTCTTGGCCTTCGCTCGCACCCCGTCGAGCAGCGCCCGAACCACGCCGACGTGGACGTCCGCCTCGAGCAGCGCCAAGCGGATCTCGCGCAGCGTCGCGTCCAAGACTTCGTCGGTGATGCGCGGCTGGCCGCGCAGCTTGTCGAAGACGCCTCGGAGGCGCTCGGAAAGAGTGTCGAACATCTCCGGTCAGACCTTCTCGAGGAGATGTCCCAGCTTGCGCTTCTTGGTCTCGAGGTACTTCCGGTTCCCCTCGAGCGGGGAGGCCTCGAGCGGGACCCGCTCGACCAGCTCGAGGCCGTAGCCCTTGAGGGCGACGTACTTGCCGGGGTTGTTGGTCATCAGGCGGAGCCGCCGGATCCCCAGATCGTAGAGGATCTGAGCTCCCACCCCGTAGTCGCGGTGGTCGGCGCGAAATCCGAGGGCCAAGTTGGCCTCAACGGTGTCCTTGTGGTGGCGGTCCTGGAGCTCGTACGCGCGGAGCTTGTTGGCGAGGCCGATGCCGCGCCCTTCCTGACGGAGGTAGAGGATCGCTCCCGTCCCCGCGGTCTCGATCAGCTCCATCGCTCGGTGGAGCTGCGACCCGCAGTCGCACCGGGTCGATCCGAAGACGTCGCCGGTCAGGCATTCCGAGTGCACCCGCACGAGCGTCGGCTCGTCCGGCTTCGGGTCGCCCATGACGAGCGCGACGTGCGTCCGGTCCTCGAGCTCCGTGTGGAAGGCGTGGATCGTCCACGATCCGTGCTCGGTCGGGAGCGTCGGCGAGGCGACCCGCGTGACGAGGCGCTCGTGGCTCATGCGATGCCGGATGAGATCGGCGATCGTGAGGAGCTTCAGCCCGTGCGCCTTGGCGAAGGGGATCAGCTCCGGAAGGCGCGCCATCGTGCCGTCGGCGTTCATGATCTCGCAGACGACGCCGGCCGGCCGCAGGCCGGCGAGGCGGCAGAGATCGACGATCGCCTCCGTATGTCCCGCCCGCTTGAGGACGCCTCCGGCCCGGGCGCGAAGCGGGAAGACGTGTCCCGGACGCGCCAGGTCCTCGGGGCGTGTCCCCGGAGCGACGGCGACCCGGATCGTGCGCGCGCGATCGGCGGCGGAGATGCCGGTCGTGACGTCCTGGCGCGCTTCGACCGAGACGCAGAACGCCGTGCCGCGACGCGCCGTGTTCTCCTGGACCATCGGCGGGATCTGCAGCTCGTCGAGCCGCTCGGCGGTCATCGGGAGGCAGATCAGGCCGCGGCCGTGGGTGGCCATGAAGTTGACGATGTCGGGCGTGACGTGCTCGGCCGCGCAGGCCAGGTCGCCCTCGTTCTCGCGGTCCTCGTCGTCCAAGATCACGATCACCCGCCCCGCGCGCAGGTCCGCGAGGGCCTCGTCGACCGTGGCGAAGTGAAGCTCGTCGTCGGGAAGGCTCATCCACGCCTCGTGCGGGACCGCGCCCCCGGGGAGGCCGGGCCGCGCGCTCGCATCAAGCCATCAAGATACCGCGCCAACAGGTCGACCTCCACGTTGAGCTTCGTCCCCGGCCGAACGGAGCCCAAGGTGGTCCTCGCGACCGTTTCGGGAATGAGGGCGACGGTGAAGCTCCGCGCCCGAACGGCGGCCACGGTCAAGGACACGCCGTGGAGGGCGATCGAGCCCTTCAGGACGACGAAGCCGCGGAGCCCGGCGGGCAGCGCGACCGTAAGCCTCACGTCGCCCGACCGGCGGACGAGGCCCAGGACGAGGGCGACGGCGTCGACGTGCCCCTGAACGAGGTGCCCCCCGAGCCGGTCGGAGAGCGCGAGCGCACGCTCCAAGTGCACGGGATCCCCGGGACGCAGGGCGGCGAGGGTGGTGCGCGACAGAGTCTCCGGAACGGCGTCGGCTTCGAAGAGGTCGCCTTCGCGGCGCGCCACCGTGAGGCAGACGCCGTCGACCGCGACGCTCTCGCCGTCCCGCATGTCGGCGACCGGAAGGCCAGAGCGGATCGCGAGCCTCACGGACCCGGCACGGGGGGTCGCGCGGACCACCCGCCCGAGCGACTCGATCAGACCGGTGAACATCAGGCGCCCGCCGGGCGCCCGACGACGAGGAGGTCCTCCCCGATCGGCACCCGCCGCCGCACGTCGAGGCGCCACGCGCGCCGGGGATCCGCAACGGCGGGGAGATCGAGAAGCGGCGTCGATCCCACGGCACCGAAGAACGCGGGTGCGATGAAGAGGGCGATCTCGTCGGCCAGCCCGGCCGAGAGGAACGCCCCCAGCGTCGTCCCGCCTCCTTCGACGAGGACCGCCTGCACGCCCGCGCGCGCGAGATCGCCGAGCACCGCCGCGAGGTCGAGCCCCGCGGGCCCGCCGGGGACGGCGACGACCTCGGCGACGTCACGCAGGGGCGTGGTCCCGGGATCGACGCCGCCGGCCGTCGTGTAGACGCGCGTCCGCGGCGCGGCGTCGCCTTGGCGGACGAAGACCCGGGAGCGCGGATCGAGATCGAGCGAGCGAGAAAGGACGACGCGCAGCCTCGTGGCCGCGGCGCCGGGAAGACGCACCGTCAGCCGAGGATCGTCCCGGCGCACGGTCGCCGCCCCGACCAGGACGGCATCGTGCGCGAGCCTCAGCCTCTGGACGTGCCGCCTCGCGGCCTCGCCCGTGACCCAGGTGGAGCTTCCCCCGGACGCGGCGATCCGGCCGTCCAGGGTGGCGGCGGCCTTGAGGGTCACCCACGGACGGCGGCGCTCGTGAACGGAAACGAAGGGCGCGTTTAGGTCCCGAGCCTCCTGTTCGAGGACGCCCACCGTCACGGCGATTCCCGCGGTGCGGAGCGCCTCGATGCCGCGACCGTCCACGAGCGGGTTGGGGTCGCGCATGGCCGCCACGACCCGGCCGATCCCCGCCCTCGCGATCGCCGCGGCGCACGGCGGAGTCCGGCCGTGGTGGGCGCAGGGCTCGAGGTTGACGAAGAGGGTCGCCCCGCGCGCCGCTTCGCCGGCCGCCCCGAGGGCCATGACCTCGGCGTGCGGCTCTCCCGCCGCGCGGTGGTACCCCGAGGCCACCACGGCGCCGTCCTTCACGACCAGGCAACCGACCAGCGGGTTCGGGCGGGCCGTTCCTTCGCCGAACGCGGCGAGGGCGAGCGCCTGGGCCACCCCTTCGCGATCGGTCATGCCGCCTCCGTCGCCCCGCCCAGCAGCCCCTCGACGTAGGCGTCGGCGTCGAAGTCGAGGAGATCGTCCACCGTCTCTCCTACCCCCACGAACCGGATGGGAACGCCGAGATCCTTCCGGATCGCGAGCGCGATCCCCCCCTTGGCGGTGCCGTCGAGCTTCGTGAGCACGATCCCCGTGACCGGAGCCGCCTTCGTGAACTCCCGAGCCTGGCGGAGACCGTTCTGGCCGGTGGTGGCGTCCACGACGAGCAGGACCTCGTGGGGCGCTCCGGCGATCTCGCGGGCGGCGACCCGGGCCATCTTCTCGAGCTCGGCCATGAGCGGCGCCTTGGTGTGGAGCCGTCCGGCCGTGTCCACCAGCACCGTGTCGACCTCCCTCGCCCGCGCGGCGCGCAAGGCGTCGAACACCACGGCCGACGGATCCGCCCCTTCCCGCTGGCGCAGGACCTCGACGCCCGAGCGCTCGGCCCATCGCTGGAGCTGGTCGATCGCGGCGGCGCGGAACGTGTCCGCCGCGACGACCACGACCGACCGTCCGGCGGCTCGCTCGCGCGCCGCGAGCTTGCCGATCGTCGTGGTCTTGCCCCCGCCGTTCACACCGACCACGAACACGACGCGGGGGCGCGGGACCGGATGCGCGGGAGTCGGCGGAGCCCCATCGAGCGCCTCACGCAGGCTCCGCCGGAGCGCGTCACGCAGATCCTGGCCGGAAAGCTTCCCCGCGCGCGCGTCGCGGCGGAGCCGCTCGACGACCTCGGCGGCGAGCTCCGGCCCGAGGTCGGCGGCCAGGAGGCCGGTCTCGAGATCCTCCAAGGCCGACTCGTCCACCGTGGCCGTTCCGAAAGCGGACCGGAGGGTGCCGGCGATCCCTTCGCGGGTCTTCGCGAGACCCCGGACGAGCTTGCTCCAGGCATCGAACGCCATGGCCTAGGGAAGCATCTTCAAGAGATCGAACGCCTTCGAGGCGTTCTCGCTCCCGGGGGCGATCTCCTCGCAACGCGTCAGGTGCTCTCGCGCCTTGTCGGCGTCGTTCAGCTTCATGTAGACGAGCCCCAGGCGGTAGTGGTATTCGCCGGAGGTCTTGTAATCCGGCAGGGCGACCTCGTATTCCCGCGCGGCCTCCGCGAGCTTGCCGCCCTTGTCCAGGGTCGAGGCCAGCTCGTAGTGGCCGCGCCAGAACTTCGGGTTGATCTCGACCGCGTGGCGGAGCTGCGCGATCGCCTCCTCGTTCCGCCCCTCCGAGGCGTAGAGGAGCCCGAGATTGAGCGCGACCTTCTCCGGGGTCGGATACGACGCATCCTCCGCGGCCTTCTTGTACTGCTCCTCGGCGAGGTCCTTCCGTCCGCTCGCGTCGTAGACCGAGCCGAGGTTGTTCCGCGCGTCGGTCATGTACGGATCGATCTCGAGCGCCTTCACGAACGCCTTCTCCGCCTCGTCGTTCCTTCCGGCGAGAAAGCAGAGCTGGCCGTAGTAGTTCCGCAGCGAGGCGTTCGTAGGCTCCTTGTCGACCGCCTTCTGGAGAATTCCGAGCGCCTCGGTGACCCGTCCCGCGCGGTAGTACGACTCGGCCAGCCGGACTTGCTGCGAAGTCTCCTGGGCCGGATCGACCGGCTGCTTCTTCGGGGGGCCGCATGCGACGGCGAGCGCCAGCAGGATCGCCGCGAGCACGACCGGGACCGAACGGGGCATCGGATCAGAGGGCATCGCAATCTCCTCGATGGGGCCGGAGCCGCAGGGCGCGCATTCTAGTCCACGCGAGGGGAGACCTCGCGGGGGGCGGCTCAGTCGGGACCGATCCGGATGCTCGCCAGATCCCCCATTTCCTCCTTGAGGAAGCTTTTGAGGCGGTCCATCAGGCGGGTCTCCGCCTGCCGGACGGCTTCGCGAGTCGTGCCGAATCGCTCGCCGATCACTTGGAGGGTGACCGGGTCGTCGGACAAAAGCCGGTCGTCCAAGATCATGCGCTCGCGATCCCCGAGTCCCTTCCGGAACTTCGCGATCGCCCCATGGACCTTCTGCTGGAGCTCGCGCCGCGCGACGTCCTCCTCGACGGTGGGTCCGGGAGCGGCGAACACGTCCCCGCGCGTCCGCTCGTCCTGGTCGCCGACGGGCGCGTCGAACGAGACGTCTTTCGCGTGGAGCGCCTTCTCGACGTCCTTGACGTCCTCCTCCGCGACGCCGAAGTGCTCGGCCAGCATCCGCGGGCCGACGTCGAACCCCTGCGCCTCGAGCTTGGCTTTCTCCTGCCGGAGGTTGCGCAGCAGCTTCCGGCGGGCGTTCGTCGTGCCCACGCGCACGAGCCGGACGTTGTCGAGCAGGAATTTCACGATGTAGGCGCGAACCCACCAGGCGGCGTAGGTCGGCAACCTCACGCCCACCTCGGGGTCGAACCGGTCGATCGCGGCGAGAAGCCCGAGATTCCCTTCCTGGACCAGATCGAGGAGATTGCGCGCGGCGCGCCTGAAGGAGAGCGCGATGCGGACGACCAGCATCAGGTTCCCGGTCACGAGGCGGAACAGCGCGTCGCGGTCGCCGGACTCGCGGTACCTCCGAGCCAGCTCCTGCTCGTCCTCCCGCGTGAGCGCCGGGTACTTCCTGATCTCCGCGAGGTAGCGGCGGAACGGGTCGACCGCGACCAGGCCACGCTCCGCGGGAACCGGAAGCGCGGCCGGGGTCTCGCCGGGCCCGGATAGCGGATCCTTGAGGACCGCGGGATCGATATCCTCGGGGTCGTCGACGCTCATCGCATCGAGACTAGCAGCTTTTCGGCGGAGGCCCCCGAGGGGCCGGGATCAGAACGCCCCGTCGCCCAGGAACTTCCTCGGATCGACTTGCATCCCCGCCCGGAACACCTCGTAGTGGAGGTGCGGGCCGGTCGAGCGCCCCGTGGAGCCGACGAGTCCGATCACGTCGCCGCGCTTCACGCGCTCGCCCGGACGGACGAGGATCTTGCTGAGGTGTCCGTAGCGGGTCGCCATCCCGAATCCGTGGGAGAGCTGGATCATCGATCCGTATCCCGCCATCCGCCCCGCGGAGGTCACGAGGCCGTCGGCGGCGGCGTGGACGGCCGTTCCCGGAGGGGCGACGATGTCGACCCCCTTGTGGAACTCGCGCGAGCCGTCGATCGGGTCGCGACGCCAGCCGTAGCCGTCGGAGAAGAACCCGCCGACCGGCTGGAGGGACGGCGTCGAGGCGAGCACCTGAAGCCGTTGATCCCAGGCCTGCCCGAGGCGGTCGAACGACGCGTCGAGGTTTTCGAGGCGCTTCTTCAGCGAGGCGCTCTCCTCGCCGAAGGGCTCGTTCTTGAACGGCCCGACCGGCCCGACGCCGCCCGCCGGGTGGTTCGACGGCAGGTCCTTCAACCCGACCGCCTGCGCGAGCTTTCCGGCGACATTTTCGATGGTGGCGAGCTGCTCCCCCATCTGAGCCAGCGAGGCCTCGTACTGGAGCTTGTCGCGGCGGAGCGTCTTGTTCTCGGCCTCGACGGTCGTCATCTGATCGGCGAGCGCCTTGGTCTTGAAGAACAGGTGGGGAGCGAGAGCCGCCGCCCCGGCGATCATGACGCCGAGTGCCGTGACCGCGAGCACGAAGTTGCGGGAGACGTGGAGCTTCCGAAAACGCGCGTGGGCGTGGGGCAGGATGAAGATCGTGTAGAACTTCCTCGGCATCTCCGGCCTCCCTGAGGAGGTCTGACGACCCGAAAGCCCGACGTTTCCGCCGCCCCGGCCGAAAAACCGCCGAAGGCTAGCATCGCCGTCGCGAACCGTCAACCCACGCTCGCGTCCGAACGTTGCAAGATGCGTTCCCCGGCGATACGCGCCCATTCCCGACTCCGGCGGTAACGGAACGGTGATTCGCGGTCGGAATTCGTCACCCCGGTGCCCTGAAACGTTAACAGGTTCGGCCCGGTTCCGGGGCGAGGGGACGGCCCGTCAAAGTCTCGAAAAGGTCCAGATAGCGCCGGCGGAGACCCTCGATGATCTCCTGCGGGAGCGAGGGGGCCGGGGGCTTCTTGTCCCAACCCAGCGACTCCACGTAATCGCGGACGAACTGCTTGTCGAGCGAGGGCTGCGGGCCGCCCGGACGGTAGGCGGCCGCGGGCCAAAACCGCGAGGAGTCGGGGGTGAGCATCTCGTCGGCGATCCGAAGGATTCCCGAGCGGTCGAATCCGAACTCGAATTTGGTGTCGGCCACCAGGATCCCCCGCTCGAGGCAAAACGTGGAGGCGGCTCGGTACACGGAGAGCGTCAGCGACCTTAGCCGCGTCGCGGTCTCGCGCCCCACCACATCGGCGACGGCCTCGAAGTCGATGTTTTCGTCGTGTCCGCTCGCGGCCTTGGTCGCCGGCGTGAAGATCGGCTCCGGAAGGGCCTCGGATTCCGCGAGGCCGGCGGGCAGGCCGATCCCGCAGATCGTCCCGCGCTCCCGGTACTCCTTCCACCCCGATCCCGCGAGGTAGCCGCGGGCCACGCATTCCACCGGGATCATGTCGAGCTTCATCGCCAGGGTCGAGCGGCCGGCGAGGAGCGCGTCGTGCGGCCGCAACGCGGCGGGGAACGCCGACACGTCGGTCGCGAGGACGTGATTGGGAACGATCTCCCGCGTGCGTTCGAACCAGAACGCCGAGATCTGGTTCAAGACCCTCCCCTTTCCAGGGATCGGGTCGGGAAACACGCAATCGAAGGCGGACAGCCGGTCGGTGGCCACCAGGAGCAGCGTGTCTCCCAGATCGTAGACGTCGCGCACCTTGCCGCGGCCCTGCAGCTTGAGGCCGGGAATCTCGGTGCGATAGACGGAGGACGGAGGGGTGGGCATGGGAACGCCTCTTTCAATCGGCGGATCGAACGGTCGATTGTCCCCTTCGCCGGCTCGCGGCGTCAACGCTCGGGCCAGCCCATCCGTATCGTGCGCTCCGCGAGATCGACCTCGAGCGGCAGGGTCCCCGCCAGCTCGCCGTCCAGCTGGAACGGAACCGCGTCGCGGTCGGCGCGCAGGACCGCGCGTCGGATCGGGGCGAGCGTGACCCCGGGCGCATCGCCGTGGGCTCCCGACCACATGCGCGGCAGCGCCAGGGCGAGGCGGGCCGCTCCCCCCGCCAGCGCGCACAGCTCGAGGACGTCTCCGTCCAATCGCGCGTGGGGCGTGGGGCGGAGGAACCCTCCATACAAAGGGGCGCGCCCGACGATCACGGTGTGCGCGGAAAGCGACCCGGCGTCCCCCTCGACCGTCAGGCGCGGAAACGGAAACGTCGCGAGCCCACGGATCGCGCCGCGCACGTAGTCCCGGAACGTGAGCTTTCCGGAGGCGCCGGCCAGGAGCGCCCGCAGGACCCAGGCATCGAACCCCGTCCCCGCCATCAGGAGGAACAACCGGCCGTTCGCCCGGCCGGGTCTCACCGTCCGGCAGCTCCCCGACGCGACGAGTCGGTACGCCGCCTGCGCCGGGTCCAAGGGGAGGCCGATGACGCGAGCGAGCAGGTTCATCGTCCCGGCGGGAGCGACGCCCATCGCCGCCGTGGTCCCGGCGACACCGTTCGCCACCTCGTACGCGGTGCCGTCGCCACCCGCCGCCAGCACGAGATCGAACCCGTCCTTAGCCGCGGCGGCCGCCGCCTGTTCTCCGTCCCCCGGCCCCGACGTGCGGTGCAGCTCCGCGCGCGCCCCGGCCCGTCGCGCGGCGCGGAGGGCCGCCTCCCCGGCGGGACGACCGCGCGTCAATCCGGCCATCGGGTTGGCGACGACGAAGACGCGGCGGAACGGAGCTCGCATCGCGGGGGCGGCCGTGGGCTCAGCGGCCGTCGTGCACCACGCGGCCGCCGACGATCGTCATCACAGGCGCACCCTTCAGCGTCCAACCGGAGAACGGCGTGTTGGCGCTTCTCGAGCGGAACGCCTCGGGGTCGACGCGAACGTCCCGCGCCAGGTCGAGGACCGTCACGTCCGCGTGGGCGCGGGGGGCGAGCGTGCCCTTGTCGAGACGGAGGATGCGCGCCGGCCCGATGGTGAGAAGCTCGACGAAGCGCGAGAGCGCGATCACCCCGCCGTGGACCAACCGGTCGAGCCCGATCGAAACCGCCGTCTCGAGCCCCACGACGCCGAACGGCGCCCGGGAAAATTCGACGCACTTCTCGTCGGCGTGATGGGGGGCGTGATCGGTGGCGATCGCGTCGACCGTCCCGTCCGCGAGCGCCGCCAGGAGCGCCTCGCGGTCCGCCGCCTCGCGGAGGGGCGGATTCATCTTCACGCTCGCGTCGTAGCCGGCCACCGCGTCGTCGGTCAGGACGAGGTGGTGGGGGGTGACCTCGCAGGTCACGCGCAGGTGCGCGTCCTTCGCCCGCCGGACGAGGCGCGCCGAGCCGCCGGTGGACATGTGGGCGACGTGCACGTGTCCCCCGGTGTACTCCGCCAGCAGGATGTCGCGTTGCACGACGATGTCCTCCGCGACCCCGGGCCATCCCTTCAAGCCGAGGCGCGTCGAGACGGGCCCCTCGTGCATCACCCCTCCCGCCACGAGGGTCGTCTCCTCGCAGTGGTCGATGATCGGAAGGTCGAAGAGTCGCGCGTACTCGAGGGCGCGCCGCATGAGCCCGGCGGTGGCGACCGGCTTGCCGTCGTCGGAGAAACCCCGGGCCCCGGCGCCCGCCATGTCCGCCATCTCCGCCAGCTCCAT
>JBGQLU010000062.1:0-20067 GCA_041500265.1 Acidobacteriota bacterium | reverse complement strand
GGACGAGCCACGAAGCGATCGTGCGGCGGAACGTGGACGTCGGCATCGCGCGTCTCCTTGGGTCAGTCGCCCGGAACGGAAGGCGAGACCGGGGTCTTCTTCGTGTTCTGGTTGGTGAGTTGGTCCACGGCCACGCCGACGACGATGGCGCCGCCGATGACGATCAAGGACGCGAAGAGCGGGTTGTTCCATACTCCCAGGCTCTTCTTCTTCGGCGCGGCTTCCTTGGGCGGCTTGGTATCCTCCCGGCCGCGGAGCGCGATGCTCAAGGAACGCGTCGTTCCCGGAGAGATCGTGACGGGCGATTCCACCGTGTACAGCCCCTCGTCGGTTAGGACGGCCAGCGCCACCGGGCCCGCCGCGAGGGGCGCGGTGCTGAACGTTCCGTCGGGGGCGACCGGGATCGTCCGGAGCAACGAACCTCCGCCGGCGTCGGCCAGCCAAACCGCTTTCGCGGCGTGGCCGCCGTTCGCGACGAGAATGCGACCCGAAATGGCGCCGAACCCTTCCGCCCGGGTGACGGTCGGGGCGGCGAGGAGCGAAGCCAAACAAATCGCCACGAACTTCTTCATGCCGACCACCGCGCGAAGAATAGGGAGATAGCAAACCCCGCGTCAAGGGGGAAGGAAGGACGCCCGATGGAGGACGAGAGGGAAAGACTCCGGTTGCTGCTCAAGGAACAGTCGCTGATGTTCGGCGATTTCACACTGGCCTCGGGGAAGAAGAGCAACTTCTACTTCGACTCGAAGAAGACGACACTCCTCCCCGACGGCGCCTGGTTGACCGCGCGGGAGATCCTCCGCCTGGTCCGCAAGCACCGGATCGAGGCCGACGCGATCGGGGGCCTCACGCTCGGCGCCGACCCGATCGTCGGCCCGGTGGCGGCGCTCTCGCACGTCGAGGGGCCGCCTCTTCGCGCGTTCATCGTCCGGAAGGAAGCCAAGGAGCACGGGACCGGGCGGCGGATCGAGGGCAACCTCGCGCCGGGGAGCCGCGTGATCATCGTGGACGACGTGGTGACCACGGCGGGCTCGACCCTCCAGGCGATCGAGGCCGCCCAGGCGGCCGGACACACGGTCGTCGCGGTCCTCTGCCTCGTCGATCGCGAGGAGGGGGGCGCCGAGAAGCTCTCGGCGTGGCCGTTTTACGCGGTGTTCCGGCGAAGCGAGATCTTCGGGGAAGTTAAGAGTTGAGAGTTGAGGGTCAAGGGTCGAGCGTCTCTCGACTCTCAACCCTGAACTCTCGACCCTGAACCCTCAACGCCCGTAGAAGGCGCCCACGGCTTCCACAACCTCCGCCACCTGCGCCGCCGCCAGCTCGGGGAAGATCGGGAGCGAGAGGACCTCGGCCGCCGCGCGCTCGGCCTCCGGCATCGAGCCCGGCCGGTACCCCAGCCGCGTGAAGCACTCCTGAAGGTGCAACGGGATCGGGTAGTAAATCCCCCACCCGATGCCGCGCGCCTTCAGGTGCTCGCCCAGGGCGTCCCGGTCCCGGACGCGGATCGTGTACTGGTTGAAGATGTGCCCCCGGCCGGGGGCGCGGGCGGGAATCGTCACCTTTTCGGACGCGACGAGCCCCGCCTCCCGGAACAGGCGGTCGTACAGGTCGGCGTTTCGCACCCGTCCGGCCGACCAGGCTTCGAGGTGGGGGAGCTTCACCCTCAGGATCGCCGCCTGCAAGGCGTCGAGGCGGCTGTTCCACCCGATCTCTTGATGCTTGTACCGCTCCCGCTCGCCGTGCACGCGAAGCATCCGGAGCTTCGCCGCGAGCGCGTCGTCGTTCGTCGTCACCAGGCCGCCGTCGCCGAAGGCCCCCAGGTTCTTCGAAGGGAAGAAGGAAAAGGCGCCCGCCGTTCCCATCGAGCCCGCCCCGAAAACCCCTCCCAACCGCTTCGAGCGATAGGTCGCGCCGATCGCCTGGCAGGCGTCCTCGACCACCGCCAAGCCGCGACGCGCGGCGATCTCCAGGATCGGGTCCATGTCGGCGCACTGGCCGAAGAGGTGGACCGGGAGGAGGACTTTCGTCTTCGGCGTGATCGCCGCCTCGATCCTCGCCGGGTCGATGTTGAACGTGGCCGGGTCGATGTCCACGAAGACGGGGGTCGCGCCCAGCAAGGCGGCGCACGACGCCGACGCGAAGAACGAGAAGGGGGTCGTCACGATCTCGTCCCCGCCGCGAACGCCCAGCGCGTGCAAGGACAGGACGAGGGCGTCGGTCCCGGAGGCGCAGCCGATCGCGTGCCGCGCCCCCGCGAATACGGCGAGCTCGCGCTCGAGCTCCTGGACCTCGCTCCCGAGGATGAACAGCTGGGACGCGATCACCCGGTCCACCGTGCGCCGGATCTCGTCCTGGATCGACTCGAACTGGGGCTTGAGGTCGAGCAGCGGCACAGGGCTCACGGGATTCTCCTCGTCCGGTCCGGCCGAACGTCCGGCGCGGACAGGATTGTAGACCGTGGTCGCTGGTACCATCCCGGAGGAGGAGACTCCTTTGAGCCGCCTGCAGACCGCGCTCCACGTCTACGTCTTCGCGGCCCTCGGGCTCTTCCTGATCGCGGTCCCATGGTCGCCGGTCTGGCATGCCGCCACCGCGCCCTATCTCCCGACGACCGCCGGCCCGTGGCTCCGCAGCGGGTTCCTCCGCGGGCTGATCTCGGGCCTGGGCGCCCTGAACGTCCTCGCGGCCTGGGGCGAGGCGCGCGATCTCCTGTTCGCCGTGCGCGGGGGAGACCGAAGCGCTCCCGGCGAAGAGGTGCGCCCGTGAGCCGGGAGCCGATCGTGCTCACGGTGGGGCCTTTAGACGTCTCCGCCGACGAAGGGCTGGCCGCGGACGCCGCGGTGATCGCCGAGCTCGGAGGGCGCGCGGCCTGTGTCGCGACCGCGATCCTCGGGCGCGACCGCGGCGGCGCCGCCACCTACGAGCCGCTCGCGGACGACCTCGTCGGGCGGCAGATCGAGTCGTCCCTGGCACTCGGACGCCCGGCCGCGGTGCGCGTGGGGCTCGTGCGGGGAGGGGCCGCCACAGAGCACCTCGCCGACCGCTTGCGCGCCGCCCACCTCGGCTCCCTCGTCTTCGCCCCCGTGATGCGGGTCGGCACGGCGCTCGCGCTGGACGACGAGACCCGCGAGGCGGCCCGACGGCACCTCCTTCCCTACACGCGGGTCCTGGTCCTCCGCGCGACCGATCTCGGCGCGTTCGCGCTCCCCGACGTCGAGGATCTGCAAGGCGCGCAAGGGGCCGCGGCCGCACTGCGCGGGGCAGGCGCGCGCTCGGTGCTGCTGACCGGGCTCTTCGTGCGCGACCGCGTCGTGGACGTCATGGACGACGACGGGCGGACGACCGTGCTCGACGCCGCGCGCGTTCACGCGCCCCGCGTGGCCGGGCTCGCCTCCGCGCATGCCGTGGCGCTCGCGACCCACCTCGCGCGCGGCCTCGATCTCCCTCAGGCCGCCGAGGCGGCGCAGCGGTACGTCGGGCTCCGGCTGCAGAGGGCGGTCTAGAGGAATGTCCCCAAAAAAAAACGGCCCGGGTTTTCCGGGCCGCCGGGAGCGCGCCGTTTCTCGGCGCCGCCCGGTAGGAGGAGGGAGGGTCCTCAGGGGAACGCGGCTAGGACGGATTCGCGGCGCGGGCGCCGGTCGAACGGCCCCCGATCGGGGTGCGCAGGGCCTCCCGAAGGCGGCCGAGCATCTTGTTGATCGGGTGATTTCGCGACACGATGGAAAGGGGCGGAGCCTGGCGGCGGTCGAGCTTCGAAAGCTCGGCGCGCATGACCTTGTGCCCCGGGGCCATCGCAAGCCCGCGCTCGAAGGCGGCGAGCGCTTTGGTCGTCTTGTTGGCAAGCGCGTAAACGCGACCCAGATTGAGGATGAGGTCCGGGTTGAAGAAGTCCCGTCGCGACGCCGTCTCGCAGGCCTGGATCGCCTCGGGGGTGGCGCCTCGGCTGCAGGCGAGGGCCAGCCCGTAATAGGAGAGGTACCGCATTTGAGGTCGCGTGACGCCGTGCTGCCTCTCGATCAGGATCGCCGACTGGAAGCAGGTCGTGGCCGCCGCCGCGTCTCCGTCGACCAGGGCCACGAGGCCTTTCCGGAAACTGTTCTCGGCCGAAAGTATAGGCATTGGCCTGATCCTTCCTGTGCCTCCCCGACGATTCAATATGTACATAGTCCATCTGCCATCAGCAACAGATTTTTAACGCATATGAATACTTTATTTATCGACTATTCAACGACTTTGGAAGTAGTTCCGAGTGGCGGTTCGCCGACCCTCCGGAAACTCGCCAAAGCCATCTTGCCGGCGCTCGTGGTCGCCCTCGCCGGCGGGTGCGGACACGACGTGGACGCCCGGATTCGCTCTCTCTACAAGGAGCAGCGCCGCGTCGACGATCGCTCCAAGGCCCGGATCGAAGCGGCGCTCGGCGACCCCGACCGGGACGTTCGGGCGACCGCCCTCGTGGTCATGAGGGGGATCGACGCGGAGCGCGCCGCCAAGATGGCCGACCGGGCGCTCGACGACACGGACGCCCTCGTTCGCGGCGCCGCCGTGAGCATTCTGGGCGACCGCATCGATGCCGCGAATCCCGATCCCAGGCTCGTGAAGCGCCTCGCGAGCCAGGCCGCCGGCGATCCGGCGTGGCAGGTGCGAGCTTCGGCGCTCGACGCCCTCGCGGCGGTGGACGATCCCGCCGCCGTCGAGGCGTTCTCCCACGCCCTCGACGATTCCGTGCGCCACGTGCGCCGCGTCGCGCTCGAAGTGGCCGCGCGGCGCCAGGGGCTGGGGCAGGTGGACCGGATCGGCCGGCTGGCCTCCGCGGACCCGGATTGGGAGAACCGTGTCGTCGCCGCGGAGGCGCTCGGAAGCGTGACCGAATCCCAGGCCTACGAGGGGTTGGATGCCGCCCGGCACGATCCCAACGAGTTCGTGCGGGCGGCGGCGGCCCGTTCGTTGCGGGAGATCGAGCGCGCGGGGGTGGTCCGTCCGGCGCCGGAGCCCCCCCCGCCGGCACCCGGAGCGCCCAAGGCGCATCCGGCGGCCCCGGCCGCCGTGCCCTCGGTTTCCCCGGCTCCCACCCCGCCCCCTTCCGGCGAATCGGGCCGCCCGGTGTATAGTGCCGCTTCCGCAGCCGATCGCGGCCGGGCCCCGTCGTCCCGAGCTTCAACCCGAGGGGCCGCGCGCCAAACCGGAGATTTCTCTTCGTGATGGGTTCCGGTTCTCTCGACGTCCGGCCGTGCGCCTGACGCACCGCGCGGGAGGTGGTTTCCGGCTCGACGGCGCCCCAGGGGGGCCGGTCGAGGGAGCTCCGGAAGCCGGGGCGTTCGTGGTGCACGGCGGCGGACATACGTGGAGCGTGCGAACGAAGCATGAGGACGGACGCAGGGCCGGCTGGGCCGAGATCGATGACGGCTCGGGGAACGGCGCCGCGATCGTGACCTGGGAGGCGGGGGACGCCGGAGCGCCGGCGAGCTTGCTTCTCGCCGACGGCAGATTGTTTCGCATGGCGCTGGCGGAGCTCGAGCCGCCGAAATTTCACATCGGGCGCTGGGACATTTCCGGCGCCTACCTCTCGGCTTCGTCCGAGGGGGGATCTTGGCGCATCGAGACGACGGTCGCGGGGGAGGGGATCGCATCCCTCCACGAGATCGTGATCGCGACCTGCTACGACATCGCGCGGAGGGGCGGCTGGCTCTGAGGAGAGCCTCCCTACCGCCGAGGAGAAACGATGGACGACCCGAATCATCACCAGCCCCCCGGCTTCGGAGGGGGAGGGAACCGCAAGCGGCGGCGTCGAGGCCGACGAGGGCGGGGGGGCGGCGATGGGGGTGTCGCGGTCGCGCGCCCGCAAGGCCAGGGGGGCGGCCAGGGCGCCGCGTTTCAGCGCCCGGTGCGCTTGGCCGACGCTCCCGTCCCGGTGGGCGAGGCCGTGGCCGAGGTGCAGGGCGTCCTCCAGGTGGCCCCGGAGGGGCACGGTTTCCTCCGGTCGGCCGCCAACGATTTCAACGCCGAGGCCGGCGACCCGTGGATCCCCAGGGAGATCGTCCAGTCGATGGGGCTCGAGACCGGGGTCGAGGTGTCGGCGCTCGCGGTCCCCAACGCGCGGCAGGGCGCGGGACCGGGGGTGCAGCGGGTGCAGCTGCTGAACGGGCTCGCCCCCGAAGCGTACGCGAAGCGCACCCCCTTCAAGGTGCTGGTCGCCGAGGACCCGACCGAGAGGATGCGGCTCGAATTCGATCCCGCCGAGCTCTCCACCCGGGTCGTGGACCTCATCGCCCCGATCGGCAAGGGGCAGCGCTGCCTGATCGTGGCTCCCCCGAAGGCGGGGAAGACGGTGCTCCTCCAGAAGATCGCCCGGTCGATCACCAACAATCATCCCGAGGTTCACCTCATCGTCCTCCTGGTGGACGAGCGGCCCGAGGAGGTGACCGACATGCGGCGCACCGTGCGCGGCGAGGTGATCGCGTCGTCTTCCGACGAGCTCGCGCGGAACCACGTGCAGGTCGCCGAGATCGCCCTGGAGCGCGCCAAGCGCCTGGTCGAGTGCGGCCGCGACGTCGTCGTGCTCCTCGATTCGATCACCCGCCTGTCGCGGGCCTACAACACCGAGCAGCGTGGATCGGGGCGGGTCCTTTCGGGAGGGATCGACGCGCGGACGATGGAAAAGCCGCGCCGCTTCTTCGGGGCCGCGCGCAAGGCGGTCTCGGGCGGGTCGCTCACCGTCATCGGCACGGCGCTCGTGGACACCGGATCGCGGATGGACGAGGTGATCTTCCAGGAGTTCAAGGGAACCGGGAACACCGAGATCGTGATGGACCGCGGGCTCTTCGAGCGCCGGATCTTCCCCGCCATCGACATCTCGCAGACCGGCACCCGCAAGGAGGAGAAGCTGTTCACCGCGGAGGAGTACCAGAAGGTGACCATCTTGAGGCGCGCCCTCGCCCCCCTTCGCTCGGCCGAGGCGATGCAGCTCCTCACCGGGAGGATCGAGAAGTACCCGACCAACCAGGAGTTCCTCGCGAACCTCTTGAGCTGAGACGATGCAGAGTCGTAAAGCCAGGCAATTCACCGAATCCGTGATCCGCGAGATGACCCGCCTGTGCCGCCAGCACGGCGCGGTCAACCTCGCCCAGGGATTCCCGGACTTCGCGGCGCCGCAAGAGATCAAGGACGCCGCCTGCCGCGCCATCGAAGCCGACGTCAACCAGTACGCGATCACCTGGGGGGCGAAGGGGCTGCGCGACGCGATCGCGGCGAAGGCGAAGCGCTGGTACGGGATGGACGTGGACCCCGAGCGCCAGATCGCGGTCACCTGCGGCGCCACCGAGGCGATGATCGCGTCGATCCTCGCCCTCGTGGACCCGGGCGACGAGGTCGTCGTCTTCGAGCCCTTCTACGAGAACTACGGGCCGGATGCGATCTTGGCCGGAGCCGAGCCGCGGTTCGTGCCGCTCCACCCCCCGGACTGGCGGTTCGATCCCGACGAGCTCGCCGCCGCCTTCGGCCCCAAGACACGCGGGATCATCCTCAACTCGCCGAACAACCCGACCGGGAAGGTGTTCTCCCCCGACGAGCTCGAGACGATCGCGCAGCTCTGCCGCAAGTGGGACGTCGTCGCCTTCTCCGACGAGATCTACGAGCACATCGTCTACGACGGAGCGCGGCACGTCCCGATCGCCACCCTTCCCGGGATGGCCGACCGGACGGTCACGATCAACGCCCTCTCGAAGACCTACTCGGTCACCGGCTGGCGGGTCGGGTGGACGATCGCCTCCCCCGAGCTGACCGCGGGGATCCGCAAGGTCCACGACTTCCTGACCGTCGGCGCCGCGGCCCCGCTGCAGGAAGCCGGCGCGGTGGCACTTGCGCTCCCCGAGTCCTACTACCGGGAGCTCGCGGCGGCCTACCGGGCGCGGCGCGACCTCCTGGTCGAGGGGCTACGCGGGGCCGGCTTCCAGTGCGAGCCGCCGCGCGGCGCGTACTACGTGCTGGCCGACGCCCGGGCGCTCGGCTGCGCCGACGACGTGACGTTCGCAAACCGGCTCGTCGAGACCGCCGGCGTCGGCGCCGTTCCGGGATCGTCCTTCTTCTCGCGCCCCGAGCTCGGGCGGACGCTCCTGCGCTTCGCCTTCCCCAAGCGCGAGGAAACGCTCCGGGACGCGGTGGACCGGCTGCAGCGGCGGCTCGCGCACTGAACTCTCAACTCTCAACGCTGAACCCTGAACCGGTAACGGTTCAGAGTCGAGGGTTGAGAGTTCAGAGTCGGCGGGTCACCCCACCAACACCGCCCCTCCGTTGACGTTCAAGATCTCCCCGGTCACGAACGAGGCGAGGTCCGAGGCCAGGAAGACGACCGCGCCGGCGATCTCCTCGGGGGTCGCGGCGCGTCCGAGCGGGATCGTGGCGAGGATCTCGTGCCGGCGAGGGCCGAGGAGGTCCTCGCGCGTCATGTCGGTCGCCGTCCATCCGGGGGCGACGCAGTTCACCAGGATGCCGTGCGGCGCCAGCTCGACGGCGAGCGACTTCGTGAGCGAGATCACCGCCCCCTTGGTCGCCGCGTAGTGGGAATGGAGCGCCTCGCCCCGCTGTCCGGCGGTCGAGGAGATGTTCACGATGCGGCCTTCCTTCGCCTCCTTCATCGGAGGCACCGCCGCCCGGATGCAGTTGAAGGTGCCGGTCAGGTTGATCGCGAGCATCTCGTCCCACTCCGCGTCCGACATCTCCTCGACCGGCGACCCTTTCCAGATCCCCGCGTTGTTGACGAGGATGTCGATGCGGCCGAAACGCGAGACGGTCTCGTCGACCATCATCTCGGCCTCGGAGCGCCGGGAGACGTCCGCGGCGAGCGCGAACGCCTCGCCACCGGCGGCCTCGATCTCCTCGACCAGGAGCTCGGCCGAGGGGGATTCGACGCGGTAGTTGATCGCGACGCGGGCGCCGGCGCGCGCGAGCATCAGCCCGCACGCGCGCCCGATCCCGCGCGAGCCCCCGGTCACCAGGGCGGAGCGACCCTTGAGATCGATCATGACGGGACCTCGGGGAGGAGGGCGAGCTGCCCGCAGGCGGCGCGCGCGTCGGCGCCGCGGCTCCAGCGGATGCTCACCGGAAGGCCCTCGGCGAGAAGGCGGTCCCGGATGGCGACGATCCGGTCGCGCGGGGGAGGGCGGTAGTCGAGCCAGCCGGGAACGGCGTTGAAAGGGATCAGGTTGAGCTTCGCCGAGTGGCGGCGCAGCAGCGCCTTCAAGCGGGAGACGTCGGCGTCCGAGTCGTTCACCCCCAGGAGCAGGACGTACTCGAACGTGATCCGCTCCTTCGTCGCCGAGGCGTAGCGCCGGCACGCCTCGAGGAGGCGCGCGATCGGGTACTTCCGGTTGATCGGCATGATGCGGTCGCGCACGGCATCGGTCGTCGCGTTCAGCGAGACCGCGAGCCGGGGCGGAGCGGGCTCCCGCGCGAGCCGCTCGATCGCGGGCGCCAGCCCGGAGGTGGACAGGGTGATGCGGCGGCGCGACAGGCCGAACCCCGCGGGGTCGGTGAGGATACGGTAGGCGGCGACGACCCCCTCGTAGTTGTGAAGCGGCTCGCCCATCCCCATGAACACGATGTTGAACGGCGTCTCCGACAGCGCCCGGTCTTCCTGGATCATCGCGACCTGCCCGACGATCTCGCCGGGGGTCAGGTGGCGCACGAACCCCATCTTTCCGGTCAGGCAGAAATCGCAGTCGAGGGCGCAGCCGACCTGGCTCGAGACGCACAAGGTCACGCGTTCGCGTTGCACCATGTAGACGCTCTCGACGGCGCCTCCGCCCGGGAGCGTCACGGCGTACTTGACGGTGCCGTCGGCGGCGGTCACCCGCGAGGCTGCGCGCGGGGGGGCGACGGCAGTCTCCCGCCGGAGTCGCTCGCGCAGGGGTTTCGGCAGGTCGGTCCACAGGGCCGGATCGAACGCGCGGCGCGCGTAGAGCCACCGTGCGATCTGATCCCCGTGGTACGCCGGGACGCCGAACGAGCTCAGCAGCGAGGCGAGCGCGTCCCGCGACAGGCCGTACAGGTTCGGCCTCGGATCTTCGGCGAGCGGCCTGGGGACGGACATGGTCGGAAGTGTAGCGCGCCGTCACCTTGACACCGCCTTGGGGCGCGGATAGGGTGCGCGATCCGGCCATGAAGAGAGACCAACTGGCGTTTTTGTTCGGCGGCCTCGCCTTCGGCGTGGTCCTGGGGTTCGGGCTCTTTCGGACGATCGCGACCCGCCCGACCGACGTGCCGGAGCGCGGGGGCGGAGGCGTGCCCACGGTCGCGGGACCCGCGGCTCCCACGGACGTCGCGATGGGAGGAGGGGGGGGCGCGCCGCCGGCCGGCCCCTCGGGGGGCGCGCCCGCCGGAGCGCCGATGCTGGCGCAGATCAACGAGCTCAAAGAGCGCGTGCAGAAGGACCCGAAGGACTTCGAGGCCTGGGCCCGCCTCGGGAACATCTATCAAGACGCCGGAATGATGCAGCCGGCGATCTCGTTCTACGAGAAGGCTTCCGCCCTGAAGCCGGACGACGCGAACGTCCTGACCGACATGGGAATCTGCTACCAGGAGCAGAGCCAGTACGACAAGTCCTTGGAGCTGTTCGAGCGCGCGCAGAAGGCCGACGCATCGAACTGGCAGTCCCTCTACAACATCGTCGTGGTCGCTGGCTTGCGGATGGGCCGGGTCGATCGCGCCGAGGCCGCCTTCACCCGCCTCCAGCAGCTGAAGCCCGACGCCCCTAACCTCGCCGACCTGAAGGCCGCCCTCGACCGGGTCAAGAGCACTCCCTCCCCCGGCACCCGCTGATCCGTTTTCTCGCCTTTTCGGCCAAAAACCGAAGCCAATCCCGCCGGATCGGCGCCGATGGCCACCCCGCCCCTCGAAACCTATATTCGCGCAGTCGCCGGGGCCCGGGGGAGGACCGCCGGTACGGCAATCTTGCCGGGGTGAGGGGATGAGCAGCGATCGCATCGCAGAACTTCACGAGCAGGCCTCCGAGCATTATCTGAACGGCGACTTCGGCGGCGCGCTTCAAGCGTGGCGCGACGTGCTCGCCCTCGATCCCAAGAACGAGCAAGCGCTCGACGGGGTCCGGATGGCGGCGCAGTACGTGGAGCGCGCCGAGACCCCGGCGGCGCCCGCCGAGCTCGATCACGAGCTCGACGCGGGACTCACGATCCTGGACAGCCTCGGGGCTCCGCAGACGGCCGCAGCGCCGGCAGCGCGCCTCGATCCGGGCGCGACCATGATCCTCGACCGCGCGTCGGTCCAGGGACTGATCGACATGAAGCCCCGGCCCGCCGAGCCGGCCGGCTGGGAGGCTCCCGCCGCGGTGGACGAGCCGAGCTTCGAGCTGGAGCCGGTCTCGACCCCCGCATCCTCCGGCGCGGCCGCCGCCGAGCTGAAGCGCCGGGTGGACGACCTCCTCGCCCAGGCCCGGGCGAAGGCCGACGCGGGGGAGCGCGACGAAGCGCTCGCGATCCTCGGCAGACTTGCGATCCTCGACGAAGAGAACGCCGACGCGGCGGTGCTCCGGACCGCTCTCGAGAGCTCCGGGCGCTCCGATCTCGACGCGATCGAGCAGGCGATCACCGAAGGGGTCCAGGCGATCGAAACCGATCATCTCGACGACGCGGAGCGCTGCTTCCGTCAGGTGCTCGAGAAATCCCCGGGCCATCGCGAGGCGCTCCATTACCTCGAGACGATCGCCAAGCGCCGGGCCGAAGCCTCGGGCGCCGCGCAGACGCCGGTGTCGGGCATGCACGAGGATCTTCTCGCGGGCGGCGACCTGTTCATGGACCTCCCTCCCGTGGATCCGTCCGCGCCGTCCGCGACCCCCGCGTCTCACGACGCCCCGTCGCCGGCGCTTGCGGTCGAGCGGCCCGCCAAGGCGGCGAAGACGCCGCGCGCCACGCCGCTTCCGGAGCCGCCGGTCGCTCCGACGACCCGCCGGATGACGCTCCCCTCGCCGCGCGTGCTCGCGATGGCGGGAGGCGGGCTCGTCGTCGCGGTGCTCGCCGTCGTTCTGGTGCCCCGCCTGATGGCCGGCCGGCGGACGCAGCCGGCCGTTTCCGTCTCCACGGCCGCGGCCACGGCCGCGCCGCGGCCCGCGTCCAAGCCCCATCCCGTCCCGGCGGCTCCGGCGAAGCCCGCCGCGTTGTCGGTGGCCGCCGCGACGCCGGAAGACCGCGCGAAGGCGGTCGCGGCGGACATCGCCGACGGCAAGCGCAAGATGGACTCGGGCGACGTCGCCGCCGCCGCGGTCTCGTTCAACGAAGCGCTCAAGCTCGACCCGGTGAACGCCGAGGCGAAGAGCGGGCTTCACGACGCCGTCGAGCAGTACAAGGCGAGGAAGGCGGAGCTGGACGCGCTGGACGGGATCAAGGCGGCGTTCAAGGACCAGGAGTACACCTCGGCGCTGAGGCTCGCCTACCGGCTCCCCCCGACGATCAGCGCCGACGTGGTCGCGCGGGTCAAGGTCGCCGGGTGGTACGACCTCGGGATCGTCGCGCTCCGCGCGGGAGAGTGCCGCGAGGCGATCGGGCACTTCGAGGAAGCGCTGGCGATCGACGCCGCCGACGCGGACGTCAAGAAGCTCCACGAGTTCGCGAAGGCCTACGTCGATGCCCCGAGGGACCGCAAGTTCCTCGACTTCGTCGAGGCGCTCCAGTTCCGGCCGCCCGCGATCTAGTGCCGGAAGTGCCGCCTGCCGACGAGCACCATCGCGATCCCGCGCTCGTCCGCGGCCGCGATGACCTCGTCGTCGCGGATGGACCCGCCCGGCTGCACCACGGCGGTCACCCCGGCTTCCGCCGCGACGTCGAGCCCGTCACGGAACGGAAAGAAGGCGTCCGAGGCCATCACGGCTCCGGTGAGGGGCACGCGCGCCTTGTCGCGGCCGAACTTCGCGGAGTCTACACGGCTCATCTGGCCGGCGCCGATGCCGAGCGAGCGTAGGGCGTTCGCGTAGACGATGGCGTTCGACTTGACGTGGCGCACGATCGTCCAGGCGAGCTGGAGGGCCGCCCACTCCTCCTCCGACGGGGTCCGCCGGGTGGCGACCCGCCCCAGGTGAACCGGAGGGTCGGGGCCGTCCCACTCCTGGGCGAGCAGCCCTCCCTGCACCCGCCTCAGGTCGAGGCCTTCCCTCCGGTAGCCGGCCAGGGGGCCGGTCGCGAGCAGGCGCAGGTTCTTCCGTTTCGCCAGCACGGCGAGCGCCCCGTCGTCGAACGAGGGGGCGATCACCCCCTCGTAGAACGCCTCGGCGATCAGCGCGGCGGCTTCCGCGTCGAGCTCGCGGCCGAAGGCGATCACGCCGCCGAAGGCGCTCGTCGGATCCCCCTCCAAGGCCCGCCGGAACGTCACGGCGCAGCTCGCTCCGACTCCGACCCCGCAAGGGTTTCCGTGCTTGACGATCACGCACCCGGACGGCGCCAGATCGGCCGCGAGCGACAGCGCGGCGTCGAAGTCGAGGATGTTGTTGAACGAGAGGGGCTTCCCCTGGATCGCGCGCGCCGCGCCGACCGAGGGCCCCGCGGCCGCGGGATCGCGGTAGAAGGCGGCGCGCTGGTGGGGGTTCTCGCCGTAGACCAGGTCGGCGGCCTTCCCGAGATCGATCGTCAGCCGCGCCGGGAGCGCTTCCGGAGATTCCGGGGCGGGGGAGGCGAGCCGCCCGAGATACGCCCCGACCCCAGCGTCGTAGGCGGCGGTTTGGGCGAACGCCTTGGCGGAGAGGCGAAGCCTCAGCGCGTCCGACAAGCCGCCGCCGGAGGCGAGCTCCGCGAGCACCTCCGGGTAATCGGCCGCGTCCACGACGACGCCCACGTGCTTCCAATTCTTGGCGGCGCCGCGCACCATCGACGGGCCGCCGATGTCGATCATCTCGACGATCTCGTCGCGCGACTTCGAGGGGTCGGCGGCCGTGCGCGCGAAGGGGTAGAGGTTGACGACGACCAGATCGATGGTCGCGATGCCGTGGGCGGCGAGGTCCTTCATGTGCTGCGCGTCGTCGCGCACGGCGAGGATGCCGGCGTGGATGCCGGGGTGGAGGGTCTTGACGCGCCCGTCGAGCATCTCGGGAAAGCCGGTCAGGTCGGCGACCGAGATCACCGGGACGCCCGCCTCCTGCAGGAGCCGCGCGGTCCCGCCGGTCGAGAGGATCTCGATCCCGCGCGCGCGCAGCTCCTTCACGAACGGAATCAGCCCGTCCTTATCGAACACGCTGACGAGGGCGCGCTCGACCGGCGCGTTCATGGCGTCGTCCCCCGAGGCGGACCCATGTAGGGCGTGCCCCCCAGATCGCCGTGGCAGAGCCTCCAGGCGGCGATCCAGGACTGGACGATGTCGGTGACCGAGTGGGAGTACGAGAGCGAGGCGATGGCGAACGGAACCGACCGGTCGTCGAAGGACGCCGGGTCGTTCCAGCTCGGCGCGGCCGCGTACGCCCGGGCGAGGTCCGCGTCCTCGGCCCGCGCGCGCTCCAGGATGCCGAAGGCGAACGCCCGGAAGTCGTTCCGGGCGAGAGCCGCGTTGTCGTGACCGTAGAAGACGAGCGGGAAGCGGGGGCGGCGGGTTTCGCAGAAGGAGGCGAAGTGGGCGTAGCGGCGGTCCCCCGCGCTGCCGGCGGCTCCGGGCGGAAATCCCGCGTCCGCCACGAAGTGCGCCAGGACGCCGAACCTCCGGGCCGTCTCGCTAAACGGGAGGTGCTTGTCCACGGATTCGACCAGATCGCGGCGCGCGGCGTCCACGGCGGCGTCCACCGTGCCGCCGTCGAACGGCGGCCTGTGACCGGAGGAGTCCTCCTCGGTCATCGGGAGCAGCATCCCGCGCAGGATCGCCTCGCGGCGCCTCTCGAGCACCGTCCGAAGGGTCGGGGGCATCATCTTGACGGCGTCATCGATCATCCGGACGCGCGTCGGGCCGGTCCAGGCCCGGGAAGGCGCGCCGGCGACGAGGGCGGCCAGGAGGGCCGCGGCGATCAGGCGGGAGCGGGCGCGCATCGCGCGCGCATCGTACAACGCGGACGGATCGTCTGTCCGCGCAAAACGCGGTCAGTGCTTGTCGTCTTTCTCTGCGGGCTTCGGGGCGGGCTTCGCGGGAGCGTCCGGCTGCATCTGCTTCAGAGGAAGCCCGAGCGCCCCGGCCTGATTGGCGTAGATCTCGAGCTTGACCGCCAGCAGATGCTCGTTGTTGACCACCTGCGGGTTCTTCCGCGGGTCGCCGAGGCTCGGATCGAGCACGAGCGCGCGGCGATATTCCTCGATCGCGTCGTCGTATCGCTTCTGCGTGTCGTAGACGCTTCCCAGGTTGTAGTGCGCGAGCGCGTGGTTCGGGTCGATGTCGATGCACTTCCGGAAGGCGCTCTCCGCGGCTCCGGTCTCGTGGAGCGTCTGATGGATCGTGCCGAGGTTCAAGAGCAGGGTCGTGTCGTTCCCGTCCAGGCGCACCGCGTACTGCTGATAGGCGAGCGCGACGCGGGGCATGCCTCGCTTGGCGAGGTACGCGGCGAAGTCGTTGAGCTGCGCCGGCGACGCGCCGCCGACCTCGATCAGATCGAGGTAGGCCCGCGCATTCGCATCGCGGCCGATCGGTCCCTCCTTGAGGTGCTTGTTGAGCTTCAGGAGGGACGCATCGGGGAGCTCGGCCGCCACGGCGGCGTGGACCCCCGCCGGCGGCGGCGCCGGGGCGGTGTTGTTGGGGACCTCGTTCTGAGCCTGCTGCTGCGGAGTCTCCGGGGCGGCCTCCTTGGAGCGGATTCGCGGCACCCACCACGACGACTTGCCGTCGTCCGCGCGCGCCGCCGGAGCCGAGACGGAGAGAAAGGCTGCTGCGGCGACCGCGGCCGCGACGAGGGTGCTCTTCTTCATGGAACCTCCGGAGCGGATCAGCGGCCGGGGCGTGCCTTCACGACGACCTTACGGTCGACAAGGATGACGCGAAGCTCGACTTTCGCGCAACCCGTCTTCTCCCTCAGCTTTCCGGCCTGGGCGCTGACGCTCTTGACGAAGCTTTCGAACGAAAGCTTGCCGCCGTCGCCCGCCTTCTTCCGGGCTTCGACGAGCCGCGAATGGAGGGCGACCAGGTGGGCCTTCTCGGCGGCCGGGTCCTTGACCGTCAGCCGGGCGACGATCTGCTCTCCGCCGCCCGCGCGGTCCGCGACCGCGGGTGCCGGCCGGTCCCCTTCCTCGAGCGTACGGATCGTCTTGGCCCACAGCTCGGAGAGGCTGTTGAACCGGCTGACCAGCGCGTTGAAGTGATACCGCGCCGCATACTTCCGGATCGGCGCATTCGCGTAGCGCTTGATGATCCGCTCGATCTCGCCGCGCAGCTCGTGGGGCTGCTTGGGGATCGAGCCGGCGAAGAACATGTCGTACTGGATCTTCAGCTGGCGGATGCCGGTTTCGAGGCGAACGGTATCGGCCTCGAGCTCGGAGGTGAGGACATCCTGCACGGCGCGACCCTCTATAATCCCGGTTCCGACCCGGCCGAATACTCAGGACGGAGTATAAGTTTCGGCCGGAGCCGGTGCAATTCGGGCCAATATCCGGGGAAAATCGGAAGCCGCCATGGACCGTGACGACGCTTTGCGACGGCTTCCGGCCGTGGGACGCCTCCTGGACGACGAGGCGTTCTCGGACCTTCTGGTCCGGTATGGGCGCGGACTGACCGCCGATCTCCTGCGGGACGAGATCGAGCGGCTCAGGGTGCGCGTGCTGGCGGATTCCGGGCCGTCCCGCATGCCGGACCCGGCGGCGCTCGCCAAGCTCGTCACGGCGGCGGCCGACGCGATCCTGGCTCCCTCCCCGCGCCGGGTGATCAACGCCACCGGCGTCGTCGCCCACACGAACCTCGGCCGGTCGATCCTCTCGCCCGAAGCGGCGCGACGGGTGGCGGAGGCCGCCTCGGGGTACCTCGACCTCGAATACGACCTCGGCACCGGAAGCCGCGGCGACCGGATGGCACACCTGGCGCCGCTCTTGGCGCGGCTCTTTCCCGGTTCGGCCGCCCTCGTCGTCAACAACAACGCGGGGGCGATCTTCCTCGCGCTGCACGCTCTCGCGGCACGGCGCGAGGTCGTGATCTCGAGGGGGGAGCTGGTCGAGATCGGCGGCTCGTTCCGGGTCCCCGACATCTTGCGCGCCGCGGGGAGCACGATGCGGGAGGTGGGGACGACCAACCGGACGCGGGTCGCGGACTACGAAGAGGCGATCGGGCCGAAGACCGCGATGCTGCTCAAGGTCCACGCGAGCAACTTCAAGGTGGTCGGGTTCACCGAGGAGGCGTCGATCGAGGAGCTTTCGGTCCTGGCGCGCGCGAAGGGGATCCCGCTCGTCGTCGACTGGGGGAGCGGCGATCTGGTGGACCTGGGGCCGGCGGGGATCCACGACGAAGTCCCGGTGCGGGCGCTCCTCGACCGGGGCGCCGACCTCGTGACCTTCAGCGGCGACAAGCTCCTGGGGGGGCCGCAGGCCGGCCTCATCGTCGGCCGCGAGGACTTGGTGAAGCGCCTCCGCCGCGACCCGCTGGCCCGCGTGCTGCGGCTCGACAGGCTGCAGATCGCAGCGCTCCGCGAAACCCTCCAGTCCTATCTGCGCGGCCGGGCGATGGACGAGGTTCCGACGCTCAGGATGCTCGCGGCGACCGCGGCGTCGATCGGGGCTCGCGCGGAGTCTCTCGCGCAATCGTTGCACTCGCGCGTCCCCGGCCTGGCGGTCACGATCATCGACGGCGTGTCCCGCCCGGGCGGGGGCTCGTCCCCCGCCGGAGAGATCCCGACGAAGCTGCTCGCGATCGAAGCGAAGGACGCGGCGGCGTTCGAGCGAAGGCTGCGAAGAGGAGAGCCGCCGGTCGTGGCGCGCGTTCAGGAGGGGCGCGTGCTGCTCGACCTGCGCACCGTGCAAGAGGACGAGGACGCGATCTTGGCGGAGCGAATCATTGCCGCCGCGGGCACTGTCTGAACCCTCAACTCTGAACTCTGAACTCTCAACTCTAAACGTTGAATCTAAAGTTGACGACGTCCCCGTCCTGCATCACGTAGTCCTTCCCCTCGAGCCGCAGAGTCCCCTTGTCGCGGCACGCCGCCCAGCTCCCCGCGCCGATGAGGTCGTCGTAGGCGCACAGCTCGGCGCGGATGAACCCCTTCTCGATGTCGGAGTGGACCGCCCCCGCGGCCTGGCGCGCGCGGGTGCCGCGGCGGATCGTCCAGGCGCGGCACTCGTCGTCCCCGACGGTGAAGAAGGAGATGCGGCCGAGCAGCCGGTAGGAGGCGCGGATCATCCGGTCGAGCGCCGGCTCGGCGATCCCGAGCTCGGCCCGGAACGCCGCCGCGTCCGCCCCTTCGAGCTGCGCGATCTCGGCCTCGATCTTCGCCGAGAGTGCTACGACCTCGGTGTTCGGATGCGGGGAGAACGACTCGAGGCCGAACCCCGCGGCCCCGGCGTCGAGCTTCCCGGCATCCGCCTCTTCGGCGTTGACGACGATCAGGAGGGGCTTGAGCGAAAGGAACGTGAACCCACGGAGGCGCTTGATCTCGTCCTCGGCGAACTCGAGGTTCCGGAGAGGCGTTTCCTTTTCGAGCGCCGCGAGGCACTTCCTCAGCGTCTCGAGGTCTTTCTTGTCCTCGTCGCGCCCCGCCTTCTTGACCGCGAGCTCGAGCTTCTCGAGGCGCCGCTCGGCGATCGTGTGATCGGCCAGGATCAGCTCCATTTCCATCGTCGCGGCGTCCCGGGCGGCGTCGATCTTCCCTTCCGCGTGCGGGACCGCGTCGTCCTTGAAGGCGCGCACGACGTGGGCGAGGGCATCCACCGTGCGGAGCTGCTCCAGAGGAAGCGACTCGGCGGCCTCCCCCTTCCCCACCCCCGCGAGGTCCATGTACTCGACCGTGGCCGGCGTCGTCTTCTTGGGGACGTACATCGCGGAGAGGCGGTCGAGCCGCGGGTCCGGCACCTTCGACACGCCGATCTGCACCGCCTCGCGGGCTCCCGGCGCCGCCGGCGCCGCACCGGTCAAGAGCCGGAAGAGGGACGACTTGCCGGTGAGAGGAAAACCGAACAGTCCGAGGCGCATCGGGGCTCCGGGGAAAGGGGGAATGGTAGCAGCCCACCGTGGCCGCGAGCTTGTTGGGTGCTCGGCGATCCGCCTCATCCAAGACGCTGACCAAACAAGGGTTGCAGCTCACAGTTCTCGTTCTTCTCGTGTACGTGTATCGCGTGCGTCGATCCGGGCAGGGCTTCCCGCTGCGGGCGGACGTACCAGCGGCGCAACGCAAGCGGTTCCCGCCCGCAATCTCATCGACCCGCTCCCACGCGCAGAGAGGACCAACAACCTCGCGGCCACCGTGTTAGGCTCGCGCCAGGAGGGCGCCGTGGCGCTATCGAAACTCCAAGTCACTCAGTGCATCGCGGCGGTCAAGCGCGACAAGGACGCGAGCCGCAGGATCAACTCGATCTTCTCGGTCATGGGGAAGCAGGCCGGCTTCACGCGGAACGCCCTGATGGCGACCAGCAACGCCATCGAGTCGGTGAGCCGAGCGGCCACACGCGGCATGCAGGCCGTGTTCTCGGTCGGAGCCTCGGAGGCGGCGCGCTTCAACAACGCCCGGGCGTACAAGCAGGCGGGGCTCAAGAACCCCGACGACATGCCGCTCCTGTTCGACCCGAACGTCGACGGCTCGATGGGCGCCGAGTACCAGTGCACCGGAATCGCCGAGGCGGCGCAAGGGGCCATCGAGGCGGCCCAGAAGCTGAGCAAGAAATTCGTGCCGGACCTCAAGAAGGTGAGCTGCCATTCGCGGTCCGAGGGGTTCGCGCACATGGGCGTCGTGCTCACGATCACGGACGACACGAGCTATGTGCTCGACTGGTGGGCCACCTTGGACCTCGACAACCCGCTCGTCTACAAGTTCGACGACTTCGACATGAACCGAAAGGACGCCGCCCGCGAGTACGCCCAGTTTGGGGGATTCTCCTGACCCCTGGTATCTTCGGAGGAACCGGTCGGACGGGGCGTGGCGCAGTCCGGTAGCGCGCCTGCTTTGGGAGCAGGTGGTCGGGGGTTCAAATCCCT
>JBGQLU010000061.1:0-20223 GCA_041500265.1 Acidobacteriota bacterium | reverse complement strand
TGGCTGTTCACGACCACGAACGGCTTGTCCGCCCGCGCGCTCCGCCGGTGGATCGCCTGCGCGACCAGCTCCTTGCCGGTGCCGCTCTCGCCGTTGATGAGCACGGTCGCCCGGCTCTGTGCCACCTGGTCGATGAGGCGGTAGATCTCCTGCATCGCCCTCGACTTGCCGACGATCTTCTCGAAACGGTGCCGGCCCTCGAGCGCGCGGCGGAGGTCCTTGACCTCGGCCCGGAGCTGCGTCTGCCGCACCGCCCGCGCCACGAGGAGGCGCACCTCCTCGTTCTTGAACGGCTTCGTCAGGTAGTGGAACGCTCCCAGCTTCATCGCGACGACGGCGTTTTCCACGGTCCCGAAGGCGGTGATCATGAGAACGGCGGTGTCGGGGTCGCGCTCGCGGAGCCATTCCAGGACGTCGAGCCCGTCCGCGTCGGGGAGCATGAGGTCGAGCAGCACGGCATCCCAGGGACCGCGGGACTCGACTGCGCGGCGTCCTGTCGCAGCGTCCGGCGCGACCAGGACTTCGTGCCCTTCCTTGCGGAGGAGGGTTCCGAGGACGTCGGTCACCACCGGCTCGTCGTCGACGATCAGGATGCGGCCCGGGGCGAAATTCGCGGCGGAGACTTCTTGGGCGGGCATCGGCTCCGATTCTATCAGCCCCGGATCTAGAGCTCGGCGAGCAGGATCTCCGCCACCTCGAGCCCGACTCTGGCCTGCGCCTCGACGGTCGAAGCGCCGACGTGCGGCGTCGCGATGACGCGCGGGTGGGTCAGGAGCGCCAGGTCCTTCGGCGGCTCGACCTCGAAGACGTCCAGTGCCGCCCCCCCGATCTGCCCTGCGGAAAGCGCGGCGAGGAGCGCCGCCTCGTCCACGACGCCGCCTCGCGCGCAATTGACGATCAGGACGCCCTTCTTCGCCTTGGCGAGCTCGGAGGCGCCCAGGACGGGAGGAGCGCCGGCCACCTTCGGAAGATGGAGCGAGATGACGTCCGCCCGCGGGAGGAGGTCCTCGAAGGGAACGAGCGTGAGCCCTTCGACGGTCCCCGTCGTGCCCAAGGCGGGATCGGCGCCGATGACGACCATGCCGAGCGCCGCCCCGCGGCGGCCGAGCGCGCGGCCGATCCGCCCGACGCCGACGATCCCCAGCGTCTTTCCCTCGAGCTCCATCCCTTTGGCGAAGCTCTTCTTGTCCCACGCTCCCGACTTCGTCGACGCGTCGGCGCGCGGGATCTGGCGCGCGAGCGCGAACATGAGTCCCAGAGCCAGCTCGGCGACGGAGACCGACGATGCCGCGGGGGTGTTCACGACGCGAACGCCCTCCGCCTCCGCCGCCGCCACGTCGATGTTGTCGACCCCGACCCCTCCGCGCACGATGATCTTGAGCCGGCGCGCCGAAGCGAGATGGCGGGCGGCGATCTTGGTCGCCGACCGGACGACGACGGCGTCGTACCCTGAGAGCACGGCTTCGAGCTCGTCCGGGGCGAGGCCGATCTTCTCGTCCACGACGAGCCCCCCGGCGCGCATCCTCTCGACCGCCTCCGCCGGAATCGCGTCGCACACCAGGACCTTCTTCGACGCGCCGCTCAACTCAGTGCCCCAGCAGCCGGTCGAGAACCGCCAGCAGGCCGCGAATCTCCCACTCCTGCGTGTCCCCCATGTGGGCGATCCGGAAGGTCTTCTCCTTCAGATCTCCGTAGCCGTTCGAGATCGCGGCCCATTGCTTGCCGAGCTCCTTGTTGAGCGACGCCACCGAGACCGAGCGGGTGTTCGCGATGCAGGTGAGGGTCGGCGATTCGTACCCTTCCTCGGCGAAGATCGCGAAGTGACGGCGCGCCCAGTCGCGCACGATGCGCGCCAGCGCCTCGTGGCGCTCGAAGCGGGCGGCGACCCCCTCCGCGGAGATGTCGTCGAGCTGCGCGTCGAGCGCCTGGATCTGCGGAATCGCCGGGGTCGCCGGGGTTTGGCCGCGCTCGTGGTACTTCTGCATGTCGAGGAAGTCGAAGTAGTACCCACGGCCGGGGATCGTCTTCGCCTTGTCGAGGGCGCGGGACGACACCGAGGCGACCGTGAGCCCGGCGGGAAGGGCGAACGCCTTCTGAAGGCCGGCGAGGCAGACGTCGATCCGCCATTCGTCCACGGGAATCCTGGTACCGGCCATCGAGGAAACGGCGTCCACCAGGAAGGAAACCTCCGGATACTTGCGCATCACGGCGGCGATCTCCTCCAGGCGGTTCATCACCCCGGTGGAGGTCTCGTTGTGAACGACCGTGATCGCGTCGTAGACGCCCCGGGACAGCTCGCGATCGATCGCCTCGGCCGTGATCGCCTTCCCCCACTCGACCTTGAGGGCGTCCGCCTGCTTGCCGTTGGCCTGCGCGACCTTGAGCCAGCGGTCCGAGAACGCCCCCTGCATGCAGCACAGCACCCGCTCGCGGACGCAGTTGCGGACCGCGGCCTCCCAGACGCCCGTCGAGGAGCAGGTGAAGAGGAACACCGGATCCGTCGTCTCGAGCAGCTTCTGGAGCTTGGGGACGACCCGCTGATACAGATCCTTGAACTCGTCGCCGCGATGGCCGATCTGCGGCCGTGACAGCGCGGCGAGGTTCTCGGCACGAACCTCCGTAGGCCCGGGGATGAACAGTCGCTTGTGCGGCATGGGTGACCTCGCGAAAGGCGAGGCACTCTAGCATGCGCGGAATCAGGCTTTCGCCACCCGGGTTCCGGCGCGCTCGATCACGGCGTCGAGCCAGGAGAGGAACTCTTCCGGCGCCATGTATCCGGAGTTGCGCGCGACCTCGTTTCCCTGGCCGTCGATCACGACGATCGTCGGGTAGACATCGATCGCGTATCGCGTGGCGAGATCGACCCCCTTGAGCCCCCCACGATCGACCTCCTCCTCGGAGTCCACGCGCACCGGGACGACGTCCTTGAGCCGCGTCACGACGCGCGGATCGCGGAACGTTTGTTTCTCCATCATCTTGCAGGGCCCGCACCAGGTCGCGTAGAAGTCGGCGACCATGAGCTTGCGGTCGGACTTGGCCTCCCGGATACCGGACGCGAAGTCGTTCCAGGTGACCGAGCCCGACGACCCCGCGGACTCCGTGCCGGGCGCCGGGGTGGTGATCCTGCGGTCGGGGAGGGGGTCTGGGCCCCGGCGGGATCCTTGGTGGGCGAACGCCCAGGCCGAGCTCCCCAGGAGCGTCACGAAGGCGACCAAGGCGACGCCGGGGAGCACGCGCCCGCCGCGGGGGGACGGAACGGCCGCGAGGGCCGGAGCGCCCTCGGGAGCGGGAGCCGCCGGGGCGGGGCGCTCGAAGCGCCCGGTCCCGGGGACGATCAAGAGGACCGACGCCAGAAGCGCCGCGAGAACGACGAAGTACCCGACGACCCGCCCGTTGGCGGCCAGGGGGAGCGCGAAGAACGCGAACCAGATGCCGGAGGCGGCGCCGATCCAGCGAGCCCAATCGCGCCGCTTGAGGAGCCCGACCGCGATCGAGGCGCCGAGGACGATCAGGCTGACGCCGATCACCTTGAAGGCGACGACCGGCGCCCCGATCCGCAGGAGCCCGAGCCTCAGGCCGAGGATCCCGAAGACGACGGCGCCGAACAGCGCTCCGAAGGGCATGGTAAGTTCCTTTCGATGACGGTCCGCGCGAACTTTGTACCGCGCCGCCGCGGGAGGCGCAACCTCGCGCTCGTTCTGGCGTTCTTGGCCGGGCTCTCCGGCCTCCTCCCGGCCGGCGCTCAAAACCTCCCCCCGATCCCGGGGCTCCTCCTGCGCGCGCGCCGGTTCGAGCCCGGAGAGATCGTTCGCGTGGTCGCGGAGCGGAAGGACTGCCGGGTCGTGTCGGCCAAGGGGACGTTTCTCGGCAAGGGCTTCGCGCTGGCGCCCTCCACCGGTCCCGAGGCGTCGCCGCGCTGGATCGGGTGGGCCGTCATCCCGCTCGACCAGAAGCCCGGGACCGCCAACATCGCGGTCACCCTCGAGTGCGGTCCCGACATCCCGTACATGAAGGTCGATCGCGATCTGACCATCGGCCCGAAGACCTTTCTCGAGCAGCGTCTGACCGTCGAGGACAAGTTCGTGACCCCGCCGAAGGAGGCCGCGGCCCGGATCGAGCGGGAGCGGCAGGAAACGGCGGCGATCTACGCGCGGCGCACGGTCCTTCCCCCCCCGACCGAGCCGTTCGTGCGTCCCGTGCCGGGCGAGCCGACGTCGGAGTTCGGGACGCGGCGGATCTTCAACGGCGTCCCTCGCGCTCCGCACCCGGGGATCGACCTCCAGGCGGCGAGCGGAACTCCGGTCGCCGTCGCCGGCCCGGGAACGGTCGCCCTCGCCAAGGATCTCTACTTTTCGGGAAACACGGTCATCGTGGACCACGGCGCCGGGCTGTTCACGATCTACGCGCATCTCTCCAAGATCGAGACGAAGGCCGGCGCCGCGGTCGCGGAAGGGCAGCGCATAGGATTGTCGGGGGCAACGGGACGGGTCACCGGTCCGCACCTCCACTGGGGGGCGCGGGTCGGCGAGGAGATCTTCGACCCCCGGGCGATGCTCGACCCGAAGCTGTTCCGGTAGGGGACAGCAACCGAATTAGGAAATTGGGGACAGCTACCAATTTGGGCTAAGCCCAAATTGGTAGCTGTCCCCAATTTCCTAATTCGGTTGCTGTCCCCGATTCTCCCAGCTCCAGCGCACCGGCCGCTTCCGCAAGGATGCGACGAAGCGCGCAAGCCTCGCCAGCTCGCGGCGCCCGGCCGCCGACCCGCGGAGCCAACGCTTCCGGGCGGAGGCGCTCGGGGAAGATGCCCGGTGCTCCCGCGCCGCCGCCTGGACCACGCGGCGCCCGTCCGACGTCAGCAGCCCGCGGCGAGCCGCGCCGCGGAGGATCGCGAGGGCCATCGCGACGCTCGCCCGCTCCTCGAGGAGGCGGCGCGCGAGCCAGAGCCTGCGCGGAGCCGAGATCCGGACGGCGCGCGCCCGAGGGTCGGAGGCCTCGAGCATCCGCTCGAAGAACACCTCCCCCGCCGTGAACGTGCATGCGGCGTGGACCAGTCCGCGCAGCGGCCGCCACTCGCGCCGCCAAGGGGAATAGAAGCGCGGCTCGCTCCCGTCCGTTTCGCGGGCCCCGCGGCCGATCAGATCGTGAAGCGACTCGATCTCGTGCAGGCGGATGTGGGTCGTTTCGTGGACGAGGTCCTCCGCCAGCCGCACGAGCGGGGAGCTCTTGACGTTGACGTAGGCGATCCCGGGCTTGCGCGCGGAGGAGTACGACACCGTCGCCCACGCGGTGACGGGGACGACGCGCCACGTACGCCCGCAGATCATCGCCGCCGCGTCCGGCCAGGCCGCATCGAGCAGGGTCATCGCCTTGCGGACGCGGGATTCGAAGCCGCGGTCGTTCTTCCCCTCGACGATCGTCAGCCCGCGCTCGACCAGGACGCGACCGACCTCGGGAGGACCCGGCGCTCCCGAGCGCGCCGCGAGAGCGAGCGCGAGCTGACGACGGCAGCGGTCGAGACGCTTCCGGCTCTCCCGGAGCGCGCGGAGCGGGAAGTCGTCGGGGATGCGGCCGCGCGGCGCCAGGACCGCCAGCACCCCTTCGTCCGCGACCCGGTCGATCAGCCGCGGCCAGCGCGCGCTCGCACGCCGCCTCCCGGCGGGAAGGGCCAGGAGGGCTTCCGCGTCCGCCGCGATCGCCAGCACATCCTCCACCTCGGCGAGCCAACAGCGGAACCGCCCCGAAGCGAGCGCGCCGGCCGGGACGCGTCTCCGAAGGCGGGTCCGTCGCAGGCGCCGGCGCGCGTCCCGCGCGAGCCCGCGCAGGAGCGCATCGTCCGAATGGGATCCCCGCGGGATCAGGCGATCGAGGTACGGCGCCGGCGGGCTCAGGCGCTCTTCACCGCGGCCACCGCGGCCTCGAGCTTCGCGATGCGGTCCTTCCTCTCGCGGACGAAGCGTTCGATCCCTTGGAGGATGTGCGTCGGGCCGAGATGGGCCTCGTCGACGACCTCGTCCACGGTCCCGCCGGTGCGCCAGCGGTCGTCCCAGTCGGAGCCCAGGGAGTATTCGTGGACGACCGGGTTCGCGATGAAGACGCTCATCGTCCTGCGGGCCCGGTTCGTGATGCACATCGCGTCCCAGCGATCGCGCGTTCCGGCGATGCGCTCGCGGTAGGCCGCGTCCTGCAGCGCAAACAACTGCGGGCTGATCACGGCGACGATCTTCACGTTCAGCCCGGCCTCCTCGATCCGGGGAAGGAGCGAAACCAGATGGGCGGTGGTCATCGTTCCCTGGACGAAGACGGTCCCCTGCCGCGCGGATGCCGGCTTGAAATCCCGGATCAGGTACGCCCCGCGCGCCGCCGCGAAATGCGAGTCGATCCCGAGCGCCGCGCGGTCCGGGATCGTCACGGCGGGTCGCGTCAGATGCAGCGCGACGATCGGCGCCTTCTGCCGGAGCGCCGCTCCGAGGACCACCGGCACCTCGTTGTGCTCCCACGGGTGCAGGTCGATGACGTGCCCTTCCGGGAACAGCTGGGTCACCGCGGTCTCGAACACCCCGAAGTGCGTGCGCGAGTCCTCGGCGGTCTCGGGCCCCGAGTGCCCTGCGACCCAGAGGACCTTCCCCAGCTTCAGCTCGCAGTCTTGCGCGAGCTGGGAGAACAGGCGCATCGCGCCGTACTTGAGGTACGAGAACGATCCGTAGGTCGAGCACGCCCCCCAGAATCCGTCGAACTCGCGGAACGGATCGGATGCCAGGTTGACGGAGGCCAGGCCGACCATCAGTCCGGCGTTCGTGAACTCCGTGATCTGCTGCGGGAGCAGGGCGCCGCGGGGGTTCTTGTCCCGCTCGTACCAACCCCACCCCTTCGCCCCCTCGAAGTCCTTGGCGAACCCCGCGATGTTGGTCGATTCCGCCAGGTCGGCGGAGCACGCGATGAAGAGCGGCCGGCCGTACTTCGTCTTCGCCCAGGTGTTCACCCAGGCCCCCCAGCTCCCCAGCGCGACACGGTTCGGCTGCTTGTCTCCCGGCTTCTTGTAGAGCGATTCCGGGTAGCGCTCGAAGTCGTAGATCGTCTCGTCCGAGAAGATCGCCTTCCCGGCTCCCCCGAGATGGAACGTCGGGATCCTGTCCGGAACGGCGTCGGCGGCGGCGGCGATCGCGTTCGAGATCGTCAGGACGACCTCCGAACGCGTGTCGAGGATCGAGAAGGCGATCTCGAGGTTCGCCTTCGCCTGCGCCAACCGCTCGGACGGATCGGCGGGAGCCGGCTCGTCGACCCCGCGGTAGACGACACCGTACTTCTTCATGAATTCCTTGCGCACCGCCCAGAACTCCGGCGCGTTGATCGGCCAGGGCGTGCCGTGGGACTTGTTGTCGTACTTCCCGTAGCCGCGACCCTTCCTGGTCTTCGCCCAGACCATCGTCGGCCGATTGTCCGCATTATCGCCGCGCGCTCCCTCGAGGATCGCCCGGGTCACGGGCCCCCAGGCGGATCCTTCGGCGGTGCCCAGGACCCGCCACCCGTATGGGGCGAACCAATCGGTGGGCGTCCCGTGGACGACCGAAGAGATGGCGTTGTCGTCGATCCCGAAGTCGTTCCAGTCGATGAGGAAGACGAGGTTCGAAAGGCCGAGCCCCCACGCGGAGTTCTTCGTCTCGTGGCTGGCGCCGGGGGTGAGCCCGCCCTCCCCCTCGACCACGAAGACCTTCACCTCCCCGGCGCCCGCGAGCTTCAGCGCCAGAGCCTCCCCCGCGGCCGGGGGCATGCCGTGGCCGGACGGTCCGGTGTTCCACTTGAGGAAGAGCGTCTTCCCCTCGAACTCGGCGTGCCCTGGAAGGCCGCCGCGGCGGCGCAGCTTCAGGAGGTCGTCAGGCAGGAGCGCCCACCTCCCGCCGTCGGGAAACGCGAATCGCGCCTCCCCCGCGGCGGCGCGACGCCGCGCGATCTCGTTCAGCGTGGCGAGCGTCGCGTAGACGAGCGGGACCGTGTGGCCGGCCGAGAGCACGAAGCGGTCTCCGAAGGGACGCCACGGCCGGAGGAGATCGAATCGCATCGCTCCCGAGAGCATGGTCGCGAGCAGCGCGTGCACCTTCGAGCGCGACCCGCCCGGGTGCCCCGACTGGCGGGTGTTCAGCATGAGGTCGATGCACTCGTCGACGAGATCCTTGGCCACCTCCCAGTGCGGGAAGCGGGCTTCGGCGTTCGCGTAGAGCGCCTCGACGGAAGGCCCGGAGTCGATCGCCTTGCTCATCGGGTGGCCTTCTTCATGAAGTCCGCGATCCGCTGTAGCCCCTCGTCGATCGCCTCGAACGACGAGGCGTAGGAAAAGCGGATGTGTTGCCCGTCCCCCTCGACCGGGGTGCCGAAGTGGATGTCGGCGAGGACAGCGACCCCCGCCTCGTTGAGGAGCCGCTTGCGCAGCTCCTCGCTGGTGGCGGCCCCGACCCGCTTGCAGGCGTCGGTGACGTTCGGCCATACATAGAAGGCGCCGCCCGGCGACAGACAGGTGAAACCGGGGAGCGCGTTCAGCCCTTTGACGATCCGGTCGCGGCGCTCGTGGAAGATCTCGCGCATCCGATCGGAGGGAGCCTGCGAGGCGGTCAACGCCTCCACCACCGCCCACTGATTGGGGTGGGGCGGGCAGGAGTCGGTGTTGGTGACCCAGCGCGTGAAGACCGGCGCCAAGGCCCGGTTGGCCGCGTAACCGATCCGCCAGCCGGTCATCGAATACGTCTTCGACGCCGAGTCCGCGATGATCGTCCGCTCCTTCATCCCCGGGAAGGACGCGATCGAGTGGAACTCGCCGTCATAGACCAGGCCCGAGTAGACCTCGTCCGAGTAGATCCAGAGGTCGTCGTAGGGGGCGCACATGCGGGCGATCTCGTGAAGCTCCTCCCGCCCCAGGAGGTTTCCGGTCGGATTCCCCGGACTGCAGAGGATCAGCAGGCGCGTCTTGGCGTTGATGCGCCGCTTCAGGTCGTCGAGATCGAAGTTGAACCCCCGCGACTCACGCAGCGGCAGGGGTACCGCGACGCCGCCATGGGCCTTGATCTGAGCCTCGTAGATCGGGAACCCGGGGTTCGGATAGACGACCTCGTGTCCCGCTCCCGGGTCCACGACCGACAGCACCGTGTAGCCGATGAACGGCTTGCCGCCGCAGCCGCAGACGACGTCGTCGGGCGCGACCTCCACGCCGCGGGTCCGCGTGAAGTACCGCGCGACCGCTTCCCTGAGCTGCGGGATTCCGGGAGACGGCGTGTAGCCGGTCATCCCCTGCGTTATCGCCTTGATCCCCGCGAGGCGGATGTGGTCCGGCGTCGGAAAGTCGGGTTGGCCGATGCAGAAGGAGACGATGTCCTTCCCAGCCGCCTGCAGCTTCGCGACCTCGCCCAGGACGACGAAGGCGTTCTCGGTTCCCAGCTCGCGCGAGCGCTTCGAGATCGGAAGCATAGGCCCCTCCCCTGAAATCGCGATTGTAGTGGGGAGGGAAACCGGGGGGCAAGGCAGCCCCCCGGGAGGACGTCAGACCAGCTCGGCCGCGGCACAAGGCGGAGGGGGCGGATCGGGCGGTTCCGGAGGCGGAACCGCGCGAGGAGCGCGAGGAACGCGCGGCGCCATCGCCGGAACCGGGACCGCGTACGCAGGCGGCGCGGGAGGGGCCGCCGGCGCCGCGGCAGGGAACCGCCACAGGCGCGCGCTGGGCCCGCTGGGCTCCTCGTCCTTGACCTCCGGGATCTGCGCCTTGAGGTGGATCGTCTTCTTGTCGCGCGAGACCTCGAGATCGACCGTCTTTCCCTGGTGCTCGCGGACCGCCGAAGCAAGATCCCCCGGATCGGCGACGGCGTCTCCGTCCACCGACAGCACGAGGTCTCCCACCTTGAGCCCCGCCTTCTCCGCCGCAGAGTCGGCCATGACCTTCCCGATCAGAACGCCGGCGTCCTTGCGCCCGCCCATCACCTGGCGCAATTCCTCGGTCGTTTCGACGAGCTCGACTCCCAGGAGGGGCTTCTCGCCACCGAAGACCATCAGCCGGTGCATCCCCGGGATGTTGATCTTCATCTTCCCGAGTTTCTCGAGCTCGAGGTTGTTCTTCTCGAGGCTCTTCATGCTGTCCTCGAGGGCCCTCTCCTGCTCTTCGGTCATGGGGGACGAATCCCCGCCGCGCCAGGACCAGGACCAGTTCGGACGGCCGCCCATCTCGACCGACATCTTCTGGATCTTGCCGTCGCGCCGGACGTCCAGCGTCACCTTGTCGCCGGGCTTGGTCGCGTGAATCTTCTCGGTGAGCTTCGCCGGCCCTCGGACGACGTCGCCGTCGAAACCGACGATGACGTCTCCTTCCTTGAGACCCGCCTTGCTCGCCGGAGAGTCGTCGACCACCGTCCGGACGAGAGCGCCGCCCTCGCTCGACTTCGTCTCCTCGTCCACGTCGACGCCGAGGAACCCGGCCTTGGCGGCCGTCTCGTCCCCTTCGCCGTTGCCGCGGACGCGGATGACTTTCACGTTGCCGCCGTCCGACGAGTAGACCTTCACGTCGTCGCTCGCCTTGGAGTCGCGCGCGATCGCGAGGAACATCCCGAGCGCCAGACAGAGAGCGCCGCCCACGGCGGCCAGGGTGGCGATCGTCCAGGGGCGATTGAATTTCGGAGCTTTCATCGACTTTTTCTCCTAGGTTCCTGGGCCGCTCTGACGCTTGCCGGCCGTCTGGTGGTACGTCCGCCCGGTCAAAAAGACGAACGTCCGCACGCCCCTCATCTTAGGATGGCTCCGGAGGAGATCGCATGGCCGATCCGCCGGAACTTTCGGGTCGATGCGCCCTGATCACGGGAGGAGGGACCGGATTGGGGCTCGCCGTCGCCCGCTCTCTCGCCCGGAGAGGGGCCCGGGTGGTCCTGGCCAGCCGAAGCGAGGCCCACCTCGCCGCCGGCCGGGACGTCCTCATTGAGGACGGCGCGACGGTAGCGACCCGCGCCTGCGACGTCCGGGACGTCCACGCGGTCCGGAGGCTGGTCGCCGGGATCGAGGGCGAAGTCGCGCCGATCGACATCCTGGTCAACAACGCCGCCGGGAATTTCGTCCGCCCGGCTGAAAACCTTCCGGAGAAGGCGTTCGCCAACGTCGTGGACATCGTCTTGAACGGGACGTTCAACTGCTCGCGCGCCGTCGGCCGCGCGATGATCGAGCGCGGCGCCCCGGGGGTGATCCTGAACGTGGTCGCGACGTATGCCTGGACCGGGGGTCCGGGGACGATCCACTCCGCGTGCGCGAAGGCGGGGGTGCTCGCGATGACCCGCACGCTCGCTGTCGAGTGGGCGCGCCACCGCATCCGCGTGGTGGCGATCGCCCCCGGACCGTTCGACTCCGCGGGAGCCGCCGACCGGCTGTGGCCATCCGAGGAGCTCGAGGAACGCGTCCGGCGTGGCATCCCCCTCGGCCGCTTCGCCTCGCGCGAGGAGGTCGCGGACGCGTGCGCGTGGCTTTTATCCGACGCGGCGGCCTACGTGACCGGCGAATGCCTGACGATCGACGGCGGGGCGTGGCTCGGGCACGGCATTCACGGCGGCGACGCGCCGATCGCTTCGGTCCGCCGGCGCCGGGAGTGAGGCGGTGACCCTCCGCACGCGGCTCGTCGCGGCGCTTCTCGCCGCGGCGATCGTCCCGATGGCGCTGGTCGTCGTCGTGCCGCTGCTGCGGGCGGCGGACCGGGCGCGCGAGGACACGAGCCGGCGGGTCGAGGACGCCCGGCGCCAGGCGGCTGTGCTCCTCGACCGGGAGCGCGACCAGCTGAAGGAGGCGGCCGACCGGGCCGCGTCCGACCTCGCCTCCGACCGGCAGGGACTCCCGGCCATCCTGAGAGGCCCGGAGGCCGTCGCCTCCCCGGTCGCCGGCACTCTGGCGGAGCGCTACTCCTGCGACCGGATCGTGGTCACGAGCGAGTCGGGAGCGATCCTCGCGACGCACGGGAACCCCGCGGCGGGGCCCGCCCTCGTCGAGGAGCGGCCGGTCCCCGCCGGGGCGGAGACCTTGAGGCTCAGGGCGGAGCGCGATCTTGGACCTCCGTTCGTCGCCTTGGTGCGCGCGATCGCGGGCGGGGAGGCCCACGTCGGAGCCGACCCCGCCGCCTGCGCGACGCCGCGGGCGGAGGTTGCCGTCGTCCCCGGGACGACGTTATGCGTGGCGGTCGCCCCGGCGGATCCGCGCGCGGTGCGGATCGATCTCCTGCGATCCTTCGCCGGAACGGCGCCGGTCGCGATCGCGGTCGCCCTCGTGCTCGGGCTCCTCCTCGCCGCCCGCATCGCGCGCCCGATCCGGGAGCTGACCGATCGCGCCGAGGAGATCTCCCAACGCCACGCCGGGCCGCTGACGCTCCTCGAGGACGGGGACGAGACGCGACGCCTGACGATCGCTTTCGACCGGATGCTCCTCGGCCTCTCGGCGAGCGAGCGCCAGCGCGTCGCGGCGGAGCGCGTCGCCGCATGGGAGGAGATCGCGCGCCGCCTCGCCCACGAGATCAAGAACCCTCTCTCCCCCATCCAGTTGGCGGTCGAGAACTTGAGGCGCACGCGCGAGCGCGCGCCGGAGGAGCTCGACCGCGCGCTCCGCGAGGAGACCGCGACCATTCTCGAAGAGGTCGATGCGCTCCGCCGGCTCGTGGACGAGTTCGCGCAGTTCGCGCGCCTTCCCCGCCTCTCCGTAGCGCCGTGCGACCCGCGGGCGATCGTCGCCGGAGCGCTGTCCCTCTACGCCGCGAGGATCGAGGACCTCCACGTGACCGTGGAGGTGGACGCAGGTTCGGCTCCCCCGTCGATCCTGGCCGACGCCGAGCAGCTCGGACGGGCCTTGAAGAACGTCGTCCAGAACGCGCTCGATGCGATGGAAGCCTCGGAGCGCCGCGCCCTGTCGGTCGCGGTGCGCGCCGCCGAGGGGGGAAGGACGGTGGAGTTCGAGGTCCGGGACACGGGGGAAGGGCTCGACCGCGAGGCGCTCGCGCGGGTGTTCGAGCCGTATTTTTCGACCCGCACCGACCGGGGCGGGACCGGGCTGGGGCTCGCGATCGCCCACCGGATCGCCGCGGAGCACGGCGGGTCGATCCGCGTGGACGGGGCGGAGGGGCGCGGTGCGACCTTCACGATCGTGCTTCCCTTGGAGACTCCTCCCCCCCAGGGTGGCCGAATCTAGGTACATTCCCCCGGGCCCGGTCGTGCTGGGGCCGGGGGACCCATGCGCGCTCGGACGAAACGAATCTCACCGATCCTTCTGGCCGTGGCGCTCTTGATGGCGCCCCGCCTCGCGGCCGCCGCCACCAACGCCGCCGACGATCGCCGGACCGGCTGGTACCCCGACGAGGCGTCGCTCTCCCCGGCGCTGGTGTCGGGGGCCGGGTTCGCGCAGCGCTTCAGCACGCCGGTCCAGGGGCAGGTGTACGCGCAGCCGCTCGTCTACAAGAACTCCCTCTTCGTCGCGACCGAGGAGAACTGGATCTACCGGATGGATCCCGAGTCGGGAGCGATCGCCTGGGCGCGCCAGGTCGCCACGCCGTGGAACCCTGCCGACATCGGCTGCGGCGACCTGACGCCGTGGATCGGAATCACCGGAACGCCGGTGATCGACGAGGCGACGGACACCGCCTACTTCTTCTCGAAAACCTATGCGAGCGGCACGTCGGGGCCGGCCGCCTGGTACGCCCACGCGGTGAGCGTGATCACGGGCGAGGAGCGTCCCAACTTCCCGGTCCTGATCCAGGGGGTCGCGCAGAACGGCCCGCAGTCGTTCACGCCGGCTGACGAGCTGCAGCGTCCGGGGCTTCTGTTGATGAACGGCGTCGTTTACGCCGGGTTCGGCGGACACTGCGACATCGCCCCCTGGCAGGGGTGGATCGTGGGCGTTTCGACCAGCGGTCAGATCAAGGCGTTCTGGACCTCACGCGCGACCTTGAACGGAAACGGCGCCGCGATCTGGCAGTCCGGCGGCGGGATCGTGTCGGACGGCCCCGGCAGGATCATCGTCGCGACCGGGAACGGCGGCGCACCCAACCGCCCGACGCCGGGAACGACACCGCCCGCAGACCTCGGCGAGTCGGTGGTGCGGCTGGCGGTGCAAGGGGACGGCACGCTGCACGCGATGGACTTCTTCGCCCCCTTCAACGCGGCCTTACTGGACACCGTGGACGGCGATCTCGGGTCGGGCGGGCCGACGGCGCTGCCGGAAGCTTACTTCGGGACGGCGACCTACCCGCGCCTGGCGCTCGAGATCGGAAAGCAGGGTCTCCTCTACGTCCTCGATCGCGACAACCTGGGCGGCTGCGCGGAGGGACCCTCGGCGAAGGACGCCGTCATCAACGAGATTCCCGGGTTGAGCGGCGTCTGGGCGCGTCCTTCGGCCTGGCCCGGGGACGGCGGGTACGCCTACTTCCCGACCAACGGCGCCCCCTTGCGGTTCATGAAATACCAGCTGGACGGGCTGGGAAAGCCGACCTTCGCGCTCGCCGCCTCGACGGCCGACAACTTCGGCTTCGGATCGAGCTCGACGGTCGTCACCAGCAACGGGACGGCCGCCGGCTCGGCCCTCGTCTGGACGGTCTGGCTGCAGGACGGAACCGGGGCGAACGCGAAGCTCCGCGCCTACGCCGCCGTTCCTTCGGGAACCACGCCGGTCTTGAAGTTCGAAGCCCCCGTCGGCACCGGCGCGAAGTTCAACCCGCCGGGGATCGGCTACGGCCGCGTCTACGTCGGGACCCGGGACGGGTTCGTCCTGGGCTTCGGTCCGACGGCGCTGCAGCTCTCCATCGACAAGAACGTCGCGAGCGGATCCCTGCATGTCGCCTGGAGCGGCGGCAACGCGCCGTTCACGCTGCTCCGCGCCGAGGACCCGAACTTCAGGGTGAATCCGGTCGTGCTGGTGGACCACCAGGCCGTGACCACCTTCGACGATGCGGTCCTGGGGAACGCGACGACGTACTACTACGAGGTCCGCTGACCGCGACGCTGTTAGCATGCCTCCCCGATGCCGACCGTCCTGATCGTCGACGACGAGAAGAACATCCGCGCGACGCTCGCCCGGGGCCTTCGCCTCGAAGGGTACCGGACCGCGGAGGCGGCGGACGGGCGCGAGGCGCTGTCGTTCCTCGAAAACGCCGGCGCCGATCTCGTCTTGCTGGACGTGCAGATGCCCGAGATGGACGGCCTGGCGCTGCTCGAGGCGATGCGCGAGCGAGGGATCGGCGTCCCCGCGATCGTGCTCACCGCGCACGGGTCGATCGAGAAGGCCGTCCGCGCGATCAAGCTCGGGGCGTTCGACTTCATCGAGAAGCCCCCCTCCATCGAGCGGGTCCTCCTGGCCGCCGGCCACGCGCTCGACCGCGGCAGCCTCCTTCGAGAGAACCGGCGGCTCGCCGAGGAGGCGGGGATCGGGAGCGAGCTGCTCGGGGATGCTCCGGCGATCCGCGCGGTGAAGGAGACGATCGCGCGCGTCGCCGGGACCGAGGCGGCGGTTCTGATCCTCGGAGAGAACGGGACGGGGAAGGAGCTGGCGGCGCGCGCCCTTCACGCAGGGAGCGCGCGGACGCGGAAGCCGTTCGTCACCGTCAACTGCGCCGCGATCCCGGAGACGCTGTTCGAGAGCGAGCTGTTCGGCCACGTCCGGGGGGCGTTCACGGGGGCGACGGAGGCGCGCCGCGGGAAGTTCCAGCTGGCCGACGGCGGAACCTTGTTCCTGGACGAGATCGGGGAGATCCCGCCGGGACTGCAAGCGAAGCTGTTGCGGGCGCTCGAATCCGGCGAAGTCGAGCGGATCGGTGGCGGAGGCGCCGAGCGGGTGGACGTGCGCGTGATCGCCGCGACCAACCGGGATCTCGAGGCGGAGGTCCGGGCGGGGCGCTTCCGCCCCGACCTGTACTATCGCCTCCTCGTGGTCCCGGTGACCCTGCCGCCGCTTCGCGCGCGGCCGTCGGACATTCCGCTCCTCGCCGCGCACTTCCTCGCGACCGCTTGCCGGAAGAACCGCGTGCGCGCCAAGTCGCTGGCGCCGGCCGCCCTCGAGGTCCTGGCGCGCCACGACTGGCCGGGGAACGTCCGCGAGCTCAAGAACGCGATGGAGCGAGCGGCGATCCTGGCCTCGGGAGAGGCGATCGGCGCCGCCGACTTCGCCTTCCTGTCCGCCCCTTCGGTCGAGCCTTCCCGGGCGGGCGAACTCGCCGCCGAGATGGAGCGCCACGAGCGCGAGGTCGTGCTCGCGGCCCTCGTCAAGAACGGCTGGAAGATGACCCAGACCGCGGCGGCGCTCGGGCTCGAGCGCAGCCATCTCTACAAGAAGTTGAAGGCGCTGGCGATCGAGCGCCCCGCCGACGACTGAGATATCCTCGCGCCCCTTCCGATGCTGCACACGATCATCGACGTCTTCCTCCATCTCGACCGGCATCTGGCCGACGTCGTCCGGGACTACGGCACGTCGGTCTACGGCCTGCTGTTCGCGATCGTCTTCGCCGAGACGGGTTTCGTGGTGACCCCGTTCCTCCCCGGCGACTCGCTTCTCTTCGCCTGCGGAGCGCTCGCGGCGACCGGGGCGCTCGACCCCGGGCTCCTGTTCGTGCTGCTCGCCGCCGCCGCGATCCTCGGCGACACGCTCAACTACGGCATCGGGAGCGTGATCGGCCCGCGCGCCTTCACGACACGCTCCCGCTGGCTGAGGCGTGAGCACCTCGAGCGGACCCACGCGTTCTACGAGAGGCACGGGGGGAAGACGATCGTGATCGCTCGGTTCGTCCCGATCGTCCGCACCTTCGCGCCGTTCGTGGCCGGGGTCGCGACGATGTCCTACCCGCGATTCCTCGCCTACAACGTCGCCGGCGGCGCGGGCTGGGTCGCGATCGGCCTGGGCGCGGGGTACGCGTTCGGGAACATCCCGGTCGTCCGGAACAACTTCTCGATCGTCGTGCTGGGGATCGTCGCGGTCTCGCTCCTGCCGCTCGCCGTCGAGTACGTGCGCCAGCGCAAGGCGTCCCGCTAGCGCCCCGGCGTGGCGGGGCGCCCACGCCCGTGGGCGGTTGGACACGGCCGACGGTCGCGATCGCTCCGGGCACTTCGAAAAAGTGCGGCGAGGAGGCGCGGTTCAGCTCGCTCCGCGGTGGCACGCCCTTCGCCATGGGACCGTACGGCCCGGCACTCCCGATGAGGAGCTTCCCCGGGCCGAAAGAAGGCGGCCATGGACACCAAGCGACACGCGATCAACAACCTCTCCCTCACCGGCCTCGCCGCCGCGTGCGCGCTCCTCGCGGCGTGCACGGGCGGGACGACCGCCACCGGCTCCCCTCGCGGAAGCCTCCTCGAGGAGAACGGCGTCGCCGTCCAGGCCTCCCTCCCCGGCTCCCCGGCGCCCGCGTCGTCCGTTCCCGCACTCGAGGCTCAAGGACCGATCGACGCCAAGACGGCCGCGGCGGCCTGGCGAGACGGCGTCAAAAGCTTCGAGAACGGCGACTTCAACGGCGCCGCGTCCAGCCTTCAGGTCGCCGTCCGCGGAAGGGCGAACGATCCCTCCGCCCACTACCTGCTCGGTCTGGCCCAGTGGAAATCCGGCGAGCTCGAACAGGCCGCGCGGTCTCTCGAGACGAGCTTGACGCTGGACACCACCCGCCCGAAAAGCTGGGTCAACCTCGCCCGCGTCCGCATGGACCTGGGCGACGCCTCGGGGGCGCTCGAAGCGGCCACGAAGTGCCTCGAGATCGATCCCGGCTCGTCCGACGGCTACCACCTCGAGGGACGCGCCGAGGCGGCGCTCGGGCGCGCCGACGCGGCGGAGGCTTCGCTCGGGAAAGCCTGCGAGCTCGACCCCGAAAACGGCTACGCCCAGAACTCCCTGGGCCTTCTCCTGATCCAGCGCGGACGATTCGGCGACGCGGTCCCGCATCTCGAAGCGGCGAAGTCGAAGCTCCCCCAGATCGCCTTCGTGCGCAACAACCTCGGCGTCGCCTACGAGCGCACGGGACGCCTCAAGGACGCGGCGATCGAATACCAGGCCGCCGTCGATGCCGGCGACACGCGCACCGCTTTGAAGTCGTTGGCCCGCCTCGGCCCGCTCGTCCCCGCGGACGCTCCGGCCGTCGCGGAGAAGGAGTGACGCCGTGCGCGCCGCGATCGTGCATCAACTCCGCTCCAAGCTCCTGATCCCCGTGGCCGCCTCGATGCTCGCGATCGGGGCGGCCGCTCAGGAGGGGCCGGCGCCGGGAGACCCCGGCACGGGCACCCTCCTGGCGACGACCGGCGGGACGACGATCACGCTGCCGCTCGCCGCGATGCAGGTGGACCTCGCCGTCTCCGGCCCGCTCGTGCACGGGATCGTCACCCAGGAGTTCATCAACCCGACCGCGGATCCGCTGGAGGCGGTCTACGTCTTCCCTCTCCCCGAGGGCGCCGCGGTGGACGGCCTCGTCCTCGAAGTGAACGGCCGGCGGTTCACCGGCGAGATTCGCGAGAACGAGGAGGCTCGAAAGACGTACGAGCGCGCGAAGGTCGAAGGGAAGCGCGCCGGCCTCGTCGAGCAACACCGCGCCAACATTTTCAGAACGAGCGTCGCGAACATCCCTCCCGGAGCCAAGGTCGCGATCCGCCTCAGCTATGTCGACGAAGCGGAATGGGTCGACGGCACGTTCCTGACGACCGTGCCGACCACGATCACGCCACGGTACGGACCCGATCCGGTTCCGGCGGGCGGCGCCTGGGCGACGACGATCGGCTTCCACGCCTCGATCGACGCGGGGGTCGCACTCGACGACGTCTCTTCCCCCTCTCACGAGCTCGATGTCGCGATGGTCGCGGCCGCTCGCTCGGCGGAAGTCCGCGCTCCCGCCGCCTCGGCGGACCGGGATCTGGTCTTGCGCTGGCGCCCGGCCCGGAGCGCCGGCGCCTCCGCCGGCGCGGTCGTCGAGGAGCGTCCCGACGGGCGCTACGCTTTGGCACTCGTGGTTCCGCCGGACCTGGACGGCCCCGGCCGCCGCGGATTTCCGACCCAAACCGTCTTCGTCGTGGACGTCTCCGGCTCCATGGAGGGTGCTTCGATCGAGCAGGCCCGCGCCGCCCTCATCGCGTCGCTCGACCGGCTTCGACCCGGCGACACCTTCACCCTCATCAAGTTCGACAGCAGCAACGAGGCGTTCTCGGAGACGCTGCTCCCGGCCGAGGGGCGGTCGATCGCGGCGGCGAAGAGCTGGGTCCTGAGCTTGCGTGCGGGAAGCGGGACCGAGATCGCGCCGGCGCTCCTCCACGCCCTCGACATCTCGGAGCGCGGAGACGCCGGCATGCTGCGGCGCGTCGTCCTGATCACCGACGGGGCGGTGTCGAACGAAGACGAGGTCCTGAACGCGGTCGAGCGGAAGCTCGGAGGAACCCGGCTGCACGTCGTCGGGATCGGCTTCGCGCCGAATCGCTGGCTCATGAAGGAGCTCGCACGCGCCGGGCGCGGAACGTTCGAGTCGATCGGCTGCCTCGCGGACGTGCAGTCCCGCACGGTCGCGCTCCTCGAGAGAACCGAGCGCGCGGTGATGACCGACGTCGCGCTCGAGTGGGACGGGGCCGCGCCGCTCGATGCGACCCCGGACCCCGTGCCCGACCTTTACTCCGGCCAGCCCCTCGTCGTGACCGCGCGGCTCGACTCGGCGAGGCCGGCTCCGAAGCTGCGGGTGTGGGGACGGGCGCCGGGAGGCCCGGTCGTCCTGGAGGTCCCGCTCCACGACGCGCCGGCGGGCGCCGGAATCGGGGCTCGGTGGGCGAGGCATCGCGTCGCGGCGCTCGAGGAAGGGCTGAGGCACGGCGCCGATCCGGCGCTGGTCCGGTCGGACGTGGTCGATCTCGCTCGGCGATTCTCCCTGGTCACCTCGTACACGAGCTTCGTCGTGGTCGAGGACGTCGGCGCCGAGGCGATCGAGGAGGAGGGCGACGGCGGAAGCGAGCTGCCCTCGGGCGGGACCGACGAGCCGCTCCTCCTGGCGATCGGAGCGGCCCTCGCCGCAACGGGCGGCGCGATCGCGGCGTCGGCCCTCCGCCACCGCGGGAGCGCGGCGTGAATCGAACCGCCTGGGCCGCGTGCGTCGGACTCGCCCTGCTCGTCCCGGGGGGCGGGCTCTTGGCGCGCGCGGCCTACGTCCGGGTCATGGGGGCCGTCGGCATCGGCCTGATCGATCGAGCGCTCGAACGAACGCTCGAGGACGGCGTGCCGCGCGCGCCGTGG
>JBGQLU010000060.1:0-20821 GCA_041500265.1 Acidobacteriota bacterium | reverse complement strand
CGGGAGGTAGGCGTCGTTCGCGGGGCGCAATTCCACGCGGCCGCGGGCGACGTGAAGGCGCTTGACCGTCGCCTCGTCGCCGATCAGGGCGACCACGACGTCTCCGGTTTCGGCGCGCGGCTGGCGGCGCACGACGACGAGATCGCCGTCCAGGATGCCGGCGTCCTTCATGCTGTCCCCGCGGACGCGGAGACAGAACAGATCGCCGGGAGCACGGCGCGACTGCACCGGAAGGTGCCCCTGAAGGTCTTCGATCGCCGCATCGAGCGGGCCCGCGGGGACGCGCCCCAGAAGAGGAACGAGGACGGTCGGCGCCTCGCCGCGGCGGCCCGGGAGCTTGAGGCCGCGGGCGAGACCGGCTTCTTTTTCGAGGCGCCCGTCTTCGACGAGGGCGTCCAGATGTTCCCGCACCGTCTGGGGAGAGCGGAAGCCGAAGGCTTCCATCACCTCCCGCACGGTCGGGGGGGCACCCCCCGCGAGGCGATCGCGGACGAAACGAAAGACTTTTTCACGTGTTTGGCCGGCCGGGGTGCGTCCCATGGGCGTTCTCCGTGCTTTCGATCCGTGCGGGGACAGTATACCGTACATTTGTACAGTATCGTGTAAAATAATTGACGATGGGGCTGGCCCCCGGTTCGTGGGTCCTCGCAGGAGGTTACGCGTGAGAAACGTTGAAGTCCGGTACAATTCAGACATGGACCAACCACCGGAATCAGCCGAGAACTACTCTCCCGACGGTGTCGATCTCACGCTCATCCGTTGGATGCTATCGCTGACGCCCCGGGAGAGGCTCGACGTCCTCTACTCGAACGCGTGCTCCCTCGAAAAGCTCCGTCGTGCCGCCGCCGGTCGCTGACGTCGGCGCACTCCTCCGCGCGCTGATCGAGGATGGCGTGGAATTCGTCGTCGTAGGAGGCGTGTGCGCGGTCATGAACGGCGCGCCGATCTCGACGCTCGACCTCGACATTGTTCCCGATCGCTCGCCGGACAACGTCCCTCGATTGATGCGCTCCCTAGACCGTCTCGAGGCGGAGTATCGCGATATCGCCGGTCGATCGTTGGCGCCCGATGCCGAGCTGATCCGGGGAGCCGGACACAATCTGTTCCTCACTCGATCAGGACCGCTGGACGTGCTGGGAGAAATCGGCCGTGGGCGAGATTTTGCCGCGCTTCATGCGCGGTCGCACGTCGTCGACATCGGAGACGGCCTCGAGATTCGGGTCCTGGATCTGGACGCCTTGATCGAGATCAAACGCGAGGTCCTCCGGGACAAAGATCGAGCGACCTTGCCGATTCTCGAGCGGACGCTCGAGGAGCGGCGGCGTACCGACTGACGACTCCCCGCGTCGAATTCGCGATTGTCGCTCATCCCCCCCCCAAGGCCGCGCACCCACCCAAAATCCGGGCGATCAACTCGAAAATAATGCAGTTCAGCGGACCCGAATGCTCTTGATTTTCAAGGTTTCTGGCACTTCCCTCTGTTAGGCTCACCCCGTCATGCGTGCGCGTCGCTTTGCCGCCGCCGCGGCCGTCGTTGCGTTATGTCTTTCGGCGGCATCGTGTGCGGGGCGCGCCCCGGCTTCGTCGGCAGCCGTCCCCCCCAAGGCGGCGACCTCGGCCGCACCGGCGTCGCCGGCACTCGCACCCGCCAAGGCTCGCGCCGCGTGGGAAGACACGGTCCTCTACTTCGCGCTCGTGGACCGGTTCGTGGACGGGACGTCGTCGAACAACGTCAACGTGGACCGGGACGCCAAGGGGAACTTTCACGGGGGCGACCTGGTCGGCCTCCGGAAGAAGCTCGACGAGATCGCAAGCCTTGGCGTGACCGCGATCTGGATCACGCCGGTCGTCAAGAACATCCCCGGGTTCGTCACCGGCGCGGGGTTCCCCGACTGGGCCTACCACGGGTACTGGCCCGACGACTTCGAGCGGATGGACCCGCGCTTCGGCACCGAGGACGAGCTCAAGGGGCTCGTGGACGACTGCCACCAACGCGGCATCCGGGTTCTTCTCGACGTCGTCTACAACCACGCCGGATACAACTCGCGCTACCTCACCGAGCCGAGGACCAAGAGCTGGCTGCGCTCTCCCGACCAGGGAAACTGCGGGAACGACGACCTGACGACGTGCGTGCTGGGCCTCCCCGACTGGCGAACCGAGCTTCCCCAGGTCGCCGATTTCGTCATGAATCCGCAGCTCGAGCGTGCCCGCCGGGCCGGCGTGGACGGGTTCCGTCTCGACACCGTCAAGCACATCGATCACCCGTTCTGGAAGGAGCACCGCTCCCGCACGCGCGCGATCGATCCGAAGTTCTTTCTCCTCGGGGAGGTCTGGGGCGGGGACGCGGAGGTCCTGGACCCCTGGTTCGCCGGGGACGAGCTCGACGCGGGGTTCGATTTCGGGTTCCAGGGAAGCACGCTCGGCTTCGTGCAGGGGCGAGGCCGCCCGCAGGCCTTCGACCGCTACCTGAAGTCTCGCGAAAAGGTGCGGCCGGGGCACCTCCTGGCCCACTTCCTGTCGTCCCACGACGTGCCGGGGGCTCTCTTCCAACTGAAAGGGGACGAGGAGCTGTTCCGGCTCGCGGCCCTCATCCAGATGACCGTCGCCGGCATCCCGGTCGTGTACTACGGCGAGGAGGTCGCGCGCGCCGGCGGCGATTGGCCGGACAACCGCAGCGACATGCCCTGGGGGGACCGGGACATCCTTCCCGGCAAGGGGTACCCGCGCGACGAGGCGATGCGGGACTTTTACAAGAAGATCATCGCCCTGAGAACCGCGCTCCCGGCGCTCTCCCGCGGCGAGCAGGTCAGCCTCGCGGCCGACGGGGACCTGCTCGTGTATGGGCGGCGGGTCGTAGGGAAGAAGGACACCGTCGTCGTCGCGGTCAATCGCGGCGCCGGGGTCACGAACGCCTCGTTCCCGATCCCCGAGGATTGGGCGGCGGCCGCTCCGGGGGCCATCGAAGACGTCTGGGCGCACCGCGCCGTCGCGGTCGACGGCGGCGCCGTCACGCTCGAAATTCCCGCGCGCTCGGCGCGCGTCCTTGCGTTACGCTCACCCGGCTAGGCGGGGAAGAGCCGGCGGTTCCGGGGGCACCCATGGCGGACGTGATCTTCAACAAGGTCGCGAAGCGTTTCGGCAAGGTGTCGGTGATCGAGGACCTCGACCTGACGATCCAGGACCACGAGTTCATGGTCCTCGTCGGGCCCTCGGGGTGCGGGAAGTCCACGGCGCTCCGGATGATCGCCGGCCTCGAGGAAATTTCGGACGGGACGATCTCGATCGCCGACCGCGTGGTGAACGATCTTCCCCCGAAAGACCGCGACATCGCGATGGTCTTCCAGAGCTACGCCCTCTACCCGCACATGACCGTGCGCGAGAACATGGACTTCGGGCTGCGCATCCGGAAGATGCCGGAGGAGCAGATCAAGAAGCTCGTGGACGGCGCCGCCGAGCTTCTGGGGATCACCCACCTCCTCGACCGCGGGCCCAAGCAGCTCTCCGGCGGCCAGAGGCAGCGCGTCGCCCTCGGGCGGGCGATCGTCCGCAACCCCTCCGTCTTCCTCTTCGACGAGCCCCTGTCGAACCTCGACGCCAAGCTGCGCGTCCAGATGCGCGCGGAGATCTCAAAGCTCCAGGCGCGGCTCAAGACGACCACGGTCTACGTCACCCACGACCAGGTCGAGGCGATGACGATGGGCAGCCGCATCGCCGTCATGAACGGGGGAAAGATCCAGCAGGTGGGTACGCCGCTCGAGGTCTACGAGCGCCCGCAGAACCTCTTCGTCGCCGCCTTCATCGGTACGCCGCCGATGAATTTCGTGAAGGGATCGATCTCCGAGGACGGCGCGACGCTCGTCGCCTCGAAGTTCACCCTCCCGGTGCCGCAGTCCCTGCGCGCCGTCGCGCAGGCGAACCGGGGGAAGAAGATCGTGTTCGGAATCCGTCCGGAAAATCTCGTCGAGCTCGACAAGCCCGCGCGCGGCGAAACGGCGAAGGTCGGCGTCGACGTCGAGATCCTGGAGCCGCTCGGGCACGAGGTGATCGTCCACGGCCGTATCGGGGACGACATCCTCGTCTCGAAGCTGGACCCACACAAGACGCCGCGCCTGGGAGACCGGGTCGAGATCGTCGTGGAGCTCGACGCGCTGCACCTGTTCGACGCGGAGACGGAACGACGACTGGGAAGCTAGGGAGGAATCGCATGATCATCCACCGACTCGCTCGACTCGGACGCGCGATCGCCGTCACGAGCCTGCTCGCTTTCGCCTCGGCGGCGGTCCCGGCCCTGGCGCAATCCCCCACCGAGATCGTCGTCTGGCACGCCTACCGAGGCGAGGAAAAGACGGCGTTCGAAAAGGTCGTCGCGCAGTACAACGAGGCGAACGCGGCCAAGGGCGTCAAGGTCACGACCCTCGCGGTCCCCTATGACGCCTTCGCCGACAAGATCTCGGCCGCCGTCCCGCGCGGCAAGGGGCCGGACATCTTCATCTACGCGCAGGACCGCCTGGGCGGGTGGATCGAGGCGGGGAACACCGTCGAGCCGATCGACTTCTACATCGACAAGAAGGACAAGGATCGCTTCATCCCCACGACGGTGGACGCGTTGACGTACCAGGGCACCCTCTATGGGCTGCCGCTCAACTTCAAGGTCATCACGCTGATCTACAACAAGAAGCTGCTCCCCACCCCGCCGAAGACCTCGAAGGAGCTCGTCGCCGCGGCGAAGAAGCTCACCGACGCGAAGAGCGGCCGCTTCGGGCTCGTCTACTCCTACGGCGACTTCTACTACCACGCCGCATTGATGAACGGCTTCGGCGGGCGCGTCTTCGACGCGCAGCGGAATCCCGTCCTGAACAACCCCGACAACGTGAAGGCGCTCGACCTCCTGATGCGATGGCTGACCGTGGACGGCATCCTTCCCGCCGAGCCGTCCACCGCCCTCGTCACCTCGCTGTTCAACGAGGGGAAGGCAGCGATGGTCTTCTCCGGCCCGTGGTTCCTGGGCGAGATCGCCAAGGGCGTGGATTACGGGTTGGCGCCGCTTCCCACCCTCGACGAGGCGGGCGGAAAGCCGATGCGCCCGTGGATGACGGTCGAAGGGGTCTACGTCGCGGCCCCGTCCAAGAACAAGGACAAGGCGTTCGCCTTCGTGAAGTACCTCACCGACACGCCGGCGGCGACGGTCTTGGCGCTCGAGGGGCGCCAGACGCCGGCGAACAAGGCGGTGTACGACGACGCCAAGGTGAAAGCCGACCCGGTGCTCGAGGCGTTCCGCAAGCAGGTCGAGGTTGCGGTGCCGATGCCGAACCTGCCGGAGATGACGATGGTCTGGTCGCCCGCGACCACCGCGATGAACCTCGTCACCAAGAAGGCCGCGACGACGAAGGCGGCCTTGGACGACGCCCAGAAGAAAGTGGCGGCGGACGTCGCCGGGTTGCGGAAGCACTAGGCCCATGGCCACCCCTGCAGGCGCCCTCGTGCACGGCCGCCGCTTCGCGGCGGGCGTCGCCGTCGGAGTGGCGGCCGCGGGTCTCCTGGGCGCATTGGCGCTCCGCGCGGCGCGCGACCACGAAGGGCTCCTCCGCGCCGAGCGCACCGACGTCGTGACCCTTCGCGCGCTGACCGGCGTGGTCGAGGCCGCCGGCGGAACGGGGGACGGTGTGCGGAAGGGGGTCGCAGCCTTCGCCGCGCAAGCTCCAGAGCTCGCTGCGATCCGCGTCGTCGCGTTCGAGGGGATCTCGCTCGAGGCCTCGACGGCGGCGGCCGACACGGGAGACAAGGCCGCGCCGCGGCGCCTCGACCGGGAGGAGAAGGACATCTTCGACCGCGGCCAGCGGATCCGCGCGGCGGTGGAGACCAATCGCCAGGAGGGGGGCGCCCGCAAGGAGGAGATCGAGATCCGTCCCCTGCCCTCGGGGGGGTTCGGATTCGCCGCCCCGGTCGAGCTCGGCGGCAACGTCGCCGGCCTCGTGGACGTCGTGACGGCTCCCGTGTCCACCCGCCTCGGGTTCGGTCCGGGAGCGGCCTTGGCGTTCTTCCTCGTTCCGGTCGCCCTCATGCTCCTCGCCTGGCGGCCTCTCGGAGCCCATCGACATCTGCTCGCGGCGGTGGCGGTCGCCGGGGTCGCCGCGGCGGCGTGGTTGTACGGCGGCGCGGCGGTGCGAACCCTTCGCGAAGACCGTTCCGCGACCGAAGCGGCCGTCCGGGAGCGCATGGCGTCGTCGGGCGCCGCCGCGACGGCGGCGCTCAGCGCGGCCGGGATCGAGGCCCCGCTCGATCCCCAGGCGTGGGACGCCGACCTGTTCCGCAGGCCGCTCGCGATCGTCGCGCCTTCGGGAATCGACGCGGCCAAGTCCGCGGCCTCGTTCGAGCTGGAGGCCGGCGTCCTGCGCAGGATCGTCGCGGGGCTCGCCGCCCTGGCGGTCGCGATCGCGCTGTTCGCCGGGTATGGGCAAGCCGCGACGCTGTTCGGGATCCTCCGCAAGCACCGCGAGGCCTACGCGTACGTCGCCCCGGCGATGGTCGGGATGTCGATCCTGGTCTTCGTTCCGTTCCTCTACGGGATCATGCTGTCATTCACGGACTCCAACCTTTACAACACGAACCAGCCGATCTCCGACATCTGGATCGGCCTCAAGAACTACTCCGCGATCCTCGGCGACTTCCGCGTCGTGACCCGGGCCCAGGACGGCTCGTGGATGGTCAACTTCGACAACTTCTACTACACGTTCTTCTTCAACGTCGTCTGGACGATCACCAACGTCGCCATCGGGGTCTCGGTCGGCCTCGTGCTGGCGCTGATCCTCAACACGAAGGGACTGGCGCTGCGCCCGATCTACCGCGTGCTGCTCATCTTCCCGTGGGCGATGCCGAACTACATCACCGCGCTCATCTGGAAGGGGATGTTCCACCAGCAGTTCGGCGTCGTGAATCAGGTCCTGCAAATCGTGGGATTCCACCCGATCGCGTGGTTCGACCGGCCGTTCACGTCGTTTCTGACGGCGCTCGCGACCAATGGATGGCTGTCGTTCCCGTTCATGATGGTGATCTCGCTCGGCGCCCTGCAGTCGATCCCCTCGGACCTCTACGAGGCCGCGCGCGTGGACGGCGCCACGAAATGGCAGCAATTCCGCGGCATCACGCTCCCGTCCTTGCGCCCCGCCCTGATCCCCGCCGTCATCCTCTCGGTGATCTGGACGTTCAACATGTTCAACATCATCTATCTGGTCACCGGCGGCGAGCCCGGGCGCTCGACCGAGATCCTGATCACGCAGTCCTACAAGCTGGCGTTCGAAAAGTACCGGTACGGCTACGCCGCCGCCTATTCGACCGTCATCTTCGCCATCCTCCTGATGTACGGCTGGTTCCAGAACCGCGTGTCGCGCGGGACGGAGGCGGCATGACCAGGCGCGGCAACCGCTCGGAGGAGCCGGCCCACCTCCCCCTGCACCTGATCCTGATCGCCGTCACCCTGGTGACGCTTTACCCGATCTTCTGGGTTTTCACGATCGCGTTCTCGGGGAAGCAGTCCCTGGCGATCGCGGAGCTTCCGGCCGATCCGACGACGTGGGACCGGATCCGCTCGGTCATTCCGTGGCCGGCGGACGTGTCGTTCTCGAACTTCACTTCGGTCTGGAACGACCAACCGTTCGGGCTCTGGCTGCTCAACAGCGCGATCGTCGCCGCGGCGACGACCGTGGTCGGCGTCTTCCTGTCGTGCACGGCGGCGTACGCCTTCTCGCGTTTCGTCTTCCCCGGCCGGCGCGCGGGGTTGATGTCGTTCCTGGTGTCGCAGATGTTCCCCGGAACTCTGATGCTGATCCCCCTCTACATCATCCTGGTCCAGTGGCTCGGGCTCGGCTCGACGCGGATCGCCCTGGTGCTGGTGTACGCGGTGACCGCGATCCCGTTCTGCGTCTGGATGCTGAAGGGTTACTTCGACACGATCCCGAAGGAGCTCGAGGAAGCGGCAATCATGGACGGCGCGTCGCCGGCCACGATCTTTTTCCGCATCGTCCTCCCGCTGGCGAAGCCGGCGGTCGCGGTGACCGCCCTCTTCTCCTTCATGACGGGCTGGAACGAGTTCATCCTCGCGGCGACCTTCATGGACAAGGAAAACCTCTACACCGCGCCGGTCGGCCTGCGGTTCTTCGTGGGCGGATTCTCCCAATCCTGGGGGTACTTCGCGGCCGGCTCGATCATCGTGTCGATTCCCGTGGTCGCACTGTTCATGTTCCTTCAGAAGTACCTGGTCTCCGGTCTCACGGCCGGAGCCGTCAAGGGGTAATCCCAGAAAGAAGGAGGACGAGTCCATGAATCTTCGCAAGCTGGCGCTGGCGGCGGCGGCCGCGGCGCTTTTCGCGGGCACGGCATCCGCTCAACAGGTGTCATTCAAGGACCCCACCGGCGACGACAAGGGCCCGGGCACCTACACCTACCCGACCGACGGCGTCTACAAGCCCGGCTCGTTCGACCTGACCGAGATGAAGATGACGGTCAAGGGCGACAAGGCCACCTTCGACGTGTCGGTGAACGCGAACCTCGAGGATCCGTGGGGGATGAAGACCGGATTCGCGATCCAGATGGTCTTCATCTTCATCGACACCGATCACAAGGAAGGGAGCGGCTTCACGAAGGGGCTTCCGGGCCTCAACATCGCCTTCGCACCGTCGGACGCCTGGGACAAGTGCATCATCCTCTCGCCGCAGGGAGCCTCGCGGGTCAAGTCCGAGGTCGATCAGAAGGCCTCGTCGATGGCCGGCTCGATCGTCGTCCCGGGCCGCGCCCGCGGAGCGGGCCGCACCATCACCGCCCAGGTGGACATGAAGGACCTCGGCACGGGCGACCCGGCGACGTGGGGCTACCAGGTCGTCATGCAGTCGAACGAGGGATTCCCCGCGGGAACCGACCTCCTGACCCGCAAGGTCAACGAATACGAAGGCCAGCACCGGTTCGGCGGTGGAAACGACGGCGACTGCGATCCCCACGTGATGGACATCCTGGCCGGAAAGGGCGAAGGGAAACCCGAGGAAGCGGATCTCCAATACAAGATGCTCGCATACCAGTGCAACCCGGACGGCACGTCGAAGTCGATGGCGACCTTGACGATGGTCCGGAAGTAGCGAACGGACAAAGGGGGCACCGATGAAGTGGAACAGGATCCTGGTACCGGCCGTGCTCGTCCTTGCCGCGGCCTCGGTCGCGGCGCAGGCGGCGGAGGATCAGCCCAAGCTGGTGATCGGGGGGACGACCTACACGAAGTACCTGTGGGGCAACCTCCAGTACGACGGCTCGGTCTACAACTTCACGACCGTGCCGGGTGAGGGCTTCGGAGACAACGGAGCCGGGTCCGAGGTCGAGCTCCTTCTCGACGCCAAGGTGTCGAAGAAGGTCGAGGTCCGGGCGCGCCTGCACAGCCGGTTCAACCAGAACCAGTGGACGAACTTCGGCGGCTTCGGCATCGTGGCGGGGACCCCGTGCGTCGGCGGCGACTGCGGCGAGAGCGATCCGCGCTCGAACCAGTACGTCAAGCTGCGCGGCGTGAACGTCACGCTCACCCCGGGGTACAAGTGGGTGGACACGATCCAGATCGGCGCGAACGACTTCGGCATGTTCGATCCGTTCGTGATCGGCCGCATCCGGTACATCGACCGCGACAACGCGTCGGGTCTTCTCTTTTCCGGCTCGGCCGCGCACAAGAAGTTCACCTACGACGTCACGAGGATCTCGCTCCCGCGCCTGTGGGCGGGCCCGAACTTCAACACGGGGCTCTATACCGCGGCCGACGCCGCCTACGGCGCGCAATTCAAGGGCAACTTCAAGATGTTCGACGTCGCGCTGATCGGCGAGTACGTCTACGACATCGAGCTCGAGAACCGCGGCGAGTTCTACGTCATCGACCAGGGCCGGAGCGTCCGCACCCGGTTCCGCAACTCCGTCATCGGGGCGAGGTTCGCGGTCCGTCCGGCATCCTGGGTCGACATCTCCGGCCAGTACTACAAGTCCTGGCACGACTCGATCCCGGACGCGAACCTGAACGGCATCGGCGGCAACGAGCAGGCGCCGGCCAACTTCTTCGGCCTGTCGGGCTTCTCGCCGGTGACCGCCGGCAATCACACCGACGACGCCTGGAAGCTCGATCTCGGCTTCAATGACCTCGGAGGCTCGGGCTTCTCGATCAACGCCGAGCTCTTCGACATCGGCTCGACCTACACGTCGATGATGGCGGCGCGGCGCGAAAGCGACGTGCTCTTGACCGAGGGCCACGACGCCGCGTTCGCCTTCCCCGGCCCCTCGAACGCCGCGTTCGGGGTCTTCGGCGGCAACCCCACCCGCATCGGGTACGGGGGCTGGATGGGCAACGCGGTCCAGGTCGCCACGATCAACGTCGACAACGAGTTCACCGATTTCGACGAGACGCTCGCCGAGACGGTCATCGGATGGAAGGGGATCACGGTCGTGCCGGCGTGGCGCCACGGCGCCCTCGAGCTGTCGGCCGAGGGGACCTACATCGACTACAACACCAACTGGCAGGCGTTCGGCTCTCCCGGGCAGCCGGTGTCGACCACGGTCTATCCCGTGCACGAGCTCGATACGGGCGTCGGCCACAACTTCCGCTCCGCCTACGCGCCGTTCCAAGACAAGAAGACGATGCTCGCCCTCGTCAAGGCCCGCTACGTCATCGACGTCGGTAAGGGCATCGACATCTACGGAAAGGTCAAGTACATCAAGGAGACGGACAACCGCCTGAACGACTCGAAGTTCCTCCCGTTCGCTCCCGGCGATTGCCCCGGGGGCGGCGTCGCCTGCGCGAACGTCGTCAATCCGAACGATCCGGGAGCGAATACCTCGGGGATCTACGGGAACCCGCCGATCATCTCGACCGACCTCAACAAGGACGGCGACACGCTCGACCCGGGAGAGGTCGGCTATCAGTGGAAGCCGTTCGACTCGATCAGCGACGACGATCGCGACCTCAAGTACTGGCTCTACCAGGTGGGAGCCGGCTACCAGCTGAGCAACGACCTCTACGGCCAGCTCACCTACGAGTACTTCGACGCCAACCTGAAGGACGGGAACACCGCGTTCCAGGCCTATCAGCTCCACGAGATGGCGTCGGGACAGCACAAGAAGAACATCATGACCTTGGGTTTCCGCTACGTCCTGGCGGGAGCGGAGTTCGGACTCCAGTACCAGTACGCCTGGGGGACGTTCGACCCCGACTTCGGTGGAGGCTTCACGCCGCAGTTCGCGGACCTCGCGACCGCGCAGTCGGCGGGCGTGCGGGTCGGCTCGCTCGGGTTCCACGGGCGCTTCGGCGGCTGGAACAGCCTCGAGGAGCGCGACTTCCGGCAGAACCGCCTGAAGGCGTTCATGAAGGTGCAGTTCTAGAACGGACGCTTCCGATCTTGAAGGCCCGGCGGCCCATGCCGCTGGGCCTTTCCTTTTGCGGCGTCCCCTTCTACCCTGGACGAGCCATGAAGAAAACCAACGTCACCCTGATGCTCGCGCTGTCCACCGCCGTCACCCTGCTCCCGCACGCGTCCGCCGTGGCGAAGGAAGCGCCCGATCCCGCGACCACGTTTTCGGTTTCCGATCCTGCCGGCGACGATCACGGGGACGGGATGATGACCTACCCCCTGAATGGGGACTTCGAGCCGGGCTCGCTCGACATGGTCGCGTTCGCGGCCAAGCCGAAGGGGAACGGAACCCTCTTCGAGGTGACCTTCGCCCGCCCGATCAAACGCCCCCCCGCGCGCACGATCGACGCCGGGGGCACGCAGATCAACCAGATCGCCAAGCTGGGCTTCTACGAATTCAACATCGACGTCTACATCGACACCGACCGGAAGCCCGGCTCGGGCGCACTGAACGCGCTGCCGGACCGCCGCGCGGCCATCGCTCCGGCGAACGCGTGGGAGCGCGCGGTGATCCTGACGCCGCGCCCATCGGAGACGCAGCAGGCGCTCAAGGCGATGATGCTCCGCGACCTCCGGCGGGACAAGCGGGCCGAGGGGACACGCCTCGCCCAGGACCAGATCGATGCGTTGAGGCGAGACATCTCCACGGACGTCGAGACGCGGGTCTTCTTCCCGACGCGCGTCTACGTCGCCGGCCGCAAGATCTCCTTCTTCGTCCCCGACGAGTTCCTCGGGGGACCGGCGCGCTCCGACTGGGCGTACGTGGTGGGCGTGTCGGTCGCGACCATCGACGTGTCGTTCGACATCCAATCGAAGTACTTCCAGGGGGGAGGGCTCGCGGTTCCGGAGCTGACCTATTCCGCCTCCGAGGAGACCATGGGTGGAGGTCGCGAGGGCGAGCTCGACCTCCAGCCGCGCTTCATCGACATCCTGGTTCCGGAAGGGCGGAAGCAGGAAGAGGTCCTGATCGACTACGATCTGAAGGCCGACACGCTGGTGCAGCTCCCGGGTGTCGTGCCGATGGCACCTTCAGCGCCCCGGCAGTAGCCACACGCCGCTGGCTCCAGCGGGAATCGAAGCGTTCCATCGTCCCGCGGAATCGGTCGAGGCCGCGACACCCTCGTCGGCGTAGAGCGCCTTCGTCTCTCCGGCGCCGGCCGCGGTCGTGAGCGTCGCGGGCGCTCCCCCGAGGTTGTGCGCGACGAGCACCCGCTCGTCCCCCGCGGTCCGCACGTAGGCCAGAAGCCCCGTGGGAGCGCCCTCGGCGGCGTCCAGGATCCGGATGTCGCCGGCCGAAAGCGCCCGTGAGCCGTGTCGAGCGCGGATCAGGTCGTGGTACCGGCTCCAGAGAGAGCGGGGATCGGCGCGCTGCACGGCGAGATTGGCGGTGCTCTGACCCGGGGCGAACGGATGCCACGGCGTGCCGGTCGTGAAGCCGCCTCCCGGCGACGCATCCCACGGCATGGGCGTGCGCTTTTCCTGATCGTCCCGGCCGGGGCCGTTCGCGAGGCCGACTTCTTCGCCGTAGTAGACGAACGGTGTTCCCGGGAGGGTCAGGAGGATCGCCGCGGCGGTCTTCAATTTCGCGACGTCGCCATCGAGCACGGTCGCGATCCGGATCATGTCGTGGTTGGTGAGGAACGGGGCGTCGAGGACGCCGGCGGGATAAGTCTTCACGACGTCGCGGATCGCGTCGGTCAATCGGGCGGGATTCCCGTCCTTCAGGCTCGAGACGATCGCATCGGCGACGGGGAAATCGAAGCTCATCGGAAGCTCGTCCCCCCCCTTCACCCGCTGGGTCGATCCGTAGTAGCGCGCGATCTTGTCCGTGGTCGTCCAGTTCTCGCCCACGAGGAGGGCGTCGGCGCGATGGGCGCGCACGGCGGCGGAAAAATACCGGAGGACGTCGTGGGTCTCCTCGGAATCGCACTGGCCGTCTCCGGGTCCTGTCTCGACGAGGTGGCGGGTGGCATCGAGGCGGAACCCGGAGGCGCCGCGATCGAGCCACAGCCGCGCGATCCTGGCCATCTCGGCGTGAACCGCCGGCTCGCGCCAGTTGAGATCGGGCATGCCGCCCCAGAAGAGGCCGTAGTAGTAGGCGTTCCCCAGCCGGTGCCAGGTCGCTCCCCCGCCCCACGGCTGCGTCCATCCGGGATCGTCGTCGCGCCAGACGTACCATGACCGCTTGGCCGAAGCTGGGCCCGACGACGAATCGACGAACCAGGGATGGGCTTTTGCGGTGTGGTTGAGGACGAGATCGACGATCACCCGGATCCCTTGTTTCTTCGCCTCGGCGCACAGGCGAGTGAAGTCGTCGTTGGTGCCGTAGTCCTTCGCGATCGTCTCGTAATCGACGACGTCGTACCCATGGTACGAGGGTGAGGCGAAGACCGGCATGAGCCAGATTCCGTCCACGCCGAGGTCATGCAGGTAGTCGAGCTTCGCGGTCAAGCCCTTGAGATCACCGATCCCGTCGCCGTCCGAATCCGCGAAGCTCCGCACGAAGACCTGGTAGAAGACGGCGCCACGCGCCCACTCGAGGTCCCACGCCGCCGGCGCGTCCGGGATCGTTACCACGAGCGGCTTCGGCGAAGGTGTGGACGAGGTGGACGGAGCGCTCCGGGTCCGGCAAGCCGGACCGAGGAGCAACACGAGCGTTCCGATCGCGACCGCCACCAACCTTGAAGGACGCTGCATGATCCACCTCCGGGCGTCTATCATGCCTCGTATGGCCCTCTTCGACGCGGCGCGGCGTTCGGCGCTCATGTCGGACCTGCTCCGGCATCTCCTGGGCCGCCCGGCGGACCTCCTCCCGTTCGAGCAAGTCCGCGAGGGACTGCGCCTGCGCCACGTGGTCGATCGGGGGATCCAGGAGGTCCCGCTCGACAAGGTCGTGGGGACGCTCGGGCGCGAGAAGGAATTCAACCGCGCCTTCCTCCCCCGCGACGAATCGTTGCGCGAGCGATGGGAAGGGGCCGCGCGCCTCGCGGAGAGCCAGGTCGGCTTCCCGAGCGTCGAGCTCTACAGGGTCGGCGACGTCTACTTCGTCGTGGACGGCCACCACCGCGTCTCGGTCGCGAAGCAGATGGAGCAGGCGTCGATCGAGGCGCGGGTGAAGGAGTTCCTGACTCCGGTGCCCGTCGAGGCGCACGAGTCGATCGACGAGATCGTGCTCAAGAGCGGCTACGCCGACTTCCTCGAGGCCACCGGCCTCAAGCCCGAGGACCCCGACGAGTTCGCGGTGACGACGCCGAGCGGGTACGAGCGGTTGCTCGAGCACATCTCGGTGCACCGCTGGTACAAAGGGGTCGAGTGGAAGCGCCCCGCCTCGTGGGACGAAGCCGTCGCCTCGTGGCGGGACACCGTCTACCGTCCGATGATCGAAAAGATCAAGACGAGCTGCGTCCTCGAGGACTTCCCTGACGCCACCCCCGCCGATCTCTATCTCTTCACCATGGCCCACCTCCACAACCTCCGCGAGCGCTACGGCGACCACGTCGTTACGCCGGAGAAGGCGATGCGGCACCTGAAGCTGAGCCTGAAGGCGCGGGGGAGGAAGAAGAAGGCGGGGGGTTAGCGCGCGAGAGGAGCTCTAGCGCTCATCTCAGCCTGAAGTCGGTTCGGATGGTGTAAGGCATCTCGACCGGCACGCCGTAGAGTGTCGCCGGATCGTAACGCCACCGCGAGACGGCATCGATCGCCGCGTGACAAAAGACCGGATCCGTGCTCGACAGCACGTGGACCGAGTTGACGGTGCCGTCCTTGAGGATGCGGATGAGAAGCATCACCTTGCCCTCTATCCGGCCCCGCCGTGCGGCATCCGGGTACGAGGGTTCGGTGTGCTCGCGAAGTTTCGGGTAGACGAGCCCTTCGTCGGCGCCCGGGTCGATCTTCATGCACGCCGGCGGGCGGGCGCAGAGTTGGAGCGCCGCCACCCCGAAGCGATCGGCCGGGTCCGCGTCGAGATAGTCCACCACGGTGAGGAGCGATAGAGGCCCTTCCGGAATCAGTATCGCGCGGTACGCGCCGATGGCTTTCTTCGTGGTGGGGTCGACCTCGTCCGCGTCCACTTCTTCCAGGAGCGGCCGAATCGCCGATACGGGGACGGCCCCCAGCCCTGCGCGGAGAACCGCGAGCCGAACGTCGTGCAGGACGGTCTCATCGTGAGGCGCTCTGGCGATCAACGCAGGGGTGTCGCTCCATCGGTCGTCCCGGGCGAGGATGGTGGCCGCTGCGCCGTACGCCTCGGGGCTGCGCGGATCGGCCACGATCCAAGCGTCGCACACCTCGGCCTCCGCGAGACGTGCGGGGACGTTCGTGGTGTCGGACCTGATCACGCGCCGGAGAATCTCGAACGCGTCTTGGAACTTCCCTTCCTTGGCACGCCCCCGCGCGGTCGCCACGGGATCGGCCGCTGGCTCGGCTGTGCCGAAGGCGGCCGCGATGCCGGTGAGCAACCCCAGAGCGGCAAGCAAGACGATCTTCCGCACTCGCTTCCCCCACGCGGGGATTTGCCTCTGTCGAGGCGCCCCAAACGGGTGTTGGCCGATGATACCGCGCGTCGCCGATGTTTCCCAGGCAACCCTCGTGTTGCCGACTCGCAACACGACCTCTTCAGTCGGGTAGCGTCCGAAATTTCTCGGTCGTACGTCGTTCGTGTAGAGCGCCCGGCTCCCCCACTCCCACACGTCCCCACTCACCGCGGGTGGGAGCTGGGTGCTCTCGTCCTAAAGGCGCGAGCGGACGATTCCGGCGATCTCGCCATCGGTCAGCTCCACGGGATTCGACCTCATGCTCCCGTTCCGCGATGCTGCGACGATCCTGGGAACGTCGGCCTCTCCGACGCCCCACGTGGTCAGGGCCGGGAGCCCGAGTCGCGCGCTCCAGTCGCGAAAGAGATCGACGAGGGATTCGGGGGCGGAGCGGCCGCGTTTGCGCTTTGGAATCGGAGCGGTGCCCGACGAGAGGATCTCGTAGGCGCGCGCGTACTTTGCGAGCGCCGCGTTTCCTTCGTCCCTGGCCCGCATCGCCTTGACGTTGGCCGCGGTCGCCTCCGCCAGAAGCGTCCCGCACACGGCGCCGTGCGGGGCGTCGAAGTAGGACCCGAGCGGCTGGGCAAGGCCGTGCACCGCGCCGAGGCCGGCGTGGGCGAGCACGATCCCCGACAGGAGCGCGGCGTACGCCATCTTCGACCGCGCGGCTGCGATGTCTCCGGCCCCGGCGTGCCACGCGAGCAGGCCGTCCCGCGCGGCGGCGAGGCCGCTTTCGGCGAGGGCGTCGGTGTAGGCGCCGGCGCGCCGCGAGGTGTAACCCTCGAGGAGCTGGGCGAGCGCATCCATTCCATCGGCGACGATGAGAGAGTTCGGACATCCGGCGAGAAGGTCGGGATCGACGACCGCGGTTCTCGCGACCAGGCGGTCGTCGCGGAAGCTCTTCTTGAACCCGTTCGGGCCGCGCGCCGAAAGGACCGCGTTCTTCGTCGCCTCACTTCCCGTCCCGGCGGTCGTCGGCACCGCGATGAATGGGACGGCTGGCCCCTCGTAGGGGATCCCCCGCCCCACGTCTTCCAGATGATCCATCGCCGAGCGCCCCGTGCGCAGGAGCCCCGCGATAGCCTTCGCGGCATCGAGAGCGCTCCCTCCCCCAATGCCTACGACGGCGTCGATCGCGGCGTCCTTGTGCTCGCGCACCGCGCCGTCCACGAGCTCCGGCGACGGCTCGCCGGCGACGCGCGCCCGCACCCACACCAGCTTCCGCTCCGCCATTGCGTCGGCGAGCGCCGCCCAGTGGCGTGATGCCTCGAGCGACTTCTCCCCCGTGACCAGGAGGAGCCGCCGCCCGAACGAGGCCGCGATCTCCGGGATGCGGGCGCGGGTCCCCGCGCCGAAAATGATCGACGGTTGGCGGCCGACGGTGAACGGAGCGACGCTCACGCCGTGCTCAGCGGCGGGTCGCCCACTGCTCGGGGTTCTCGGGAGCGAGCGCCTCCCAGCGCGTCCCCTCGCGCGGCTCCGCCATCCAGCCGTCCACCGCCTTGCGCCACGCTTGGTAGTGGGGCGTGTCGCGGTGGGCCGCGTGATCCTCGGGCTTCCTGTACGACTCATACAGGAGAAAGCTCGTCGGATCGTCCACCGATTGGAGGACGTCGAAACGGAGGATTCCCGGCTCCTGGATCGAGCCCGCGTGATTCAGGAGCGTGGCTTCGATGAACGCCGCGACGTGCTCGGGCTTCACACGGATCCGGACGACCAGCACGTTCATGAACAAACCTCCCGTAGGTGCACAGCATAGTCCGCTCGCCGTCGAGTTAAGATGCGCCGCATTCGACCCCGGGAGGCTCTCATGAGATCTTGGATCGCCCTCGCCGTCCTGCTCCTAGCGACTCCCGCAGGTGCCGAGCCCCAGCGCTTCGACATGGGCCCGTTCGGTGGGCTCGTGCTTGACGTTCCGAGCGGGTGGACGGCGGAGCCCCAGGACGCGGACCAGCCCGGCGGTTTCGCGTTCCGCGTGGAGCCCCCGCCCGGGACTCCCCTCGTACTGTTCATCACCCCTCTTCCGGTCTCCGAGGGTCGCGATCCGGTGTCCACTGCTCGCTCGTTCGTAGCCAAGGAGGTTATCGAGCGCCTCCGTCCGTCGGCGGCGGAGACGACGCTCACCGTCTCCACGCTGACCGGTCGCGCCACACAGGTGTTCTACGTCTCGGCGACAGACAAGACGGTGACCCAGCCCACGGCCAGGGACTTCAAGTACGTCGATCAGGGCGCTGCGGCACTCGGTCAAATGATGTTGACGTTCACCGTACTGACGAACGACAGGGACGGCGCGGCGCGCACGGCGGCGCTGGACGTCGTTCGTACCGCGATGCTCGCGCCGGCGCGTCCGCCAAAGCAAAGCGCATCGGGGACGGTTCAGCTCCCGGCGCCGACCAGCCCGGTGTGGGCGCTCGCGATCGATCTCCCGGGCTTCCGGCTCGAACCGATACAAATCCGCGAGACTCCGCGTGGCACGAAGCTCTCGGGAACCAACCCGGCGACGGGGGTCAACGTGACAGCGTTCATCGAGGAATCCCAACCGGGGCAGACGGCCGCCGACCATCGTGAGGACGCCTGGCGAAAGATGCTAGCGGGCACCCCCATGAACCGAGTCGACGTGAAGAGATCGGAACGCGGGTCCATGGCGCTTATCGAGTATCGCGTCTCCGAGTATCAAGGCGTGGCCGTGAACCAGAAGAGCGTCAACGTCTACATCGTCCGGCGAGGAATGTGGATCGACGTCCACCTTTCGAAAGTGCAATACACGCCCGCGGACGATGCCTTGTTCGAGGCGATTATCTCGACGATTCGCTTCGTCGACCCGCGAGATAATAGGTCCTGATCACCTCGAGCGCCGGCTTACCTTGCGGGGTGAAGTCCCTGTTCCCGTGCATCACCGCCTGCGGCACCGGATGCCACTTCCAGACGAACGCCCCGGCGAACCACGACTTCGGCCAGAAGGTCGCAAACGTCGCTTCGTACGCGTTTCGCTGAACCTCCATGTCCACCTCGCCGTCCGCGTCCCACTTCCACGGTTCCTTCAAGGCGTACAGGCATGACTTGAAGCCGAGCTCGGTGAAGACGACCGGCTTTCCGGTCTTCTTCGAGAGTCCCTCGAGCGACGCCGCCACCGGGGCCCAGCCGGCTTCGATCTCGGCCTTCGCCGGCGACGCCTTGGGGGACAGCGGGTAATAGGCCTGGATCCCGATGAAGTCGAGCGCGTCCCAGAACGCCACGCGCTCCGGTTCGCTGTTCCAGTTGGCGCAGTAGGTCAGCTTCCCGTGGTAGACGCCGCGCACCTTCGCGATCAGGGCGCGCCACTCCCTTTCTCGTCCGGTCGTTCCCCCCAGCTCGGTGCCGACCGCCAGCGCCTCGAAGCCGTTCGCCTCCGCGAGCCTCGCGTGGTGGAGGATGAAGCTCTCGTACGAGGCGAACCAGGCGGCCCAACCGTCCTCGGTGCTCATCTTGATGTCGCCCGGCCAGTCGGCGTAGCGCACCCACAGGTGCGGCTTCAGGAGCGTCTTGATGCCGCGGGCCCTCGCCCATACGGCGGTCTTGACGAGCCCCTCGTCCGTTTCCCCCCAGAGGCCCCGCTCTCCCGAGAAGCGAACCGTGGACGAGCCGGCCGACGGCACCCAGCCGAACGGCGTCTCGGAGATCCAGTCGACGCCCAGATCCTTGAGCGGGTCGAGGCGTGAAGGTTCGATTTCGGAGGCCCCTTCCCAGCAGACGCCGCGCATCTTCGCGGGCGGCGGCCCGGGGAGCCTCACGGGGACCGCGGCTATGAGCGCCGCGGCCAAGCCGAGAACGGCGATCGGTTTCATCCCGCGATTATCGCCTCGGTTTCCTGCCCCTTGCTCGATTCCCCCAACCGGCCCACACTGAACGACGGCCATGGAGCGTTCCGTGTGAATTGCCGCCTCGCCGTCCTCGCCGCACTCTCGGCCGCCCTGGCCTGCCTTCCCGCGTTCTCCGGCGCCACGCTCGTCCTGACCGATGGACAGGTGATCAGGGGAACAGAGCTCGCGCGTGACGGCGATTCGTACGTCATGACCATGGAGGGGGGAAACAAGGCCGACTTCCCCGCCGCCCTCGTGAAGGAGATCCGCCTCGAGGACGACGCGCCGAAGCCGCCCGCGCCCTTCGATTTCACGAAACCGAAAACCCTCGCCGGTCCGTCGAAGCTCCCGTCCCAGGATCCCAAGGACCAATTCAAGGTGCTCGGCCCCCCGACCCGGTGGTCGAAGAGCGCCGTGGACACCACCTGGGCGCCGAAGGATGCCTACGATCCGAACAAGGACGTCCTCGCCGGTAGCCGTTCGACCTGGCCGAAGAACGCCGTCGACACGACCTGGATGCCCACGGACGCCTACGCGAATTCCAAGGACGTCTTCGCGCGGAGCCATTCCACCTGGGCGAAGGACGTTGTCGACACGACCTGGATGCCGACCGACGGTTGGGGGTTCAAGCCACTCACCTGGAAGAACGAGGCCCCCAAGACCGTCTATCCGATGGACTTCGCGACAACCGCTTCGGCGGAGACATCGGCCCCGTCCGGGCCGACGCCGTGGAGCTGCGGCGAGTCGATCTTCGCGAAGGACTCCCGCGCGCCCGCGATCCGCGTCCGCGCCTTGCCTGGAACTCGATACAAGGCTCTCGGCGTTCCGCTGTACGAGGCGGACGCGAGCGTGGACGGTGCTCCGAGAAAGGCGATCTTCACGATCCAGGGCGGAGACTGCCGCCTCGTCGGCGGCGACGCGGACGCGATTCTCAGCTTGAACTTGCCGCCGGAGCACACCCTCGCCCAGGATGCCGCGGCGTTCAGCTCGGCCCTCACGGCGCGCGGCGGCCCGCCGATCCCCCTGG
>JBGQLU010000059.1:0-21718 GCA_041500265.1 Acidobacteriota bacterium | reverse complement strand
GGTCACCGTGGTGCCCTCCCCCTCGCGGCTGTCGATCTTCAGCTCGCCGTGGTGGTCGCGGACGATCTGGGTCGCGATCGTCAGCCCCAGCCCGGAGCCGTTCGTCTTGGTCGTGTAGAAGGGCTCGAGCACGCGCGCCAGGACCTCGGGTGGCATCCCGATCCCGCTGTCCCTGATCACGAGCTCGACACCGTGCGGGAGCGCGCGAACGTCGAGGGCGAGCGTTCCCCCGCGAGGCATCGCGTGGATCGCGTTCCGGAGCACGTTGACGAGAGCCTGGAAGATCTGGTCGCGGTCGGCGGCGGCGGGCCGGGCGGCGGCGGCGGCGCCGATCGCCACCCGAACCTGCGCCTCGTCCAGCTCCCATCGCAGCAGCTCGACGGCCTCCGCGGCCAGCTTCCTGAGGTCCACCGGTCCGATCTTGGGGGAGAGCGGCCGCGAGAACTCCAGCACCTCGCGGACGATGGCCTCGAGGCGGCGCACCTCGTCCACGATGATTTCGAGCGATTCCCGGGTCGATTCGTCGGGGTGGGGGGATCGTTGGAGCAGACCGCGCGCGAAGCCTCCGATCGCCACCAGCGGGTTCCGGATCTCGTGCGCCACGCGCGCCGCCATCTCGCCGATCGCCGAGAGGCGCTCGGCCTGGACCAGCCGATCCTGGTTTTTCCGCAGCTCCTGAGTCGCCTCCTCGAGCGACGCGACCTTCCTCGCCAGCTCGCCGGTCAGACCGGCTCGCTCGATGGCGTGCGCCGCCTGGAAGCCGAGCAGCTCCAGCATGTCCACGTCCTCGTCGGTGATCCCCCGCAGCGTGATCGCGTTGTCGGCGAGCAGGAGCCCCACCGGCCGGGTGCCGGTCCGGAGCGGCACCGCGACGAAGGTATCGACCCCGAGGATCCCGGCCACCGCCTCGGGCGACGGACCTTCCCCCTCCGCCCGCCTTCCTTGGACCACGCGAGTCGTGCCGGCGGCGTTCAGGGCGGCGACGACGAAGCTCTCCTCGTCGCCGAGCGGAGCCGAGAGCCTCTCCACGACGTGGCGCACGCCCGAGTCCCCGCCCTCTCCGACCGGCTCGTACTCGTCGACGAGCTCACGGAGCGTGCGGTCGTGCTTGGCCAGGCGCGACCAGATCCGCTGGGCCTCGTCGGCGTCCTTCGGGCCGATGACGTCGCGTCCCTCGAGAACGCCGCGCCGCTCGTTGACGAGCATGAGGAAGGCCCGGTTGAACCGCAGCCCCTGGCTCGCCGTCGCGCCGACGAGGATGGTGCGGAGAATCAGCTCCAGCCCCATGGCCGACTGCAGGCATTCGGAGATCTCGCGGAGGACCGACAACTGGGCGACCCGGCGGGCCAGGCGGCGCTCGAGGACCTTGGAATCGGAGAGGTCCGTAACGAGGACGAACGCCCCTTCTTCGCCGTGCGTGGGAGGCAAGTCGGTCCGGGTGACCATCACCGGAAGCTCGACTCCCGACGCCGACTTGTGGCGCGCCTCGTACCGCCGCGTCCTCAGACCCGGCGCCACCGACATCGGGAGCGCGGCTTCCTCGCCGGTGACCTCGCCCCAGCCCTTGCCGAGCACCTCGTCCTCGGTCTTGCCGTACAGCTGCGAGGCGCCTCGGTTCCAGAACAGGATCCGGTCGGAGGCGTTCAGGAGGGCGAACGGGATCGACCACGCCCCCAGCAGGCGCAGCACGTCCGCGCCGCTTTCGGGGAGAAACCCTTCCCAGCGGGCGGGATCGTCGACCTCGGGTCCAGCCTCCATCGATTCCGGCTCCTCGCCGTGAACGGTCGGACGGCTTCTCGATATTCCCGTGCGGTGGGATTCTACCCGCAGACGGTCCCGATCCTCACTCCGCCTCGCGACGGGAGTGGTCCCCTTGTCAGATCACCGCGTCGCGCAGGAACGCCGCCGCTTCCTCGGGGGCCGTCGGATTGATGTAGAAGCCCGAGCCCCATTCGAACCCGGCCACGCGGGTCAACCGGGGCAGGACCTCGATGTGCCAGTGGAAGTCGTGCGGGAGGGTGTCCCAGTAGTTCCGCCGCCGGATCATGCGCTCGGTGTTCGGCGCCGTATGCAGCACGAAGTTGAACGGCGGGTCGCGGAGCACGCTTTTGAGCCGGGCGAGCGTCTCCTTCAGGCACCGCGCCAGCGCGCCGATCGCGGCGGCGTTCTCATCGGGAAAGGCGTGGTTGTGCTGGCGCGGGATCACGATCAGCTCGAACGGGAAGCGTGAGGCGTAGGGCGCCACGACCGCGAAGTGCTCGTCGAGCGAGACCACGCGATCGCGCGCCTGGAGGTCCTGTTCGAGCATGTCGCAGAAAATGCAACGCTCCTTGAGATGGAAGTGGTCGCGCGCCGATTCGAGCTCGACGGAGATCGCCCGCGGGGTGACCGGAGTGGCGATCAGCTGGAGATGCGGATGCCCGAGGGTGGCGCCGGCCGCCGGCCCGTGGTTCTTGAAGAGCAGTACGTACTTGAATCGCGTATCCCGGCCCAGATCGCGCACGCGGTCCTGGCTCAGCGTAAGCACGCTTTGAAGGTGCCCCGCCTCCATGTCCCCCATGTGGAGGGCGTGTTGCGGCGACTCCACGACCACCTCGTGGGCGCCGACGCCGCGCATCCGGTCGTAGAGTCCGACGCCGTGCCGCTCGAGCGCCCCCTCGATCGACAGGGCCGGGTATTTGTTCGGGATCACCCGAACCGTCCAGCCGGGTCCGTTGGCCGGCCCGCCGCCGGGGCGGATCGCGGTGATCTCGGGGGGCGTCTTGTCCTCGTTGCCGGGACAGAACGGGCAGAAGCCGTCCTCGTGAGGGACCGGCCCGTCGACCGCGAAATCCTCCGGCCTGCGGCTGCGTTCGCTCGCGATGATGACCCACCGCTTCGCGAGGGGATCGTGGCGTAGCTCGGACATGCGCTCTCCTTGCCGGGCTGTCAGGCGAACAGGGCGGAGGCGAGATCGATCAGCTCCGCCGGCACGGTCTTCAACGTGGCGACGGCCTCCGCGATCGGGACGGCCGTGAACCGGCCGCCGCGGTACGCCGCCATCATTCCGAACTTCCCTTCGTGCACCATGTCGGCGGCGAGCAGCCCGTAACGCGTCCCGAGCCATCGGTCGAACGCCGTGGGGGTCCCGCCGCGCTGCACGTGACCGAGCTGGACCGACCGGGTCTCGAATCCGGTTCGCGCCTCGATCTCCTCGGCGAGGCGCACGCCGATCCCGCCGAGCTTCACGTGGCCGAACGCGTCGGCGGCGCCGCCGTGCTCCAGCGTCCCCCCGGACAGGACCGCGCCCTCGGCGGCCACGACGATCGAGAAGAGCTTCCCCGCGTCGCGCCGCCGGCGGATCGCCGCGCAGACCTCGTCGACGTCCACCGGCCGCTCGGGGACGAGGATGAAGTCCGCCCCCCCGGCCATCCCCGAGTGGAGAGCGATCCAGCCCGCATGCCGCCCCATCACCTCGCAGACGATCACCCGGTCGTGAGACTCGGCCGTCGTGTGCAGCCGGTCGATCGCCTCGGTCGCGATCGAGACGGCGGTGTCGAACCCGAAGGTCGTGTCGGTCCCCGAGAGATCGTTGTCGATCGTCTTCGGAACGCCGACCAGGGGCAGCCCCGACCCGGACAGCTTCGCCGCGACTCCCAGCGTGTCTTCGCCGCCGATCGCGACCAGGGCGTCGAGCCCCAGTTCCTTGAAGTGGGTAAGGACGGCCCGCGCGTCCTCGTCGTTCTTGTACGGGTTCGTGCGCGAGGTGCCCAGGATCGTTCCGCCGCGGTGGAGAATCCCCGAGATCACGGGGGCGTCGAGCACGACCGTCTCCTTCGTCAGGAGGCCCCGCCAGCCCCGGCGGATGCCGAGCACCCGGTACCCCCTCGGCGACGACCGCCGAACGACCGCCCGGATCACCGCGTTCAACCCTGGGGCGTCGCCCCCTCCGGTCAGGATGCCGATCGTCTTCATCCGCCACCTCCGGTGACGAGCGTTCTATCGTAAGGGCGGGCGCTCCGCACCGTCACACCGACCAGTCGAATCGCGCCGGATCGGTCTCCGGCGAAGGCAGGCTCACGAATCCGTCCGCCGGAACGCGCTGATGGGCCCCGTCGGGACGGACGATCTCGATGGCGAAGCGTAGCGTCTCCCCCGCGGCGACCAGGCTCGCGAGCGGGACCGCGGCCTCGAGGACGCGGTCCAGAACCGTGCGCAGCCCTCCTTCCGCGGCGCCGGCGCGGGCCGAGAAGGTCCGATCGGGCGCCTCCGCCACGCGCAAGGTCAGCCGGGCTCCTTCCAGACAGCCGGGCTCGAACGGATCGACGCGAAGGTACAGGTCGGTCCCGTCGGTGCCGAACACCAGCTGGCGCACGAGGCGCGCCCCCGACTGCATCGCCCCGTAGACCGCCTCCACGTGCCCGGCCGCCTGCCACTCGAAGAAGTCGGTGATCCGGCCGTCGAGCGTCGCGCGCACGCGGCCGGAGGGGCTCACGTACCCCCGCGCGGCGCCGCGGCGGATCGGCTCGCGCACGGGATCCGGCACGGGAAGTCCGGCCGCCTCGTAGGCGGCGCGGAGCTTGTCGCGGAACGCCGCGTCGAACTCCGCCGCATGGGCCGTCTGATGATCGTCGCCGAACCACCAGAACCAGTCGCTCCCTTCCGCGGCCAGGATCATTCGCCACGCCGGGTCGTGCGCGTCGAGGCTTCCCCGGGCGGCCGCGACGGCGTCGCGCGCCGCCGCGAGCAGCTCCCAGGCGCGGTTCTTTTCGGGATGGCCGATCCAGGTCGCGAGGTTCCGGTAGATCCAGGACCCCGCGACCACGCGGCGGAGGTCGTGCGCGTCCGCCGCGTCGGCGGCGGTCGCCGCCGTCACCGTCTCGATCGACGGCTCCCGTTCGAGAGCGCCGTAAAGCGCGTCGAAGAAGGGCGCGCCGTTGTCGGGGAAGTGCTCCCACGCGTTCTCACCGTCCAGGATCACGCTGGCGACGTAAGGCGTTCCGTCGTCGGGAAGCCGGGAGCGCACGGCGAGCAGCCGGTCGACGAAGTCGCCGGCCGCCTCCCGGGGATCCCGCGCGGCGTAGCGGAATCCGATGCGGTCGGACAAGTCGTGATCGCGGAAGAGGAGCACGGGCCCGGTCCCGAACCGCCAGGGCCGGTACAGCAGCTCGGCGCGGCGGCGCTCCATCGCCTCCCCGTCCGCGGGGAGGATCTCCCCGAGGGAGGCGAACAGAACGTCTTCGTCGCTCGCCGCCCAGCGATACCCCGCGAGCCCCATGCGATGGAGCGCCGACTCGGAGATCGCTCCCTCCGACGGCCAGCCTCCGAGCGCGCGGCGGCCGAACTCGGCGGAGAACGCGTCCATGCCGAGGGAGAGCTGGAGGTCGGCGTCCTCGGGATGCCGGAAGTCCGCGCGCGGGAGCGCCAAGCCGGGGAGCGCCTCCTGCGCCGCGCCGAGATCGCAAAGGAGCGGGAGGATCGGGTGATAGTACGGGCTCACCGAGAGCTCGACCTGGCCCGAGTCGGCTAGCCTCTTCCATCGAGGGAGGACCTCCGCGACGAAAAGCCCCTGGCGCGCAAGGAGCGCGTGCTTGTCGTCCTCGTCGAAGCCCCGCCCCTTGTCGCGCAGCCGTTTCCAGAGCGGCTCCTCCGCCAGGAGCGGGCCGCTCCACGCGAGATGGAACAGGACCTGCAAGTCTCTCAGGGATTGCGCGTCGAACCGGTCGACGACCGCGCGCCCGATCTCGGCCGCGGGCAGGTCCCCCCGGAGGGCGGCGAGCTCGTGGAGGCGCCTCAAGCCGGCTCCCATCGTCGCGCGGTTCAAGGAGAAGAACTGCCCGATCAAGAATCGCCGCTCGTCGAAGGTCAGATCCTCGGGAGCCTTCGCGGCCAGCTCGAGGAAGCGGTCGGGCTTCGCCGATCCGCTCGCGAGCACGCGAAGCTGGTCGAGGAGCGTCGGGACGACGTTGAAGGTCGCGCGGACGCCGGGGTGGCGCTCCAGATGGGCGGCCATGTCCGCGTAGTCCTTGATCGCGTGGAGGCGCGTCCAGGGCATCGACGGCGCGCCCGTCGCCGGATCGGTGTAGTCGGGCTGGTGGAAGTGCCAGATGAGCGCGAGACGCAGGGGACGGTTCATCTCGCGAGCGCCCATTCGTAGAGCTGCGCGTAGCCGCGGGCCGAGTCCGCCCACGAGAAGTCGGCGGCGAGCCCGTTCCGCTGGATGAACCGAAAGGTCTCCGGGTCGGCGTTGTAGACGAACAGCGCGCGCTGCAGCGCCATCCAGAAGTCCTCGGCCGTGTGCTGGACGAAGGTGAAGCCGGTCTGGCCGTCCCGGACCGTGTCCGCGAGGCCGCCGGTCGCGCGGACGACCGGGACGCTCCCGTAGCGCATGGCGATCAGCTGGCCGAGGCCGCAGGGCTCGAAGAGCGAGGGCATCAGGAAGAGATCGCTTCCGCCGTAGATCAGCGGCGCCAGGTCCGGCGCGAAGGTGAGCACGGCCGCCATCTTGCCGCGGTGGTAGCCGGCCAGGTGCCGGAACATGTCCTCGTAGGCCGAAGCACCCGTCCCGAGCACGACGAATTGCGCGGGACCCGCCGCGCCGGACATCAAGAGGTGGATCGCGTGCCCGGTGATCTCCAGCCCCTTCTGCCCGTCGAGCCGCGTCACCATGGCCGCGAGCGGGACGTGCGGATCGATCTCGAGATCCAACCGCTCCTGGAGCGCGCGCTTGTTCGCCGCGCGAAGCTCCACGCGGCTCGCGTCGAAGGTGCGGGCCAGCTTCGGGTCGGTGGACGGGTCGAACACGGCGGTGTCGAGCCCGTTCAGGATCCCGTGCACGTCGAAGTGCCGGAATCGGAGGAGCCCGTCGAGGCCGCTCCCCCCTTCGGGGGTCAGGATCTCCCGGGCGTAGGTCGGACTGACGGTGCTGATCAGGGTGGCGTGGTAGATCCCCTGCCCCATGAAGTTCAGCTCGTCCCAGCCTTCCTCGCGGATCGGTGGCGCCGACGCGCCGAGGTAGGAGAGGACGCCCCGGCTCGAGCGCCCCTGGTGGGCGAGATTGTGGATGGTGAAGACGGTCTTCATGTCGCGAAAGCGCGGGTCGGCCTGCCCCGCGGTCGCGAGCCACAGCACCGCCGGAGCCCCGTGCCAGTCGTGCGCATGGACGACGTCGGGGCGCCACTCGAGACGGACGCACAGCTCGAGCGCGGCGCGCGCCAGGAACGAGAAGCGATACGGATCGTCGCCGTACCCGTAGATGCCGGGGCGGTCGTACAGGCTCCGCTCGCCGATGAAATAGACCGGCACCCCGCTCCCCGGAAGGCGGCTTTCGAGGATCCCCGCGGGGAGGGAGCCGCCCCCGATCGGAACGAGGATCCCGCCGGGGAGGGCGTGCAGGCCGCCCTCTTCCGCGGCGCGCTCCTGGGCCGGGTAAGCGGGCATGACGACGCGCACGTCGTGGCCGAGCGCCTCGAGCGCCTTGGGCAGCGCCCCCACGACGTCCCCGAGACCTCCGGTCTTCGCGAACGGGGTGACCTCGGCGGAGATCATCAGGATGCGGAGCGGCGTCATGGGCCGCGCATTCTACCGCGCGGCGCGGTAGCGCCCGGCCAGGACGATACCCGCGATCGCGCGCGCGGCGCGGATGTCCTCGAGCGGATCGCGGTCGAGCAGGACGAGATCGGCGCGCTTGCCGGGGGCGATCGCTCCGCCGTCCTGCCACCCAGCCGCGCGCGAGGCCGTGAGCGTTCCGGCGCGCAGCGCCTCCCCGGGAGTGAATCCGGCGGCGACGAGCAGCTCCATCTCGCGGTGGAGCGCATCGCCCGGGAGATCGAACGTGTCGACACCGTCGGTGCCGGCGGCGATGGCGACCCCGTGCTCGTGCAGGAACCGGACGAGCCGGAGCGAGGCCTCGAACATCGCGGTGCGGGCGGCGAAATCCTCCGGAGTGCTCGCGGCCACGACCTGCGCGCGCCGTGCGGTCCACCGGGATCGGATCGGCTCGGGAATCGCCCCCCAATCCACTTCGGGGGGCGCGCGCTCGGGCGCCAGCGGAGCGAAGCGCTCGGACCAGACTTGCGTCGGGACCCAGATCACGCCGGCCGAGACGAGGCGCTTGGCGAGCTGCGCGCACCGCCCCGGATCGAACGTCGCGATGATCTTCTTCTGCCAGGCTCGCTGCATCGCCTTGGCGTCCGCGGCGACCGCGTCATCGCGGGCGAGGTACGCCTCGAGCAGGACGCGCTCGCGGCGCAGGCCGTCCTCGTCGGAGGTGCACGCCATCATCACGCCGGCGTCCCCGGGGAGCACCGGCGAGACGTGCTCGATCGTCCGCTGGCCGGAGCCCGCGATCTCGAACGCCGACACCGCCTCGGGGACGTGTCCGGCCACGGTGAGCCCGGAAGCCCTCGCCGCCGCCACCACCGCCCTCCAGGTCTCGGCCGACAACTTCGCCTGGACCTTCACGAAGTCCGCTCCGCCGGCGGCGACCTCGGCGACCGCGGCCTTCGCATCCTCCGGCCGGGAGACCACGCGGGTGATCGGCGGATCCCCCTCGCCGTCGAGAAACGGGCCGGGGGTCGCGATGCGAGGGAGGGCGAGCCCCCCCTTCGCGATCGCATCGCGCAGGGGCCGGAGCTGGGCGAGATCGCCTCCCATGTCGCGGATGCCGGTGACGCCCCACCGCAGCGCCATCGGGAGGAGCACGTCCTTCGCGAGCGTGCCGTTCTCGAGGATCGTCAGATGAAGGTGCGCGTCCACGAGGCCCGGGATCAGGAACTTCCCCCGTCCGTCGACGACCTCGGCACCGTCCGGGATCTTCGCGTGCCCGGCGGCGCCGACCGCGGTGATCCGACCGGTCTCGACGACGACGGTGCGATGAGGGAGGAGACGCGACCGCTCCACGTCCACGACCGCGACGTCGCGCACGACGAGCACGGCGGCGAGGAGCGGTCCCAGCGGCACTAAGCGGGCTTTTGCGCCGCCGGCGGGACCGGACGCCCGAGGCGGGTCAGCTCGGCGTTGATCAGCTGCGCGAAGGCGTCGAACGGCTTGGCGCCGTTCAGGAACCGACCATTCACGAAAAACGCCGGAGTGCCCGTGACGCCGAGCTTGTCGGCCTCACCCTGGTCGGCGGCGATCTGCGGCTTGTACTTCGCGCCGTCGAGCGACTGGGTGAACCGGGCCACGTCGAGCTTCAGCTCCTTCGCGTAGCGGATGAAGTCGTCGCGCGTCTGCTTCTGCTGGTTGCCGAAGAGCTTGTCGTGGAATTCCCAGTACTTCCCCTGCTCGCCGGCCGCCATGGCGGCAAGCGCCGAGGGCATCGCGTTCGGGTGGAACGGCAGGGGGTAGTTCTTCCAGACGATCTGCACCGAGTCCCCGTAGACCTTCTGGATTTGATCGAGAGTCGAACCGACCCTCGCGCAGAACGGTCACTGATAGTCGGAGAATTCCGCGATGACGATCGGAGCCGTCGGATTGCCGCGCACCGGTGCGCCGTCGAGCTTCAAGGCATAGACCTTGTTCGGGTCGGGACCCTGGGGCTGCGGCTTCTGCTGCTGGCGGGCGGCCGCGACCTGGGTCGTCAGCTGGGTGATCGCCGCGTCGGTCGAGCGCAAGTGCGCCACCGTCTCCTTTTCGACCCGCCTGGCGTCCGTCCACAGGTAGAAGGCGAAGACGAGCGATGCGATCGCCAGGACGGTGGGAAGCCAGGAGGAGCCTGCGGACTGGGAGACGCCCTCGACGTCGTCCTTCCCCTCGCGCCGCTCCCGGTTCTTCTTCGACATCGCCTCGTTCTCCCCGCCTACAGCTGCAGCTTGGCCTGCTGTTCCTTGACGGCGCTCGCGGAGGCCCGAAGCGCCGCGAGCTCGTCTCCGGTCAGCTTGACCTCGTAGACCTTTTCGACCCCGCCGGCTCCCAGGCGGACCGGCACCCCCACGAAGCATCCGGAGATCCCGTATTCGCCGTCGAGGTACGCGGCGCACGGCAGGACCTTCTTCTTGTCGCGGAGGATCGAGGCGACCATGTCCACCGACGACGCCGCGGGGGCGTAGTAGGCGGATCCGGTCTTGAGGAGCGCGACGATCTCCCCGCCCCCTCCGGCGGTCCGCTTGACGATCGCGTCGATCCGGTCCGCCGAGACGAGCTCGGTCAGGGGAACCCCGCCCACGGTCGTCAAGCGCGGCAGTGGCACCATCGAATCGCCGTGTCCGCCGAGGACGAGCGCGCTGACGCTCTCGACCGAGACCCCGAGCTCCATCGCCACGAACGCCCGGTAGCGGGCGGTGTCGAGGACCCCCGCCATCCCGACGATCCTGTGGGTCGGAAAGCCGGTGACCACCTTCGCGACGTAGGCCATGACGTCCAGCGGGTTCGACACGATGACGACGATCGCGTTCGGGGAGGTCGCCTTCACCTTCTCCGCGCACGACTTGACGATCGAGGCATTGGTGTTCTGAAGGTCGTCGCGGCTCATCCCGGGCTTGCGCGCGATGCCGGCCGTGATGACGACCACGTCCGAGCCCGCGGTGTCGTCGTAGGAGTTCGAGCCCCGGACCGCGGAGTCGAACCCCAGGACCGGGCTCGCCTCGAAGAGGTCGAGCCCCTTCCCCTGGGGCGGGCCCTCGAGGATGTCGAGGAGGACGACGTCGCCCAGCTCCTTCGCCGCGCACCCCATGGCGACGTGCTCGCCGACGAATCCGCCCCCGATCACGGTGATCTTCCTGCGCATGACCGCTCCTCGCGTGACGTGCGAGATTAGCAGAGGTGGGAAAGGACGGGCAAACCGCGAATCGGGCCGTTGCATCGGCGGCCGGGAGCCGCCATGATGAGCGCATGGGAAGACTCGAGCCCGGCGACAAGGCTCCGGCGTTCAAGCTGCGGGACCAGAACGGCAAGGCGGTCGCGCTGTCGGACTTCAAGGGGAAGAAGGTCCTGATCTTCTTCTACCCCAGGGCCGACACGCCGGGTTGCACGCGGCAGGCGTGCGCCGCCCGCGACGCGAGCGCCGGCCTGCGGGCGAAGAAGGTCGCCGTCCTGGGGGTCAGTCCCGACGACCCGGCCGATCAGAAGAAGTTCGACGACAAGTTCGAACTTTCCTTCCCGCTTCTCGCCGACGTCGACCACGCCGTCGCGGAAGCGTACGGCGTCTGGGCCGAGAAGAACATGTACGGGAAGAAGAGCATGGGGATCCTTCGATCGTCCTTTCTCGTCGGCGAAGACGGGAAAGTCATCGCATCGTGGTACCGGGTGAAGCCGGAGGAGACGATTCCCAAGGCGCTCGAGGCCCTCCACTGATGCGCCGCGCGGCCTTGGCCCTGGCGCTGGCCGCGCTCGCCTCCCCCCCTGCGCTCGCGAAGAAGATCGACGTCGGCGGTTACAAGCTCAACGTGCGGTGCGAGGGAGAAGGCGCGCCGACCGTCGTCTTAGACGCCGGGGCCGGCGACACCCTCGAGACGTGGGACTGGGTGGTCCCCGACGTCAAGCGGTTCGCGCGCGTTTGCGCCTACGACCGCGCGGGCTTGGGGAAGAGCGACCCCGGGCCGACGCCGCGCACCAGCGCGCGCATCGTGGTGGAGCTGCACGCGCTCCTCCGGCGTGCGGGGATCCTCCCACCCTACGTCCTGGTCGGTCATTCGTTCGGCGGAATGAACATGCGACTCTACGCCTCCAGCTACCCCGGGGAGGCGGTCGGCCTCGTGCTCGTCGATGCGACCCCCGAGGAGTACCCGTCCCGAGTGGCCGACCTCCTGCCGAGGCGCGACCGCGAGAAGCTCCGCACCTCGCTCGCGACCGCTCCCGCGGCGTTCCGCGACGAGCTGGACGCCATGGCGGAGAGCGCGGCGGAGGTCGCCGCCGCGGTCCCGCCCCCCGAGTTCCCGGTCCGCGTCCTGACCGCCGCTCACCGCGACGACTCCGAGGCGTTCCGGACGGCCTGGCTCGAATGGCAGAAGCGAATGACCGCCGCGTTTCCGAAGGGGGTCCAGATCGTGGCGGCCCAGAGCGGCCACTACATCCAGTTCGATCAGCCCGGCCTCGTCGTCGATGCCGTCCGGGAGCTCGTCGAGGCGACGCGGCGGCCCTAGGGGCGAAGGGCCGCCTGGTTGGCGACGGCGCGCTCGAGATCCGCGCGGAAATTCGGATTGACCGCGAATCGGAGCGCCTCGGCGCGCGCGACCGCGGTCCAGGCATCGTCCATGCGTCCCCTCATCCAGTAAGCCACCGCGAGGTTGTTCTGCACCGGGGCGAACTTGGGATCGAGGCTCGCCGCCTTCTCCCACGCCACGATCGCCTCGTCGGTGCGCTTCAGGTCGAACAGGGCGTTCCCCTCGAAGAAGTAGAGGGTGGCGGGGGGCTCGTTCGCCGTCGATTCGCTGGGCGACTTCATCGCCTCGAGCGCCTGGATCTCGTGGTCGACTTCGACCCGCGCGCGCTCGATCTGGCCCGCCGACAGGGAGCCGGTGGACCCGCTGCTGGACGCCCCTCCCCGGACCTCCATGCGCCGGGATTCGGAGTCCAGCTGGTTCTCGGTGTCCCTCAGGTGCTCGAGCCGTTCGCGCGACTTCGCGTAACGGTCGGCCTGGACCAGCAGCACCAGCGAGGCGATCTCGCGGTGACCCTGCTGCGCGAGCCTGTATTCGCGGAGCGCGTCCTCGAAACGTTTCTCGCGCATCGCGACGTGGCCGAGGCCCAGGTGGGCCTCCGGGAGCCGGGGCTCCTTTTCGAGCGAGAGATTGAAGTCCTTGAGGGCGCTGGCGACGTTGCCCTTCTGAAGGGAGGCCGCGCCGCGCTGCGCGTACCCGATCGCCTGGCGCAACGCGCGCTCGTTTCCGGCGGGTCCGGCGGCGGCCGGGCTCACGCCGGCGAGGACGATCGTGGCCGCAATCGTTGCCTGCAGACGCATGTGGGGGCCCTCCCTCGGATTCGACCCCCGGTCACGCGCGGGCGGCGGGCGATCCCGCGCCCGACCGGCACCGATAAAGATACGGCGCACTCGGCCGCAGGGGTACACCAAAGTCGGGCGTCCCCTCAGTACTGGATCAGCGTCCCCTCGCGCTTGGCCCGCCGGATCGCGATCCGCGACCCCCAGAGGCCCAGCGGAACGAGCACGAGCGTGAGGACCGCCAGCCGCCCGAGCTCCCCGGCAACGTCCTGCAAGGAGGCCCCTTGAAGGAGCGCCCCCCGAACGACCTTCATCGACCACGCCATCGGGAACCAGGCCGAGATCCACTGCGCGGCCGGGGGGAGAACCTTGGAGGGAATGAACACGTTCCCGAAGAAAAAGGTACCCCCCGACAGGAACAAGTTCACCGGGTCGCCGCGCTTGAAGTACAGGATGAACGACGCGGAGATCAACCCGATTCCCGCCGACGAGAGAAGGGTGAGCGCGATGCCGAGGAACAGCGCCAGCGGGCTCACCACGTGGAGCTTCACCCCGTAGACGAACACCGCGGCGGACAGGTAGACGATCAACCGGAACGCGCCCCAGGTGAAATCGTAGGCGGTGGACGAGAAGATCACGAGGGATGTCGGCGTCGGCGAGACGAGCATCGCTTCGAGCGTTCCCATCATCTGCTCGCCGCGGACCTTCTCGGCGAACGAGTAGAGCGCCGTCGAAAAGTAGAACTGGAAACCCAATCCGATGAGCATCCAGGGAAAGGGCTCCATCCCGTCCAGGCCGGGAGTCGCGGGGTTGACGATGCGGCTGAAGAAGGAAAGCCCCGTCACGAGGAAGAGCATTCCCCCGACCGAGAGCAGGAAGGAGAACCGGTACGAGACATCGGAGAGTACGTCTCGGTAGAAGAACGCCCAGAGCTTGATCAGGACGCGCCTCACGCGTCGTCCTTCGCGCGCTCCTCGCGGAGCAGGCGGGCGAACGCCTCCTCGAGGTCGGGCTCGATGCGATCGCAGGCGTGCACGATCCCGCCCGCCACCATGACGGCGGAGAGGACGTCGTTCAGCCGTCCGTCTCCCTCCAGCTCCACGATGACCCGCTTGAGACCGTTGATCCGCTCGACCGAGACGGCGTGGAAGGGCCCGGAGATCGCGTCGTGCCAGTTCGAGACCTCCAGGCGGAACCGCCGCTCGTCGATGCCCCAGCGCCGCACCTCGGCAACGCTCCCGACCTGGCGCACCGTCCCCTTCACCAGGATCGCGAGGCGGTCGCAGAGGACCTCGGCCTCGCGGAGGTTGTGGGTGGCCAGGAGGATCGTCTTCCCGTCGCGACCCTTCAGCTCGTCGCGAATGAACGCGCGGAGGGCTAAGGACGAGGCGGGGTCGAGGCTGCGGGTCGGCTCGTCCATCAGGAGGATCGGCGGATCGTGGAGGAGAGCGCGGGCGACGGCGAGGCGCTGCTTCATCCCGGAGGAGTAGTCGGAAAACCGGCGGTCGGCGGCCTCGACGAGATCGACCCGTTCCAGCAGCTCCTTGATCCGGGCGGCGATCCGCGGTCCCGGCACGTCGTAGAGCCGCGCGAAGAAGCGGAGGTTGTCGCGGCCCGACAAACGCCAGTAGAACGAGCGCTCGTCGGAGTTGACGAGCCCGATCAGCGGCTTGACCTTGTTCTCGTGCCGGACGTCCTGGCCGCCGACGACCGCGCGGCCCCGGTCCGGAAGGACCAGGCACGAGAGGATCTTGACCAGCGTGGTCTTCCCCGCTCCGTTCGGACCGAGGAGGCCGAAGATCTCGCCGCGCTTCACGTGGAGGTCGATCCCCCGCAGCGCCTCGATCCGCTCAGCCTTCCCGAACGGCTTCGTGGCCAGCTCCCGGAGGGAGCGTTTCTTGACGAAGAACTTCTCGAGCTGGAACCCCTCGATCGCGTACTCCACGCTCGGCCCTCCGGGACGGCGCATTCTAGCCGACGGCGCGCGGTGGCCAGGTGCTAACGTCCAACGCCATGCACGTCCTCGTGGCCGGATCGGGCTGGCTCGGAACCGCCGCGGCGCGTGTCCTCCTCGCGCGGGGAGACCGCGTGACCGCGGTGGTGCGGACGCTCCAGCATGCCGTTCGTTTGAGGCAGGACGGGATCGAGGGGCTGTGCCGCGACCTGGCGGTCCCTGGCGCGACCGAGGACCTGCCGGGGGACCTCGACGCGATCCTGGCGACGCACGCCGCCGCGGACACGGATGTCGAGGCGTACCGCCGTGCGTACCTCGACGTCACCGGGGAGCTGCTGTCGCTGGCCTCGCGCGCCGGAGTGCCGGCGATGGTGGTCACGAGCTCGACCGGCGTCTTCGGCCAGACCGACGGATCCACGGTGGACGAAACCACCCCCGTGGCGCCGGGGGGGGAGACCGCGAGCGTGCTGTGCGAAGCCGAGCGGCGGGTGCTCTCCGCCGCGAGCGACCGCCTGAGGATCTGCCTCGTTCGACCGAGCGGGCTCTACGGTCCCGGCAGGACCGGCCTGATCGAGCGGGTCCGCAGCGGCGCTCTCGCGCTCGGGCCCGGCGACGAGACGTGGATGAACTTCTGCCATCGCGACGATGCGGTCACCGTGCTCATCGCCGCGCTCGACCGGGGGCGGGCCGGCGCCATCTACCATGCCACCGACCGTGAGCCGGCGCGCCGGAAGAACGTCATCGTGTGGATCGCGAAGCGGCTCAAGATGACCCCCCCACGGCGGGAGCAGGGGGGCGACGAGGCCGGAGAGATCCGGGCCAACCGCAGGGTGATCGGCGAGGCGACCCGCTCGGCGCTGGGTGTCGAGCTGGTCTTCCCCAACTTCCGGAAGGGCCTCGCCCGGGAAACCGTGGAGCTCAGGACGTAGTTGCAGCCCCGAGCGCGGCCTCGTAGTCGGGCTCCGAGTCGATGTCTAAGACCAGATGCGTGTAGATCACGGTCTCGCGGGAATCGACGACGACGACCGCGCGCGCCGCGATCCCCTCGAACGCGCCCTCGGTGATCAGCACCCCGTAGTCCTTGGCGAAGCCGCGGCCGCGCATCATCGAGAGCGGGACGACGTTTTTCAACCCTTCCACCGTGCAGAAGCGCTTCATCGCCCACGGAAGATCGGCGGAGATCACGAGCACCACCACGCCGGGAAGCCCGCCGGCCTTTTCGTTGAACTTGCGGGCCGAGTTCGCGCACACCGACGTGTCGAGGCTCGGGACGATGTTCAAGACCTTGGTCTTCCCTCGGAAGGCGGCGAGGGAGACGTCCTGGAGGTCGGTGCCGACGAGGCGGAAATCGGGGGCCCTGCCGCCGACGGCCGGAAGCTCGCCGGAGGTCGAAACCGGCTTCCCTCGGGAGATCACGGTGGCCATGCCTGAAGTTAGCACGCGGGGTCGAGGGGGAGTACAGTCCTCCCGGACGCTATCCCACGTGACCAAGACCCCGGCCCCGCCTGAGACTGCCGGACCGCTTCCCCCGCAGCTCGCGGCGGCGTACGACGCGCATCCCCTCCTCGATCCGCACCTGCCGAGCCGGCATCCTGGGCTCGCCCGGCTCTGGATCGACACCTACCATCGGATGATGCGGGACAGGGCGGTCTACGACCGCGTCGTCCGCGGCTACGCCCTCCCGGCGGGGAGCCGGTCGTCCGCCGCGCTCGATCTGACGCCGTACTTCCACGACGCCGATACTTACCTCAACGACCTGCTCCGCCTCGTCCCCGACCCCCTGGCCCGGCATCTGGCTCCCCTGCCGGAGACGCGGGGCCTGAGCACCATCGGGGACCTCCTCAGGGCGACGTTCGACGGCAAGTACGCGCGCACCCGGTACGAGGCTCAGCGCAAGCTCTATCTCGCGAAGCTCCTCTTCGACATCGAGCACTCCCGCACCGTGAGGGACGGCCCGAAGCACCGGGCTCGGTTCGAGGAAATCCTAAGAGACACCCTCTGGTCGGAGGCCCTCCGCGAGGAGGAAGTCGAGGTCTTCGGGACGCTGCAGCGAGGGCCCGACGGTGCGCTGCACCTCGAGATGGGCCGGACGCCTCACCCCGGGGCCCGCTCGTTCCGATTCCGACCCCGCCGGCTTCGCGCGGACGGCGGCGACCCCGCCGTCGAGATCTACCACTACCGCTCGCGCTTCAAGCGAGAGGCCGACCCCGCGACGGACCGGCGGGCCGAGGACGGCTGGATCAAGATCGCCGAGTCGCCGCGATGGCCGGGGCTCGGGCGCCGCAGCGGCTCGATCCTGTCGAAGATGATCCGGCGGGCGATTCCGGACCCACGCATGGTCCAGGACCTCCTCGGGGCCATGTTCATCGTCGGGAACCGTGCCCAGGTCTACGCGCTCGAGCGCCGCCTCATCACGGCCTTCGGCGGCCCGCTCCGGTGGCGCGACCGCGTCGACACGCTCTCCGGTCACAAGGACCGGGCGCGCCTCGACGCCCAGTCGTCGAGCGGTTTCAGGGTCCTGAAGGAGATCGTGGACGTGCTGCTGGACGATCCCTCGTCCGACCGCCCCTATTTCACCTCGGTCGAGATCCAGATCTACCCCCTCGCCGACTATCTCTCGACCCTGTACGACGCCCATTTCGCCAGCCACGAGTCGTATAAGCGGCGCCAGTTTCTCCACGAACTCCTGCCGATTCTCTTCCCGGCCGGGATCTACGGCGGCGACGCATCCATCCTGTCCCGGCTCGAGGCGTGATCGCCCCGGAGCGGAACGGATCGATCGGCCGCGCGATAGGTCGGGGCGTATAAGGGGACTATGCGAAACCTCGTCATCATCACGCTCGTCTACGTCTCCCTCGCCGCCGCCGTAGCGCTCGCCGAAGAGCCGAAGCCCAAGCCGGCCGCCGCCGCCGCTCCGGTGGCCTCGGCCCCGGCCAAGACGGCATCGAAGTCCGCGACCGTCGCCGGGCGCGTGATCGGCCCCGACGGGAAGCCGATCGCGGGCGCCACCGTTCGGTTGCTATCCGCCGCGGCGACGAAAGAGCCGGCGCGCCCCCGCGGAAAGCGCCCCGATCCGTCGAATCCGTCGCTCGCCGTCAGCGGAGCCGACGGGGCGTTCAAGTTCGACGGGCTCGAGGGGGCGTCGTTCCTCGTGCGGATCGAAGCCAAGGGGTTCGCGCCGGCCTTCGCCGACAAGGTCCCGGCGGGGGCGAGCTTGTCGCTCAAGCTCAAGCCCGGGCTCCCGGTCGTGGGACGCGTTCTCGATCTGACGACTCAAAAGCCCGTGGCGGGCGCCCGGGTCGGCGCCCTCGAGCACGACGCCGAAGCCTTCGGGCGCGATGCAGCGCACGCGGCGACGACGGCGGACGACGGGACGTTCTCGATCGCGGACTGCGCCCCGGGCGTCGTCGTCCTCGACGCGATCGCCCCCGCGCACGCGCGGGCGAGGCTCGAAAACGTCGTCGTCCGCCCGCTCCGCCAGGACGAAGCGCCGAAGCCCGAAGCGAACACTCTGTACCTGCGACCCGGCGGAAGGCTCGCGGGGCGGGTGGTGGGTTCGGACGGGAAGCCCGTACAGGATGCGGTCGTCCTCGCGACGGCGAGCGAAGGGGCGATCTTCGCGATGATGCGAGAGGCGCCGCCTGCGGTGCGGACCGACGCTTCGGGCCGTTTCGACTTCGACGGCCTCGTCGCCGGGAACCGGTGGACGATCCACGCCCGCAAGGCGGGCCTCGCCGACGGCGAGGCGGCCCCGGTGGCGGTGGAGGGAAGCACGGATCGCTCCGATCTCGAGATCAAGCTCGAGAGCGGGGCGACGCTGACGTTCCGGCTGCTGACGGCGGACGATCTCCCTGTCACCGATCTCGACGTGTCGCTGCGGCCGGGGGGGGCACAGGGCGGGGCGGGAGCGCGTCGCGGACGCGCGTTCGGCGGGCCGAACGGCCAGGACGTCGGCCCCGATCAGATCGTCCCGGGCGCCGATGGAAAGGTCACGGTCAAGAATCTCGAGCCCGCGCTGGTCGACGTGACGGTCTCTCCCACCGACTACGCCGACGTGACGCGCGAGGCGGTTCGACTGAAGAGCGGGGAGACCGTCGATCTCGGGACGCTTCGGGTCAAGGAAGCGAAGAGCATCGCGGGGCGGGTTTCGGACGCGACCGGTCAGCCGGTCGTCGGCGCGACCGTCTCCTCCTTCTGGTTCGACGGCGGCAACCCGCATTCTCGTGAGACGCATACGAAGGCGGACGGCCATTACCGCCTCAGCGGGCTCGGAACGGAGCCGGTGCGCGACCTTTCCGTCAACGCCGACGGTTTCGCCTCCGGCCATCGGGAAGGCGCGACCCCGGGAGACAACGCGGTGGACTTCACCCTCGACCGGCTCGGAAGCGTCGCGGGCAAGGTCCTCCTCCCCGACGGGACGCCGCCGCCGGCCGTTCGCGTGCAGGCCCACGCCGAGGCCAAGGAGGGACAGGAACGCGCGGGGTTCCGCGTCGTGGTCGGCATGGGCCGCGGGGAAGCGGACGAGACCTTCTCCGACCCCGCCGGCAACTTCCGGCTGGACAACGTGACGCCGGGCAAGGTGACGATCGAGGTGCACGCGCAAGGGATGGCGCCGGGTCGCAAGACCGGGATCGACGTGCGGGCCGATCAGGTCGCCGACGCGGGAACGATCACGCTCGAATCGGGGCGGGCGCTGCGCGGGCGCGTCCTCGCCGGCAAAGACGACGCTCCGGTTCCTGGGGCGTCGATCACCCTGTCGCAGCCCCAAGGATTCGTGATGCGGATCGGAGCCGACGCGGCCGACGGATTCGCGGTGTCGGGAATCGACGGAACGTTCGAGATCGCCGGGCTCGAGCCCCGCGCGTATGCGGTCGCCGCGAGCCAGCCCGACTACTCGCCTTCCTCCGGAAGGGTGGAGATCCCGGCCGACCAGGACGTCAGCGATTTCATCATCCGTCTCTCCAAGGGGGGGATCCTCACCGGAACGGTCCACGACGCGCAGAAGCAGCCGGTTCCCGGCGTGCAGATCCTGATCGCCAAGATGCCGATGTCCGGCGGCCCGCAGACGGCGACGACGGCGGCGGACGGGCGGTATTCCATCGACAAGCTTCCCCCCGGGGACTACATCGTGCTGAAGGCCCCGGCCCCCGGGCAGCCGCTGATGCTGTCGTCGGGGATGAAGCAGGCTTCGATCCGCGAGGGGGAAACGACGGTCTTCGATCTCGACGACGCGTCGAAGATCAACCTCTCCGGCCGCGTGCTGCGTGCAGGGCAGCCGGTCGCGAACGCGATGCTGATGTTCAGCGCGGGCACGCTCGAAGGGGGCACGCCCGTGGACATGAAGACGACGCGCTCCGACGACACCGGCCGGTACCAGGTCGGACTCGACACTCCCGGCCCCTACGCGGTGGTCGTCAGCACCGGAGGGTTCATGGCTCACGGGGCCGCCGGCATCCCGGTCACCGTCCCGGACCAGCCGAATCCGGTGGTGGACATCCAGGCGAAGGCGGCGGGCATCTCCGGTCGCGTGACCGGACCCGACGGCAAGCCGGTCACGAACGCCTTCGTGTCGGCGACGTTCCTGGGGACCGGCGCGCCCCCGCGCCCCTACCAGGACGGGACCGATCCGGACGGCTCCTACCGAATCGAGGGGATCGAGCCCGGGTCGTACCGTGTGAACGTCGCGGCGCCGGGCTTGCGAAACGGCGAGGTCACCGGCGTGGCGGTCACGGCCGACACGGAAACACCCGGCATCGACTTCCACCTGGACTCCGCGCGAACGATTCACGGCCACCTGGTCGACGCCGGGGGCCGCGGCATCGCCGGCGCGATGGTGTTCGCGGCGGCCGCCGGGACGGTCCCGGCGGGGCGGGAGTCGCTCCCCGCGAACACCGACGTCAACGGTGCGTTCGTTCTGACCGCCCCCGTCGACGGCCCGCTCGATCTCGCCGGCGTGTCCGCCGGCTGTGCGGTCGCCCGAGCGAGCGGGATCAACCCGGCCGACGATCTCGATGCGGTCCTCACCGTCCCTCGCGGGGGACGATTGAAGATCACGGCGCTGGGCGGAGACGGGAAGCCGGTGGCCGGGGCCGCGGTCATCTGCCGCGCCGTGCCCGCGTTCCTCGGCAGCGACATGGCGGGCTTCATGAATCGTCCCCCGGCGACCGGCGCCGACGGCGTTTCGCTCGCCGGGCCGCTGGCCCCCGGATCCTACGACTGCACCGTCACCGCCTCGAAGAAGACGGCCTCCCAGGCGGTGACCGTGGGGGATGGGTCGGAGACGGCGGTTTCGGTCGTCATCCCGTAGTCCGGTCGCCGCCGCCCCGGTCGTCTACAATGCCCGGCCACCCGCGGGGGAGACGACCATGCCGACGACCGCGGCGCCGACGCCGCTGACTCTGTTGACCGAGGACGAGACCCTTTTCCGGGACGGCGTCCGCGCCTTCGCCGAGGCCGAGATCGCCCCGCGCTCCGCCGCGATGGACCGCGCGGGCCGGTACGATCCCGCGCTTCTCCCGAAGCTCTTCGAGATGGGGCTGATGGGGATCGACGTCCCGGAGGCTTACGGCGGCGCGGGGGGCACCTTCTTCCAGTCGTGTCTCGCCGTCGAGGAGATCTCTCGCGTGGACGCCGCCGTGGGCGTCTTGGTCGACGTTCAGAACACCCTGTTCAACAACGCGGTCCGGCGTCACGGAACGCCGGATCAGAAGGCCCGCTACCTCACGCGGAGCGCTTCCGGCACCGTGGTGTCCTACGCCCTGTCGGAGGCGGGGTCCGGCTCGGACGCCTTCGCCCTGCAGTGCCGGGCCTTCCCGAAGGCGGACGGCTACGTCCTGGACGGGCACAAGCTCTGGATCACGAGCGCGGCGGAGGCCGGCCTCTTTCTCGTGTTCGCCACCGTGGACCCC
>JBGQLU010000058.1:0-21810 GCA_041500265.1 Acidobacteriota bacterium | reverse complement strand
TCATCACGCCGCCGAGGAGCAGCCCCGAGGGGTTCGCCAGATTCTGGCCGGCACGACGGGGCGCGGAGCCGTGGATCGCCTCGAACATCGCGCCGTGCTCGCCGATGTTGGCGGAGCCGGCGAGCCCCACGGAGCCGGAGATCTGAGCGGCGACGTCGGACAGGATGTCGCCGTAGAGGTTCGGCAACACCATGACGTCGAACACCTCGGGGGTGTCCGCCAGCTTGGCGGCGCCGATGTCCACGATCCAGTGCTCTTTCTCGATGTCGGGGTATTCGGCGCCGACGCGGTCGAACGTCCTGTGGAACAGGCCGTCCGTCATTTTCATGATGTTGTCCTTGGTGAAGCAGGTGACCTTCTTGCGGCCGTACTTCCTCGCGTATTCGAAGGCGTAGCGCACGATCTTTTCGGAGCCGGGGCGCGAGATCAGCTTCAGGCACTGGGTGACTTGCTCGGTCTGCCGGTACTCGATCCCGGCGTAGAGATCCTCTTCGTTTTCCCGGACGATGACGAGATCCATCACGGGGTGCTTGGTTTGGACAAACGGGTGGTACGACAGGCACGGCCGGACGTTCGCGTACAGCCCCATCGTCTTCCGCACCGTCACGTTCAACGAGGCGAACCCGCCCCCCTGGGGGGTCGTGATCGGAGCCTTCAGGAAGACCTTCGTGCGCCGGAGCGATTCCCAGGCCGAAGGCTCGATCCCCGTCCGGTGGCCGCGCTTGTAGACGGCCTCGCCGATCTCGATCGTCTCGAGCTCAATGCGCGATCCGGCCGCCTCGAGGATGTGGACCGTCGCCGCCATGATCTCGGGTCCGATGCCGTCGCCGTAAGCGACCGTGATGGGGGTCTTGGCGCTCATCGCATGATTCTCCCGGAAAAGACCGGAGAGTGTACCAGCGCTGCTAGAATTCACCCATGAAACCGCTGGTGGGCATCATCATGGGGTCCCGGTCCGACTGGGAGACGCTCCGGGCCGCGGCGGACGTGCTCGACCAGTTTGGCATTCCGTACGAGGCCAAGGTGGTCTCGGCCCATCGGACCCCCGATCTCCTCTTCGAGTACGCGTCCACCGCGGAATCGCGGGGTCTCGAGGTGATCGTCGCTGCGGCGGGCGGAGCGGCCCACCTTCCCGGAATGACGGCGGCCAAGACGGTGCTTCCGGTCCTCGGCGTCCCCGTCGAATCGAAGACCCTTCACGGCATCGATTCGCTCCTCTCGATCGTGCAGATGCCCGCGGGCGTTCCGGTGGGGACGCTCGCGATCGGGCCGGCGGGGGCGACGAACGCCGCGCTTCTCGCCGCGGCGATCCTGGGCGTGAAACACCCGGAGATCCGCCAGTCGCTGAAGCGCTTCCGGGCCGCCCAGACGGAGCGCGTCCTGGAGAATCCCGATCCGGCCGCGCCGACCTCCGGGACCGCCTCGGGCTCATGACGACGATCGGCGTGCTGGGGGCCGGTCAGCTGGGTCGAATGCTGGCCCTCGCCGGCTATGAGATGGGGCTGCGTTTCGTCTTCTACGACGAAACCCCCGATGCGCCGGCCGGACACGTCGCTCCGCTCACCGTCGGACGGTGGGACGACCATGCCGCCCTGGCCGCCTTCGCGGATGCCTGCGATCTGGTCACCTACGAGTTCGAGAACGTTCCGGTCGCGACCGCGGAGCGATTGGCCGCGACGCACCCCGTGGCCCCGGCCCCGCGCGCGCTCGAGGTCGCGCAGGACCGCCTCAACGAGAAGACCCTCTTCCGATCGCTCGGCATCGGGACCGCGCCGTTCGCCGCCGTCGGCACGACCGCGGAGCTCCGGCGCGCGGTCGATGCGATCGGGCTCCCGGCGGTGCTCAAGACCCGCCGCATGGGTTACGACGGCAAGGGGCAGCGCGTCCTCCGCCGCCCCGAGGACTTGGACGTGCCGCTCGGGCCGCTCGGCGGACACCCGCTCATCCTCGAAGGGTTCGTGCCGTTCGACCGCGAGCTGTCCATCCTCGCGGTACGCAGCCGGACGGGCGAGACGGCGTACTGGCCGCTCGCCGAAAACGTCCACCGGGACGGGATCCTTCGCGTGTCGGTCGCGCCGGCCCCCGGCGTGGGCGACGCGCTCACCGCCGCCGCCGCCGACCTGGCGGGCAAGGTCCTGACGGCGCTCGACTACGTCGGCGTGCTCGCGATCGAGCTGTTCGAGCACCGCGGGGACCTGCTCGCGAACGAGATGGCCCCCCGCGTTCACAATTCGGGGCACCTCACGATCGAGGGCTCGACGACGAGCCAGTTCGAGAACCACCTTCGGGCGATCCTGGGTTGGCCGCTCGGCTCGACGGCGCCCGTGGGCTTCGCCGCGATGGTCAATCTCATCGGCGAGACCCCCGATCCGCGCGCGGTCCTCGAGATCGAAGGGGCCCATCTGCATCTCTACGGAAAGAGCCCGCGGCCCGGGCGGAAGCTCGGACACGTCAACCTGGTCGAGAGGAGTCCCGAGGCTCTGACCGCGGCGATCGCGAGGCTCGCCTCGGTGGTCGCCGAGCCGACGCTCGCGCGATGAAGTCCCTCCGCTGGCTTTGGCCGGTCCCGGCGATCGCGCTCCTCGTGCTCGTTCCGTGGGCCGCCTACCGGACCCGGCCCTCACGCCGCATCGACCTCGTCGTCCTCGACAAGACGGTGCCGTTCCGGAACGAGTTCGAGCACCGCTCTCTCTACTGGCTCCTGGAATACCTGAACGTCGTCAAGGCCGACGGAACGCACTACCGGGTCGACGTCGACTACCTCGGGGCGTTCCCCGGCCCGCACCCCGGCGATCCGCCGGAGCGCACGCGCGACCTCACCACGAACGACGTGACGAGGGCCCGGCTCGTCTATCTCGCCGACACGTACGGCGTCTATCGCAGGGATCTCGCCAGCGGCGTCGAAGAACGGGCGGCGCTGGAGCGCAGCCAGAAGATCTACGGCGGCCTGACGCGCGACGAGGCCGACGCGGCCGCGGCGGCGCCCGCTCAGGGAAAGACGCTGATCGCGGAGTTCAACACGCTCGGAAGCCCCACGCCCGACGACGCCCGCGGCATCCTCGAAGGAGCGCTCGGGGTCCACTGGACCCGCTGGATCGGTCGCTACTTCACGCACCTGGAAGATACCGGCGAGGTCCCCGGCTGGATGCGGCGGGACTACGAGCGCGAGTGGCGGCGGCCCTGGGAATTCCACGGCCCCGGATACGTCCTGATGCAGGACGACGCGCATTGCGAGGTCCTCAGGGTCGGGCTCGAGGTCGAGCGGATCGGATTGACGATCGACGTGGAGACCGGGCGCGAGGCCGAGCTCGGCCGCGCCCATGGAGGGGTGCCGTACCCCTACTGGTTCGACATCGTCGAGGCGGCCCCGGCCGCCGACCGCCTCGCCTCCTTTGATTGGCACGCCACCGCGGCGGGGCGGGAGCGGCTCCGGGCCCGAGGCCTTCAGGAGAGATTTCCCGCCGTGACCCGGCGCTCGTTCCGTGAGGGCGGGACCGCCTGGTACTTTGCCGGCGACTTCGCCGACAACCCGATGGACCCTGCGCCGGTGCCGTTCCTCGGCTACCTCTCCTGGCGCCGGACGGCGGAACGGATCAAGGTGGCTCCGTCCGAGACGGCTTTCTACTGGACGTTCTACGCGCCGATGATGGAAGTGATCCTCGACGCGGTGGAGACACGATGAATCGGCGGTCCTCGTACGGTGAACGGCGCTCCGGGGGGTTCCTCCCCAAGGCGCTTCTGGGGCTGATCCTCCTCGCCGGCCTCGTCGTCGGTTTCCGCGCCGCTTTTCGCACCGGCGCCGCCCCGGAGATCGCGATCGAGCCCGGCGCCAAGGCGATCGGCGCGCGCACGCCGGTGGCCGTCACCGTCTCCGAGCCGGTGCGCGGCCTGACCAGCGTCAGGGTCGAGCTGATCCAGGGGGACAAGACGCGGCCCCTCGTCGCCAAGACCTACACGCCGGCGCCGGCCTGGGGATGGGGCGGATCGAAGACCGACAAGGATGCGCTGCGCGTCGAGGTCGGCCGCGACGTCCAGAAGGACCTGAAGCAGGCCCCGGCGACGATTCGCGTCACCGCGGAGCGCGCCGGGAGCTGGTTTCGCCATCCCGCCCCGGTCGTGAAGGAGACGACGCTGCAAGTGCGCCTGACCCCGCCCTCCGTGGCGCCCCTGTCGACGTTCACCTACGTCAAGCAGGGGGGATGCGAGGCGGTGGTGTACCGGGTCGGCGAGACCTCGGTCAAGGACGGCGTCCAGGCGGGAGCGTGGTTCTTCACCGGCTATCCGCTGCCGGGCGGCGGCAAGGGGGACCGATTCGCTTTCTTCGCGGTCCCGTACGACCTCGGGAGCGCCGGAGAGGTCAAGCTGATCGCGGAGGACGAGGTCGGGAACCGCTCGCAGGCGTCGTTCATCGACAAGTTCTTCCCGACCCCGCTGCATCGCGACACGATCGCGCTCGACGACGCGTACCTCGGCAAGGTGGTGCCGCCGATCCTGTCGCAGACCCCGGAGCTGTCCGACAAGGGGAGCCCGCTCGACAACTACCTCGAGATCAACCGCGAGCTCCGGAAGAGCGACAACGCACGCCTCCTCGAGCTCGCGGCGTCGTCGAAGCCGGAGTTCCTCTGGACGCGCACCTTCCTGCCGATGGGGAACACGAAAGTGATGGCGCATTTCGCCGACCGTCGCAGCTACGTCTACAAGGGGCGCACGGTCGATCAGCAGGATCACCTCGGGCTCGATCTCGCCGGCGTCTCGCATGCGCCGATCCCCGCCTCAAACGACGGGACCGTCGTGCTCGCCCGCTACTTCGGGATCTACGGGAACGCGGTCGTCATCGACCACGGCTACGGTCTGATGAGCCTGTACGGCCATCTGTCCGCGATCGACGTGAAGGAAGGGGAGCACGTCGCCCGCGGGCAGAACATCGGCCGCAGCGGCGACACGGGCCTCGCCGGAGGCGACCACCTGCACTTCGCGATCCTGCTCGGCGGGCTTCCCGTCAACCCGATCGAGTGGTGGGACCCGCACTGGATCCAGGACCGCATCGCGCGAAAGCTCGGGGCCGGGTTCAAGTTCGGCGGCTAGCCGTCAGTTCTTCGCGGCCGTCTTCCGGTCGAGGAGCGCCAGCATCTCGGTGCAATGGCGGTCTTCCGCCGCCCGGTGGGCGGTGCCGCCCGAGACGCCGCTCAGCCTGAGATCGGGGGCCGCGGCCAGAAGCGCCCGCACGGTCTCCGTGTGCGGCCCGCATCCGCTGAAGGCGTAGTCGAGGTCGAAGGCCCCGCCGGCGCCGTTCGCGAGCGCGCTTCCGCCGTCGACCGTCGCGTGCGGGTCGGCGCCGGCCGCGAGCAGCGCCTGCACCATCGCCGTCTGGGCGTAGCCGGCGGCCATGAAGAGCGCTTGGTCGAGCTCCGCCGACGGCGCCTTCGATTCCTTCATCAACCGGAGTGCGGCCCCCTGCTGCCCCTTGTGGAGCGCGTGCTGCAGGGGCGTCCAGCCGTTGACGCCGCTTCCCTGGTGGGGATCGTCGCCGGCGGCGATGAGCCGGTCGATCTCGGCGAGGTCGCCGCGGCGGGCCGCGGCGGCGAGGGGCGACACGCGCATGACGCAACCCGAAAGGGCGAGGGTCACGGCGAGAGCGAGGGCGGGCGGAACGATGGCGCGCATGGCGAGGTCCTCCCTGGGGAAACGTCCGCCCATCAGTATACGGCAAACAACTTTACAATGCAAAGTTTATTGAAACCGGCGGAGGTACGCTTTGACGGACATCTTCCGAGCCGTGTTCTCGCTCGACATGTACCGAACGACCCCAAAGATCGGGCGTTCCGGCCCCCAGGGGCGGTCGTAGCGCCCCAGCACCCAGAAGATCCCCGAGGTGGAGTTCGGATCGCGCCCGTCCAGGGCGTAGCGGTTGTTCAGCTCGATCATCGTGTGGAGCGCGTCCTCGGGGGACGGCGACCATTCCAGGATCTTCTTCCCCCACAGCATGCGGAGGTAGTTGTGGATCGTGCCGTCCCGCACGAGCTGCGTCTGCGCGGCGTTCCAGAGCGGATCGTGCGTCCGCGCCTCATCGAACGCATCGAGCTCGTAGACGTGCGGTCGCGGGTCCGAGGCGTGCTCGGCGAGAGTGCGCCGCGCCCAGTCGGGGAGAGATTCGAAGCGATCGTCGCCGCCTCCTCGCGCGGCGGCATTAAAGCCGAGCTCGCGCCAGGTGACCGCCTGGTCGAGGAACGACTCGGCCGCGGCCCCCATCCCCCACCAGCCCGTGCGGCTCCCGCCGGCGGTCTTCGCCACGCTTCCCGGCGTCCAACCTTCGCGGGCCGCCACGGCGAGCACGACCTCGTGGATCGAGACGTGCCCGAAGTGGAGGTACGGGGACAGCCCGCTCGCTCCATCCGCGTCCGGCTCGTTCCGATCCTCGCCGTACCGCGCGAGCCTCTCCGAGACGAACGCGGTAAGGCGCGCGCGTCCCGCTTCCTCGCCGCCGCGCAGGTCCGGAACCGGCGCCACCCGGTGGTCGAGCGGCAGCTCCTCCAGGGCGGACGCGCTCGGCCAGCGCGCGGCGATCTCCGGGCGGACCGGGGCGCCGCGGGGAAGGTCCTTTCGCGCCAGCGGGTCCGGCTCGGGGAAGGCGGCGAGGTGCGCCGGCAGCGACCGCTGCAGATGCCGCCTGAAGGCGTAGGCGGTCGGAAAGGCTCGATCCGCGTCTTGGATCGGAAGGAGCCCGTTCCCGTCGACCGCCTCCGTACGGACGTCGAGGGCGCGTGAGGCTGCCTCGACCAGGCGCGGAAGCAGGAAGGCGGGGGAGTCGTCGGTGACGACGAGGCAGGCGTCCCGCCCGAGCGCTTCGAGCAGGCCCCGGCCGGCAGCGTGCGCGGGCTCGACGTAGGGGATGTACGAGATCCGGGCGGCGGCGAACCGCCGCGCGTTGTCCGCCATCCCGTCCAGCACGAAGCGATGCAGGCGGTCGCTGGCCCAAGGGTAGGCGATCCGGAGACCCTCGAGCACGACCAGCGGCTTGCCCAGCAGGGCCGCGGCGTCCACGGCGCGCTCCAGGCCGAAATTGAAGCGCGTCCGGCGGGAGCCGATCATCCAGTAGAGGACGTACCGCCGCTCGGGGTGAACGGGCGATCCGTTCCGTGCGGTGACACGAATCGTCGGTACGGACATCGGCCCGATTAGAGCCCCCCGGCGCAGAAGCCGCCAACCTCCGGAAAACGAGGACAGCCGATGGAGCCGCGGAGGCGGCGGGGAAGTCGGCGTTGCCTCCCGCGCGTTTCGCCGTACATGCAAGAGCGCACGGGGGAGGAAGGCATGGATCGGATGAGGTCGCGCAAGTTGACTCTCGAGGAGTCGATCGCGACGCTCGCGCGCGAGACCGGCGCCTCATCCTCGTTCGTCGAGAAGGTCCGCGCCCTATTTCTCGGCCGCGGCATCGATCTCGAGGACAGCTCGGAGCCCTATACCGCGGCCCTGCACGTCGCCTTCCGCCGTCATGCCGCGATTCGCCACGAGCTCGGTGCGACGCGCGAGTCGCTCGCCCGGCTCCACACGAACATCGCCGATCTCGGCGAATCGTTCTCGGAGCAGCTCGCGCGGCTCCGCGCCATGCGGGATGCCGTCGAGCGGCGCTCAGCCGGCCGGCGGCAGCTCTCGGGCGTGACGATCCAGGTGGAAATGCACCCGCTCGTGCGCGGGGAGCACGACCGGCTCGTCGTGCCCGGACCCGAGGAGATTCAGTAGCGTCGCGACTTCGCGGCCAGCGCCACCCCCGCGATGACGAGCGCTCCTCCGGCCACGATCCGCGGCGTCACCGGCTCGTGCAGGAAGATCACCCCCGTCGCGACCGCGATGACCGGGGAGAGGTAGGCGAGGAGCGAGACCCGGCTGGCTCGCGCGTGACGCAGGAGCCAGTAGTAGAGCGTGAAGGTCACCGCCGAGCCGAAGATCGCGAGGTAGACCGTCGCGCCGACGGCGGCCGGCGTCCATGCGATGGGACGATGGCGCTCGGTCAGCAGGGCGAGCGTCGCCATCACCACGCTGCAGATCGCCATGGGGACCGCGGCGAGCGAGATCGGGTGGATTCCGGCGCCGTACTTCTTGATCGTGACCGCGGACGCCGCCGAGACGAGCGGCGAGACGAGCAGCACGGCGGCCGCGAGCCTCGCGCCTTCGCCCCCGAGAGTCGAGAAATCCTCCGAGAAGATGACGGCGATTCCCAGGAATCCCGTCGCGATCCCGAGCACGGAGCGCCGGTGGAGCCTCTCGCCGGGGAGGGTGAAGTGCGCGAGCAGCGCCACGAGCAGAGGGAAGAGCGCGAAGAGAACGGCCGTCAGCCCCGACGGTAGGAACTGCTCGGTCCAGTAGACGACACCGAACGACAGGGAAAAGAACAGGACGCCGTTGACCAGCCAGAGGGTCTTCTCGTGAGGCTGCCGTCCCAGGGGCACGCGCATGACCTTGGCGACGGACAGCAGCACCACGCTCGCGATCGCGAAGCGCGCCGAGACCGCCGTGAAGGGGGGCATCCCGGACAGTCCCAGGCGGATCGCAGCCCACGTCGTCCCCCAGATGACCGCGAGCAGGGCGAAGACGGAGGCGAGACGGGCGCCCGAGGGTTTCAGACGCCGCCCTCGTCGAGCATGCGCAGCAGGTAGGTCGCGTACGAGCCGGCGCCCATGCGGCCGGCCAGCGTCCGGATGGCGGCGGCGTCCAGGAACCCCATCTTGAACGCGACTTCCTCGAGACAGGCGACGTGCAGTCCCTGCCGCTCCTGGATCGTCTGGATGAAATTCGAAGCTTGCAGCAGCGAATCGTGGGTTCCGGTGTCGAGCCACGCGAATCCCCGCCCCAGGACCTCGACGTGGAGCGTTCCGGCGGCCAGGTAGGCGCGGTTCAGGTCGGTGATCTCGAGCTCGCCGCGCGCCGTGGGACGGAGAGCCGCGGCGAGCTCCACGACGCGGTTGTCGTAGAAGTAGAGGCCGGTGACGGCGAACGACGATCGAGGCTTCGCGGGCTTCTCGTCGATGGCGATCGCGCGTCCGCCGGCATCGAAGGCGACCACCCCGTAACGCTCGGGGTCCCGCACGCGGTACGCGAACACGGTGGCGCCGCTTTCCCGGGCCGCCGCGCGCTGGACGACCGTCGCGAAACCTTGCCCGTAGAAGATGTTGTCGCCCAGCGCCAGGGCGACGCGATCGCCCGAGACGAACTCGCGACCGATGACGAACGCCTGCGCCAGCCCCTCGGGCTTGGGCTGGACCGCGTAGCGGATCGAGATCCCGAGCCACGAGCCGTCCTCGAGGAGGCGCTCGAAGGCCGGCCGGTCCTCGGGGGTCGAGATGACCAGGATGTCGCGGATGCCCGCCAGCATCAGCGCCGAGAGCGGGTAGTAGACCATCGGCTTGTCGTAGACCGGCAGGAGCTGCTTGCTGATCGCTCGGGTCACGGGATGGAGGCGCGTGCCGACGCCCCCGGCGAGGACGATCCCCTTCACGCTCCCCCTCCCGCGGCGCCGCCGAGCCCAAGCCGCTCGCGCTCGTAGCGTCCCTTGTCCTGGACGGCGCGCACCCAATCGCGATGCTCGAGGTACCAGCGCACGGTCGCGGTCAGCCCGGCCGTGAAGTCGCGGCGGGGCTCCCAGGCCAGCTCGCGCGCAATCCGCGACGCGTCCACGGCGTAACGCCGATCGTGTCCGCGGCGGTCGCCGACGAACGTCTCAAGGTCGCGATAGAACGTCTTTCCCGCGGCGAGCATCGCGGCGTTTCCGGCGGCCGGAACGAGCTCCTCGAGGGCGTCGCAGATCCGGTCGGCGATCTCGAGGTTGGTGCGCTCGTTGTCGCCGCCGACGTTGTAGGTCCGGCCGGGAACGCCGCGGGTGACCGCGGCGAGGAGGGCTTCGGCGTGATCCTCGACGTGAAGCCAGTCGCGGACGTACAGGCCGTCGCCGTAGATCGGAATCGGCTTCGCCTCGATCGCGTTCAGGATCGCCAGCGGGATCAGCTTCTCGGGGAACTGGTAGGGCCCGTAGTTGTTCGAGCAATTGGTCACGAGCGTCGGCAGGCCGAAGGTCTCGTGGTAGGCGCGCACGAAATGGTCGGCGGAGGCCTTCGAGGCGGCGTAGGGCGAGTTCGGCGCGTAGGGGGTCGTCTCCGTGAACCGCCCCGTCGCCCCGAGCGCGCCGAACACCTCGTCGGTCGATACGTGGAGGAAGCGGAACCGGACCCGCTCGGCCTCCGGAATCGACAGGACGAACCGGCGCGAGGTCTCCAGCAGCTCGAAGCATCCCACGACGTTCGTGGTGACGAAGGCGCGCGGCCCGTCGATCGACCTGTCGACGTGGCTCTCCGCCGCGAAATTGACGACCGCGGCGGGGCGATGCTCTCGGAACACGCGCTCCACGGTGTCGTGATCGGCGATGTCGCCCTGGACGAACGTGAAGCGAGGATCGCCGGCCGCCCCCGCGAGGTTCAGGAGGTTCCCCGCGTAGGTCAGCTTGTCGAGCACCACGACCCGCGCCGCCGTCTTGGCGAGGACCAGGCGCACGAAGTTGCAGCCGATGAAGCCGGCGCCCCCCGTGATGAGCCACGTATCCACCTTCGGGCCTCCGATGGCCGGGCATTGTAGACTCAGCGGGTTCAACCGAGGGCTCCATGACGCCATCGTTCGACCTCGAGAAGTTCCTCGTCGACGTCTTCGATCCGGTCGCCGAGGAGCGCGTCGGCGTGGTCATCGACGTTCCCACGCCGGCGGTTCCCGACAACGAGCTCTGGCGCGAGCGCCGCGTGATGGCGGCGGATTGGCGGGGGGGGCTCGCCCGGCTGGGCGGGCGCATCGGCTTCGAGACGCTGCCGCTGATCTCGTTCCTCTCCAACGGAACCAGCGGGGCCGACTTTCCGGCCCGGGGCGAGGCCGGGGGCGCGCCGGTCGCGATGGCCGACGTCCTCGATCGCACCAGCCTGCTGCTCGTGCTGACCGAGTTTTCGATGACGGCGGCGCTGTGCGACGTCTGCAAGCGGCGGCCCGGGGCCGACGTGTTCCGGTCGGCCTCGATGCCCGGCGTCCAGAAGTGGATGGAGGAGACCTCGCTCGCGGCCGACTACGTCGAGGTCGCCCGTCGCTGCGCCCTCCTCAAGGAGGCGTTCCTGCAAGCGGACCGCGCCGAGGTGGTCTTCTCGACGGGACACCGCTGCCTGTTCGACCTGCGGCACCGCGTCTGCGAGACCGATGACGGCTACCTGCACCGGGACAAGGTGGACGAGCTCCCGGTCATCAATCTGCCGAGCGGGGAGACGTTCCAGGTTCCCTACGAGGGGGAGATCGCCGGCGACCCGTCGCGCACCGCGGGGGAGCTGCCGGTGTCCGAGGACGGCGAGGCGATCGTGTTCCGGGTCAAGGAGAACCGCATCGTCGAAGTCGTCGGGACGGGTCCCGCCTCGGCGCGCTACCGGGCGTTCTTCGCCGCCGATCCGATGCGCGGGAACGTCGCCGAGGTCGCCTTCGGGTGCAACGAGCGCGCGAAGGTCACGGGCAACGTTCTCGAAGACGAGAAGGCGGGGTTCCACTGGGCGTACGGCCGGAGCGACCACCTGGGGGGCAAGATCGGCCTGTCCGCATTCGCCTCCCCGGGGAACGTCGTGCACCAGGACATCGTCTACGCCGGCGAGAGCCCGATCACGATCGCGCAAGCCGACCTCGTCCGGGCGGATGGCCGCGCGATCCCGATCCTCCGCGACCGGCGTTACGTCCTCTGGTAGGAGGCGGCGTGCTGAACTGGGTCGAGATCGACGCGGCTGCCCTCCGGAACAACGTCGGAGAGTTCCATCGCCGCCTCGGAGCCGGGCCGCCCCTGGGCGCGGTGGTCAAATCGAACGCGTACGGGCACGGGATGATCACGACCGCGCGCCTCACGCTCGAAGCTGGCGTCCGCTGGCTGTGCGTGAACAATGTGGATGAGGGCTCCGCGCTTCGCGACGCTGGGATGACGGCGCCGGTCCTCGTGATGGGGTACGTTCCTCTTGACGCCCTCGAGGCGGTGGTGGAGCGAGACCTGCAGCCGGTCGTCTACAACCGCGAGACAGTCGCCCGTCTCGGCGCGATCGCGACGGCGCGCGGTTCCGTCGCCCGCGTGCACCTCAAGATCGAGACGGGCACCTACCGCCAGGGGGTCCTCGAGCGGGACGTCCCCGACTTCGTGCGCGCGCTCGACGCGACCCCCGGAGTCGAGCTGGCGGGGATCACCACCCATTTCGCCAACATCGAAGACACGACGAACCACGAGTTCGCGGAGTCCCAGATCGCCGCGTTCTCGAGAATCAGCGCCGGAATCGTCGCTGGCCGCCCCAGGAAACTGATCCGCCACACCGCCTGCTCGGCGGCGGTTCTCCTCTTCAACCGCACGCACCTCGACCTAGCGCGCGTCGGGATCTCGCTGTACGGCGTCTGGCCGTCCAAGGAGACCTACGTGTCTTGCCTCGAGCGTGGAAAGCCGTCGCTCGACCTGAAGCCGGTGCTGTCGTGGAAGACGAGGATCGCCCAGGTCAAAGACGTCCCCGAGGGGGCGTACGTCGGCTACGGCTGCACGTGGCGGGCGACGAGGCCGACCCGAATCGCGGTCTTGCCGGTCGGCTATTTCGAGGGGTACGATCGCGAGCTGTCGGGGCTCGCGCACGTGCTCGTGCGCGGCAAGCGATCCCAGCTGCGGGGACGCGTGTGCATGAACATGTGCATGGTCGACGTCACCGACATTCCGGGTGCTGCGCTCGAGGACGAGGTCGTGCTGCTCGGCGCTCAGGGGGACGAGAGGATCTCGGCCGAGCAGCTCGCCGCGTGGCGCGGAACGATCTCGTACGAGATCCTCTCCCGCATCCACCCCTCGCTTCCGCGCGTGGTGGTCTGAGCTAGCGCCGCGCGGTGACGACCAGCGCGCCCTCGCGCTCGTAGAGCTCCCGTGCGAGTCCGATCGCGGCGGGAGGCTGCCCGAGAAACGCGGCGGGGTTGAACGGACGCCGGTCGTAGAAGCGGTAGCGGCGGACGTCGCGGAACGCGGCGCGCTCCAAGAGGAGCTGCCACTGGACCCCCGAGAGGAACTGCGGGTACCCGTGCTCGCGGGTCACGTCGTCGATCAGGCTGTCGGCGACGCGGCTCTCCCGGTAGATATGAGCGATGGCGGTCAGCTGGCCCTCCGGCTCGAGCGCCTCGCGCAGCGCGCGGAGGGCGGCCTCGAGATCGGAGACGAAGTACAGGGCGTCGAGCGCGAACACGTGGGTGAACTTGGCCCCCTGGAGGGCGTCCGTGAGCGATTGGCCCATCTCGATGCGGTGGAATCGGATCTTCGGGGCGGTGCCGATGCGCTTGCTCGCCTGGGCGATCCCCTCGGTCGAGGGATCGACCCCCAAATAACGGGCTCCCGAGGCGGTGAGAATCGGGGCCGTCCAGCCAGTGCCGCATCCGAAGTCGAGGACCCGCGCGGTGGGGCCGAGCCCCATGACCAGCTCAGCGACCTGCCGGACGACGTCCTCCTTCCCGGCCTGCCAGGTGACGGCGCCGCCCTGGCGGTAGAGATCGTCGAAGCCGACCATGAACCGCATTCTAACCGTTCTCCGGCTTGATTCGCGCCCCGGCCCGGCTGTAGATTCCCCGCGCATGAAACGGAAACCCCTCCACATCGACTGGGACGAGCTGGAAACCGCCTTCGAGAACCGCAACGAGGATCTCAGCTACTACCTCGACCTCATCACCGGCAAGGTCTTCCTCGAAGGCGAGGGGGAAGAAGCCCAGTTCGACGACGACTCGCTCGCCGAGGACGCGGTCGACACCGGCGCCGCGCCCCGCCGCGAGACGACGCGCCTCCACGTCTCCTCGTTCACCGAGGATGACGAGCTCGACTGGATGGACGAGTTCATCGAAGGGGACGTCAAGCTCGCCGACGACGTCAAGGACGCCCTCGGCGAGCTGGTGGTCCAGGGGAACGGCGAGGGGTTCAAGGACGCCCTCCGGCCCCACGCGGACGCCCGCGACCGCTGGTTCCTCTTCCGCTCGGAGCGCCTCCACGAGGTGATGGACGCGTGGCTGGCCGAAAACCACGTGACCCCCGCCGGACCTCCCCCGTGGAAGGAGCGCTGACCCCTCCCCGATTCGCGGAGCGAAATGGTCGTTAAGCCCTCCCCTGGGGGGTCTCGAACGCGAGTACCTTGGGATCGAGACTCCGCTCGCACGGGGGTCAAGGAGGCTTGACGTCATGGACGCTCTCCCACGTCACGACATCGGAATTGGAAGATCGGTCAAGACCAAGTTCGACCCCACGCTCGCCCGGGTCGAGGCCGCCCTCAAGGCGGAGGGGTTCGGCATCCTGACCCGCATCGACGTCAAGGCCACGCTCAAGGAAAAGCTGGGCGTCGACGTGCCGGCCCAGACGATCCTCGGCGCCTGTAACCCGTCGATGGCGCACAAGGCGCTCACGATCGAGCCGCGCATCGCGCTCCTGCTTCCCTGCAACGTGGTCGTCCGGCAGGACGGTCCGAACGTCCGCGTCGAGGCGATCGAGCCGTATGCGATGACCGAGATGTTCCCGGACCGCGACCTGAACGCGGTCGCCGCGGACGCGAGCGACGCACTGAGGCGGGCCATCGAGGCGGTCTGAGCCGCCCCAAAGATTCTCTGGACAACGGCCTCGACACCGGCATATCTCCTAGTTAGGAGGGGTAGTAGTCGTCGCGGTTCGCCGCAGACCCCTGACTGAGGAGCCATGGCTGGGTATGGAGGCGGTGCCGACCCGCTCCAAGTCGGGGACACCCTCGCGGGATACCGCGTCGTCGAGCGCATCGGGCGCGGCGGGATGGGGGACGTCTACCGCGCCTGGGACGACCGGCTCAAACGGCCCGTCGCCATCAAGGCCGCCCGCACGGCGGCCAACTTCGACGAAATCGCCCGCAGAAGGTTTCTTCGCGAGACCCGCGTCGCATGCCGGGTCAATCACCCGTACGTCGCGACCGTTTATGACGTGATCGAAGAGAACGGCCAGCCGTATCTCATCATGGAATACATCGAGGGGCGCCAGCTGGGCGAGGTTGTGGCGGACGACCGGCCGGACTTGGCCGCCATCTCCGGATACGCGCTCGAGATCGCGGAAGCCCTGGCGGCGATCCACGCCGAGGGGATCGTTCATCGCGACCTGAAGCCGGCCAACGTCATGATCACCCGGGCCGGACACATCAAGGTGATGGACTTCGGCGTCGCGCTCCCCGAGCGATCGGGAACTCTCTCCTCCAGCGACACCGAGCCCACGCTGACGCGGGTGGGGCACGCGGTCGGCACGATCAACTACATGTCGCCGGAACAAGTGGCCGGCCGGTCCGTGGACGGGCGGAGCGACCTGTTCTCCCTCGGAATCGTGCTCTACGAAGCGATCACCGACGAGCACCCGTTCCTGCGCGAGTCGGCGCTCGCGACCGCGTCGGCGATCGTGAGCGACGCCCCGGGATCCGGTTCCGAGCCCCACACCTTGACCGAGGCCGGGCCGATCCGGCAGGTCGTCATGCGCCTTCTCGAGAAGGATCCCGACGCGCGCTACGACTCCGCGGAATCCCTGGTCGCGGACCTGCGGGCCGTCGTGCGAGGAGAACCGCTCCCGAGCTTCCTGATTCGTCCCAGCAAGACAGGCGCGCGGCGGCTGAGGGCGATCGTGACGGCCGCGGTAGCCGCCCTCGCGCTCGCGACCGCGGGTGCGCTCTGGTGGCACGGCCGGCAGCGACCGGGCGGAGGCGCCGCGCCCCGCCCGGTGATCGCCGTGCTTCCCTTCGAAGACCGCACGGGCGATCTCGACGGCGACCTGCGCGCGCAGATGGTCACCGATCTTCTCGCCGCCGACCTGGGTGAATCCACCGTCGCCCGCACCCTCTCGAGCCGCCGCGTGCAGGACATCCTCGTCAGCGCTACCTCTCCGCGCGTGCGCGCCGACGAGATCTCCCGCGTGCGGCGCGCGGCGAAGGTCAACGCGATCGTCGCGGGAACGATCTACAAGGACCGAGACGGTTTTCGAACCTCGCTCGACTTCTACCCGGAGGGAAGCGACGAGCCGCATCCGTTTCAGATCGCGGCGATCGGGACGACGTCGCTCGTCGACCTCTCGGCCGCGAAGATCCGGACGCTCGTCGCGCCGTCGGCGGGGACGACCGGGGGAGGCTCCGGGACGGGGGTGCTGACTTCGCAAAATGAAGAAGCGCGGCTTCTCGAGCAACGCGCGCGGCGTGCGTTGCGTCAGTCGCGGTACGGCGAGGCGATCGCCTTTCTGTCGGACGCGGTGAAGCTCGACCCTTCGTATCTCTCGGCGACCACGCTACTCGGCGAATCCTGCGACCGGGCGGGGTACGGCCGCAAGGCGAAGGACGCCGCCGAGCGCGCGATGCGTCTCGCGGATGCGCCCACGACGACGGCCTCCGAGCGTCTCAAGCTCGAGGCACGCGCGGCGTGGGCGCACGTCAACGACCAGCTCACGAAAGAGCTCGAATACCGGCGGGCGCTCGCGGAGCGATTCCCCGACGATCCGGACATCCTGACCCGGCTGGCAGGCATGCTCGGTCGAAAGAGCGCAGGCGAGGCGCTGCCGCTGCTCGAGCGCGCGGCGGCCCTCGATCCCGACAGCCCGTCGATCCAACTCGCAACGGCCAAAGGGTTGATCGCGGCCGGGAATCCGGACAAGGCTGTAGCGGCGCTCGACACGGCCGAGCGCACCTTCAAGCGTATCGAATGCCCCACGGGAATCGGCGAGGTCGCCTCCGCGCGGGGGGATCTGGAGTACGACCGGAACGACTTCGCCCGAGCGGACCAAGCATTCGCGCTCGCGGCGCGCACGTTCGAGGGTGCGAGCCTCATGGGCCTCGACGCCGACGCGACCAAGTGCCGCGCCGACGCGCAGCTCATGCTGGGGCAGCTGGGCTCCGCGGAGTCGCTCTACCAGGCGGCCGCCGAGAAGGCCCGGCAAGTCGGTTTCTGGCGCGTTTCAATCTCCGCACTCTACGGCCTGGGCAGCCTCCGTTACGTCGCGGGCGACCTCGCAAGCGCCGAGCGCACACTCCGAGCGAGCATCGCCGATGCGAGAAGCGTGGACAACCCGGCCCTCCTCTACGTTCCGCTGGTCAACCTCGTGAGCTTGCTGAGCACGACGGGCCGGGCGATCGAAAGCGGCGCGCTCGCGGGCGAGGCGCACCAGATCGCGTCCGCCGTCGACGATAAAGACGCCGCGCTGACGGCCGCTGTCTACGTCGCGGATTCGGAGCTCCAGCAGGGTCGCATCGACGCGGCGCTTCGTGCGTATCGCCAGCTGACCAATGAAGAGCTTGCGTTGGACCCGCCGGATAGGGGCACGGCGGTCGCGTTGCTCGGATCGGCGGAAGCGCTCGCGGCGGCCGGCCGGGTCGCCGCCGCGCAGAAGTCGCTCGAACACGCCATTGCTTTCTTCCGGAAGACCGGGGACCAAGCGCTACTCGTCAACGCGCTCATGCGTCGAGCGGAGCTCCGCGCACTGAGCGCCCGCTGGACCGACGCCGAGCACGACCTGGGCGAAGTCCAGCAGATCGGACGCACAGAAAAGGAGATCGCGGCGCGCGATCTTCCGCGCCTGGCGCTCACACGGGCTCGGATCGCCCGATTGCGCGGAGACTGGGGAGGTGCGCGAAAGGCCCTCGCGAGCGGTGGTCCGTCGCTCATGGCATCCGCGGAGGTTGTCCTGGCGGCACCGGCTCGGGTCGTGGCTTGCGATATCGAGATCCATTCCAGCACCGCGGAGTTGGCCGAACGCGCGTGTCGCGACGCAGCGACCTATTCGCCGTCCATGGTGACCGACCGAAATGAAGCACGCGCGCTGCTGGCGCAAGCACTGCTCAAGCGAGGCCGGGCCGACGATGCCGAGAAGCTCGCGAGGGAGGTCCTCGCGGATCTGGATTCCGCGGGCACTCCGATCCTCCCGGCCCGAGCGGCAGCGATCTTGGTGAGCCTTCCTCGGAAGGCCAAGGACCACGACGAGATGCTCGCCCGCGGGCGCGACGGCGTTCGGCGTTACGTCGCCGGCATCGACGAATCCAGCCGCTCACAGCTCCACTCGCGGGCCGATCTGCGAGAGTTGGAGTCGACATTGACCATGGACGCCGCCCAACAGGGCGTCCGCTGAGGAGGAGCTTCATGAGAACGAATTGGTTGACGTGGGTGGTTGTCGTGATCGTGTCGGTCATTCTCGGGGCGTTCATCGCGAGACGGTTCATCAAGCCTCCGGTGTCTCCGCCTCCCGGCGACGTCATCATCCTTCGCCCGCACCCGGTCAATTCGGCGAACGCGAACAGCACGTACTGGCTCATCGGCGGCGACGAGCCAATTCCGGTGGAGGAGTACGGCAACACACGCCTCAACAAGAACGCGTTTCCTTACGTGTCCGACTACTACGGCCGTGTGACTCTTCCGACCGGAGGCCTGGTCAAGGTCTTCCCCGGGCAGATGAAAGCGCACTTCCGGCACTGCAAGACGGCCACGATCAAGCAGTGCGACTCGGACGCGGACTGCGGTCAATCGGACACCTGCTTTACGTCCGAATTGATCCTCAAGCGGGTTACCAACAGCGGCACGAAGGACAAGTTCGAGTGGTGGCTCGACGGAGTCCTGCAGCAATCGTACGACTACCAGGACTCCCGTAAGTGGCGTGGGGAGCTCTGCGGCCGACTCGATACGACGATCGGGCTCAGTTTCGTGTACAACGGACAGCAATACAACGACATCCAGGTCCCGGACACCGAAGAGATCAATATCACGGCGACCACCACAGCCGCGCCATGAGACGCGGCGCCGTCGCCGGGATCACGCTCGTGGCCGCCGTGGTTCTGCGCGCCGATGCGGCACCGCAGGTCCCGCCGATCCTAAGCGAGCGCGTCGCGGGTGTGCTGGCGGCGGCGCCCTATCTTCTTCCCCCGTCACCCGACGGGGGCAAGTTCGCCCTCGTTCAGTTCCGGGTCACCGCCACCGGCGCGACCCCCATCGGGAAAGCTGTTCCCGTCGATGGGGCGGCGTCGCACTTCGACAGGACGCTCAACCGGGGGAATTCCTCCCGGCCGAGCTACTGGATCTTCGTGCGGGATCGAACCACCGGCGAGGTCCGCTACTGGCTCCCGGTGCCGGATCCGCGTCGTCGGCGGGTAGAGGCAGAAGGCCGCGATCAGATCAGCGGCCAAGCGGTCGGGCCGTCGATCGGTGTGATATCTGCGAGAGTACCGCTCGTGCCGGGTGCAGAAGCGGCCCTATTTGCCACCGACGGCGCGGGCCACGTTTCCCACGCAGTGGCTTCGTTAGAGCTCGCTCCGCACGCAGCCCCCACGCCGGATACCAGTCCGGACACGAACGTGTTTGCAAGCGGGCCGAACGGTCCATGCGATCCTGTCTTCTGCCCTCAAGTCTATTCGATCGGTGCGGTGTCGACGCACCACCTTCCTTTCAACATCGTGTTCCTCCCCGACGGGTTCAATGACGAAGCCGGCTTGAAGTTGTATCGATGTGCGGCGAAGCTTCTCGCGAACGAGCTCCTGAGCCACGAACCCTGGAAATCGTTCGCCTGCCGCGTGAACTTTTTCCGGCTGGATCTCCTGGCGGGACACGCGCCGATCGCCTTGGCGGACGGTTGCACCGCCGATTCGTGCACCGTCGCGAGCGTGCCGGCAGGAGATTGGATGAACGCGTGCCTGGGCGCCGACGGAATCGATCCGACTCTCGGGACGCCGACCTGTGATCCTGGCCGCCATCCCACACGAACCCTGTCGTTTGATACCCAACAATGCCGGGACAACATCTGCCGCGAGGTGTGGCCGTCCGAGCCCGACGGCGTGGCGCTGGCACAGAGCTACGCGAACTGCGCGCCCTCCCCTCAAGCGATCGTGATCCTCGCCAATTCAAACACCAAAGGCGGCGGCGGCAGCGTGACCGCGGTCCAGGGGCAACCCGGAATTGCGGTGATCACGCTCGACGCGATGGATTCGATCAACCGCTGGGCGCGCGTCGCTCACGAGCTGGGTCACGTACTCGGCCTGCTCGATGAATACAACGACGGCGGGGGGCCGCAAGAGTACGTTTGCGGCCGGAACGTTTACAGTCCGGCGCTGTCGGGAGCTCTTGGGTGCACCGAAGACTTGAGCTCCATGTGGACGTGCTCGACCCCGTCACCCGACCCAAACCCGCCAGGGTGCCCCGTACCGGCCGGATGTACCGTGATTTGTGACGAGATGTCCTGTTGCGACTGCGAGTCGGTCCCCGTTCCGGCGATCGGCCTTTACGAGGGTGCCTTCTATCGGAAATGCGGTGCGTATCGCTCGGAAGAGCGTTGCCTGATGCGGGATTACAGCAGCCCGATGTGCGGTCGTTGCAAGAGCCTTTTCAGCGATCAGATGGGCGGGCCCAAGGCTTGCCTCGCGAGGGGGTCGGAAGTCATCATGCTGTTCGATGAAAAGTGGCGGATCCAGGATTGTCCGATGAAGCCCATCCCTCCACCCCCGCCACCTCCGCCCGATCGTCCAGAGTCCACCGCGACGGCCCCCGCAAACCGGGCGGTACTGCTCTGGCCCGCGGAGCGTGTCACGGCCGCGGACCCGCGCGCCGTCGTGGAAAAGAACGGCGTGGTAGGGGAGGTAGGGGTTCGCAAGATCACTGGGAAGATTCGCGATCTCGATCGTGCCGACACGATCCACACTCTCGAGATTCGTAGCGTGGGAGCCACCGGCTCGAAGCACCTCGAATGGCGTCGCGACGGGGAATTGATTCGGCTGGACACGCTCGAGGGGAACCTGATCGCGAAGGGTCTCGAGCTCGGTGCGCTCGTCGGACCCGTGATCGTCGTCGACGATGTTCGCGGAGCGACCTGGACAACGAAGCAGGTGTTCTGGGAGACCACGGTCGAGGGCGTCAAGCCGTCGTCGCCGTCTCCTCGGTGATCGGCTCGACGTAGCCGCACCCTTCCTGCTCGCACAGGAGGCGGCGCCCATCCTTCTTCGTCGTCTTCTCGACGAGGTAGGGGGACTTGCAGTTGGGGCAGGGCTTGCCGACGGGGCGGTTCCAGAGGACGAATCCGCAGTCGGGATAGCGATCGCAGCCGAAGAAGAGCTTCCCGCGCTTCGACTTGCGCTCGACGATCTGCCCCTTGCCGCACTCGGGGCAGCCGACGCCGGTTTCCTTCATCTTGATGTACTTGCACTTCGGGTAGTTCGAGCACGACGTGAACTCGCCGAACCGCCCTTGCTTGATCCGGAGCTTGCTCCCGCACTTGGGGCAAGTCTCGTCCAAGAGGACGTCCGGCTTCGCCTCGGCCTTCCCTTCCTTGCTGACGACGATCTTCCGCGTCGTCTTGCACTCGGGATATCCCGAGCAGGCGAGGAAGGCGCCGAAGCGGCCCCGCTTGAGCACCATCGGCCGGCCGCAGTTGTGGCAGGGCTCGGCTTCGGTTTCGATCGGGTCGGGCGCCGCGGCCTTCACCTTCGCGGTCTTCGCGGCGGCGGGCATGTCGGTGCTTCCGGGGGCCGCCGGCTCCGCGCCGGCGACGCTTCCGATCTCGAGGGTGTTCTTGCACTCGGGGTAGCCCGAACAGGCGAGGAACTGTCCGAACCGGCCCCATTTCAAGACCATCGGCTTGCCGCACTTTTCGCAGACCTGATCGGTGGGGATCGCCTCGCGCTTGACGTCGCGCATCTCTTTCTTGGCGCGCGCCAGGTCGGCCTCGAACTTCTTCTGGAATTCCCGGAGCGCGTCGACCCAGCCGAGGCGTCCTTCCTCGATCGCGTCGAGCTGCTC
>JBGQLU010000057.1:0-21956 GCA_041500265.1 Acidobacteriota bacterium | reverse complement strand
TCGCCGTCGGCGTCGAGCGTGACCCCGGGAATCTCCTTCGAGCCGCGCTTCCTGGGCCCGATCCCCGACAGGAAGAGGAAGTTCCCGACGCGCTTGGCGTGGGGGAAGGCCCCGACCGGCTCGGGGGCGCGGCGGCTTTCGATGTCTTTCTTTTCGATCATCGTGGTGGCACCGGGATGCAGACGTTTTTGGGCTCGGTGAAGAAGTGGAGGGCCTCGACGCCCCCCTCGCGACCGACGCCCGAGGCCTTGATTCCACCGAAGGGTACGCGAAGATCGCGGTGCATCCACGAATTGATCCAGACGACACCGGTGTCCAGGCGGTCGGCGACACGGTGCGCCCGCCCCAGATCGTTCGTCCAGACGACCGCCGAGAGGCCGTACTTGGTCCCGTTGGCGGTCGCGATCGCCTCGTCCTCCGTGTCGAACGGAGCGATCGTCACCACGGGGCCGAAGATCTCCTCCTGGTTCGTCCGGCAGGAGGCTGGGAGATCCAGGATCACGGTCGGTTGCACGAACCAGCCCCCCTCGCAGCGCGCGTTCGGAGCCGGCGCCGCGCCCCCGCCGCAGGCGGTGCGCCCCCCCTCCTGCTTCGCCAGAGCGAGGGCCGCCAGGATCTTGCCGTGGTGCGCCTTCGACACGACGGCTCCTTGCTCGGTGGCGGGGTCCTGCGGATCGCCGAGACGCAGTGTCGTCGCCCCCGCGACGAAGCGCTCGACGAATTCGTCGAAGACCTTCTTTTGGACCAGGATGCGGGAGCTGCAATGGCAGATCTCCCCTTGGTTCGAAAACGCGGCGCGAAGGCTCGTCTTCACGGCCGCCCCCAGATCGGCGTCGGCGAAGACCAGATCGGCGTTCTTCCCCCCGAGCTCCAGCGCGAGCTTCTTGAACTTCGGCGCCGCCACCGCGGCGATCGAGGCGCCGGTCGCCGTTCCGCCCGTGAACGAGATCGCTGCCACGTCGGGATGTCCGGTCAGCGCCGGCCCGACCTTGGACCCGAGGCCGTGGATCACGTTGAGCACGCCGTCCGGCAGTCCCACGTCCTTGGCAATCCTCGCGAGGAGGAACGCGGTCATCGGCGTGATCTCGGACGGCTTCGCGACCACCGTGCATCCCGCCGCGAGCGCGGGCGCCACCTTCCAGGTCAAGAGATAGAGGGGGAGGTTCCATGGGGAGATGCAAGCTGCCACCCCCGACGGCCGGCGGAGGGTGTAGTTCAGGACCTCCGTGTCGGTCGCGTGCAGCTCGGACTGCGTGTGGAGGATCGCCGTCGCGAAGAAACGGAAGTTCGCCTCCGATCGCGGGATGTCGACGGAGGCGGCCAGCGACACCGGCTTTCCGGTGTCGACGCTCTCCGCGCGGGCCAAAGCGTCCCGCTCGGCCGCGATCCGGTCCGCGATCGCGAGCAGAAGGCGCGAGCGCTCAGCCGCGGCGGTCTTCGACCAGGCCGGGAAGGCCGCCTTCGCCGCCGCGACCGCGCGGGTCACGTCGCGCTCGTCCCCGTCCGGCGCCTGCGCGTACGGCTTCCCCGTCGCAGGCTCGAAGACGTCGAGGGTGCCGCCCGATGCCGGCTCGACGAACGCGCCCCCGACGAACTGGAGGATTTTCGTCACGGCCGCTCCTACAGCGCCGCGATCCGCCCGCCGTCCACCGGCAGGCTCACGCCCGTGATGTAGGCGGCGGCGGGAGAGGCGAGGAACCCGATCGCCGCCGCGACCTCCCACGCTTCGCCGAAGCGTCCGGTCGGGACCTGGGAGGTCATCTCCTTGACGATCGCCTCGGCGTCCTTCCCCGAGGCCTTCGCGCGGGCGGCGATGATCGAGTCCAGCCGCTGGGTCTTCGTGTAGCCGGGGAGGACGTTGTTCACCGTGATCGCGAAGCGCGCGAGCTCGCTCGAGAGTGTCTTCGACCATCCCGCCACCGCGGCGCGGACCGTGTTCGACACGCCGAGGCCGGCGATCGGCTCGCGCACGGAGGTCGAGACGACGTTGACGATCCGCCCGTACCCAGCGTCTTTCATCCCCGGTATCAGCGCCTGCGCGAGGATCTGGTTGTTGATCAGGTGCGCGCGGAAGGCGGCGAGAAAGGCTTCGGGATGGGCGTCGGCGACCGGCCCCCCGGGCGGGCCTCCCGTGTTGTTGACCAGGATGTGAATCGGTCCGTGGGCCGTCGCGTGCGCCCCGGCGGCCGCTCGCACGGCCTCGTTGTCCGCGAAGTCCGCGGTCAGGACCTGGTGGCCCGTGCCCGGAAGGAGGCCGGCAGCCTTCTCCAACGCTTCGCGGTCGCGGGCGAAGAGCGTCACCGATGCCCCTCGGTTCGCCAGCTCGATCGCCGCCGCGCGGCCTATCCCCTGCGTCGATCCGCAGACGAGCGCCCGCTTTCCGTTCAGGGAGTGGAGGTCCACGGCGGGAGCATACAACGCGTCACGGCAGGTACAAGGACCGCCCTGTCAGCTCCCGGTGGTCGAGCCCCGCCGCCTTGTCGAGGAGCTTCATCCGCTCGGGGAGCGCGGCGGGGAATCTCCAGAGGTCCTCGCGCCCGCCGCGCGCGCCGAACGCCTCGGCCCACGCCGGCCACCAGGGGACCGGACGCCGCGCAATCGCCTCGACGACCAGGACGGCGCTCCCTTTTCCGTGCGCGGCCAGCAGGCGGTCGCGGAGCGTCGCGCGCCGGGCATCGTCCAGCTCGTTCGCCGCGAACGCGGCGAGCACTCCCTCGCCGGCTCCCCCGATCGGCGCCAGGAGGAGATCGCCGCGGCGCGCCTCGCCTACGAGTCCGAGGGTCCGGTAGGTCCAGCTCGCCTCGCCGACCGCCCAGCCGCTCGAGTCGATTCCCGTGACCGGGGGCCGGCGCCGCGCCTCGTACGCCCAGGCCGCGCCCGCCGTTCCCGTTCCGCACCCGAGGTCCACGATGCGCCGCGGCGCCGGATCGGCCGCGCCGAGCGCGCGGACGATCTCCCGGACCAGCAGGAAGTGGAGCGGTCCGTAGAAGAGCCCGAAGGCGGCGCGCTTGCCGCGTCCGTCCAGCGCCGCGCCGCGTCCGATCCGGTCGCGCCGCTCGACGTAGAGCGACGACAGCGCCTGAAGGGCTCGCCGGACCTCGGGAAAGGTGAGCTCCTCCAGATAACGCTCGTCGAAGGTCCGGTACCAGGCTTCGGGATCGAAGGGGGGCGGCATGCGCGCATCGTACAATCCGTCGAGCTTCCGATGACCATCGCCGCCGTAGCTGCCACGATCCCGCGCTCCGAACGTTCGTGGCGGCGCCTTCTTCCGCTCACGCTCGCCGGCATCGCGTTTGCCGGCATCGCCGTTCACTTGGTCGCGCGCTTCACGGCCGGGCCGGCAAGCCCCACGGCGCGCCTGTCGCTCGCCGTGGTCTTCCTCCTGGGAGGGGCGCCGCTGATCGTCGGCCTCGCGATCAAGCTGTTCCGGGGGGCGATCGGCTCCGACCTGCTCGCCGGGATCTCGATCGTCACCGCGTGGATCCTGGACGAGCACCTTGCCGGAGCGATCGTGGTGCTGATGCTGTCCGGAGGGGAAGCGCTCGAGCAGTTCGCCCTCCGCCGCGCGTCGGCGGTGCTCCACGCGCTCATGGCCCGCATGCCCCAGGTCGCGCACCGGAGCACCGCCGACGGCCTCGTCGCGGTCGCGCTGGAGGCGGTGGCCCCCGGGGACGAGCTGGTCGTGCTCCCGCACGAGATCTGCCCCGTCGACGGGGTCGTCGTCAACGGACACGGCGCCATGGACGAGTCGTATCTGACCGGCGAGCCGTACGTGATGTCGAAGGCGCCCGGATCGACCGTGCTCTCCGGCGCGGTCAACGGCGAAAGCGCGCTGTCGGTCCGCGCGACCAAGCGCGCCAAGGACTCGCGCTACGCCGAGATCGTCGAGGTGATGCGGCGCACCGAGGAGAGCCGTCCCACGCTCCGGCGCCTCGGGGACCGCCTCGGCGCGATCTATACGCCGGTCGCCCTCGTGGTCGCGGCCGGCACGTACGCCGCCTCGGGGTCGCCGATCCGGGCGCTGGCGGTGCTGGTGGTGGCGACCCCCTGCCCACTGATCCTCGCGATCCCGGTGGCGATCGTGGGCGCGATCTCGCTCGCCGCCAAGCGCGGAATCGTGGTCCGCGACCCCGCGGTCCTCGAGCGGCTCGATTCCTGCCGCACCGTGATCTTCGACAAGACCGGCACGCTGACCTACGGGAGGCCGGTCCTGACCGAAGTCGTCGTCGTGGACCCGCGCCACACCCGGAACGACCTGCTGGCGCTGGCGGCGAGTCTCGAGGAGTACTCGAAACATCCGCTGGCGGCCGCGGTCGTGAAGGCCGCCCGCTCCGACGGGCTACCGACCGAGGTTCCCGAACAAGTTTCGGAGCCTCCCGGCGGAGGGCTCGCCGGCACGGTTCTCGGCCGTCGGATCGAGATCACCGGCCGCGCGCGCTGCGCCGAGCGCGACCCGGCGGCGGCATCGCGCCTTCCCGCCGCCACCCCCGGCCTCGAGGCGATTCTGCTGCTGGACGGCGCCGCCGCTGCGGTTTTCCGATTCCGCGATGAGCCGCGTGAGGACAGCCGGTCGTTCATCCAGCACCTCGCCTCGCGGCACGAGTTCACGAAGGTGATGCTCGTCTCGGGCGACCGCGAGGCGGAGTCGCGCTACCTCGCCGAAATGGTCGGCATCCGGGAGGTGCGCGCCGAACAGCGGCCCGAGGACAAGGTCGCGATCGTGCGGGAGGAGGCGGCGAAGGCGCCCACCCTTTTCGTCGGGGACGGGATCAACGACGCCCCGGCGCTCGTGGAGGCGACCGTCGGGATCGCCTTCGGCCGAGGCAGCGACGTGATCGCCGAGGCCGCCGGCGCGGTCCTCCTCGAAACCTCCCTCGTCAAGGTGGACGAGCTGTTCCACGTCGCCCGGCGGTTGCGGAGGATCGCGCTCCAGAGCGCCGTCGGCGGGATGATCCTCTCCGGCGTCGGAATGGCGTTCGCCGCGGCCGGCGTGCTCACCCCGGTCGCCGGCGCCGTGGCCCAAGAAGTGATCGACGTGTTCGCCATCGCGAATGCGCTCCGGGCGTCGCGGATGCCGCACCGGCTTCACGATTTCGACCGATGAGGAGACTCCCGTGATCGCCTCCCTCGCCTTAGCCGCGGCGCTCGTAGCACAGAAAGCCGCAAACCCCCTGACCCAGGCCGAGGCCGAAGCGGCCGTCGCCGCGGTCCTCCCCGAAGTCGTCTCGATCCGGGGGCTCGCCTTCAAGCGACCGGTGCCGGTGAAGGTCGTGGACGACGCGAGGGCGCGCGTGCACGTGCTCGCGCGCTTCCACAAGACGACCCCCGAAGGCAAGATCCGCGCCGACCAGCGCGCGTACGAGCTCCTGGGCCTGATCCCGCCGGGAACCGACGTGGTGACGACCCTCCTCGACGTTCTCGAGGAGCAGGCGGGAGGGTTCTACGACCCGCCGACGAAGTCGTTCTACCTGCTCGACGACATGCCGCGCGCGATGACCCCCGGACTGACCGCGCACGAGATGACCCACGCCCTCGAGGACCAGTACTACGACATCGACGGACGCCTCGCGGCGATCGAGGAGGACGACGACGCCTCGTTCGCGCTGTCCGCGGTGGCCGAGGGGAGCGCGAGCCTGGTGATGACGGCCACGATGGCCCGGGAGGTGAAGGACGGCGCGCTGAAGTCGGGCGACCTGACCACGCTGCAGGAGAGCGAGGCGGGTCAAGCCAAGAAGCTCGACGCGATGCCGGGCGTCTTGCGGAAGCAGCTGCTCGGGCCTTACATCCTCGGCGCGCTGTTCCTCGCCCGCGGCGACGCCGCGGCGATGGCGGCCGCCTATCCGCGGGCCGGCGTGAATGCCGCGTGGGCCGCGCTCCCGCGCTCGTCGGAGCAGATCCTCCACCCCGAGAAGTACTGGGATCCCGCGCGGCGCGACGATCCGAAGCCGGTCCGCCTCCCGAATCCGGCCCGCGTGCTCGGCCCCGGATGGAAGCGCGCCGGATCCGGGATTCTGGGCGAGCTCACGCTGGGCGGGCTCTGCGGCGCTCCCTCTCCCGGCGCGCAGGACCAGGAGGCGATGGTGTCGGCCGACGCTTGGACGAACGCGGCGGCGGCCGGCTGGGGGGGCGATCGCTGGGAGCTCTGGACGAAGGGGAAGTCGTCGGTCGTCCTGCTCGAGACGGTTTGGGACACGGTGGAGGACGCGGCGGAGTTCGAGGCCGCGCTCCCCCGGGGTCAGGCCGGGCCAACGTCGAGGCGCGCGGGAGCGACGGTCGCGATCGTCGCCGGCGACGCCGGAATCCCGGCCGCGGCGCTCCTCGACCTCATGACGGGCGCGTCCGAGTAGCGCGGCCCCACGCCCGATCGATGCGCTCGCGGAGGCGCGCGATCGCCTTGGCCTCGATCTGGCGGACGCGCTCCCGCGACACCCCGAGCCGCGATCCGATCGCGGCGAGCGTCAGCGAGGGCCCGCCGTCGAGGCCGAATCGCGCGCTGACGATCTCGCGCCACAGCGGCGGCAGCTCGAAGGCGGCGCGGGACACGAGCGCCTCGTCTTCGGTTTGAAGGAGCGCTCTCAAGGGGTGCGGCTCGACCTCGTTCTCGAGGACGTCATACCACCTCAGCGCGCCGCCCGGCGACACGAGGTCGTCCAGGTAGACGTCCCGAGGAGCGTACGACGCCGGCCCGCCGCGCGCCTCCGGGCGGCGCACCACCCGGGCCTGGCGCGTCACGAGCGCCTGCATCCGGCGACGGGCCCACCACGAGGCGTACGTCGCGAAGGTGACGCCGCGCGCCGGATCGAATCGGAGCGCCGCGTCGAGCAAGCCGAGACGCCCTTCGGATTCGAGGTCTTCGCGGGGCACGCCCGTGGATGCGAAATCTCGCGCGAGCCAACCCACGAACGCCAGCGCCGAGCACGCCAGCGACCACGCACGATCGAGATCGGCGGATGCTTCGCGTCCCGTGGCGAGCGCTTCGCTCATCGCGCCTCCCCGGCGGAACGGCGCCGGGTCAGAGCGCCATTCCGCCCCGCGATGGAACCTTCCGTAGGGCGCTTGGAGCATGAGCGCACGCGGGCGCGATCGAGAAGGGGAAATCGGATCCGCGGAGCGTTCGTGCGGATTGCGTGTCCGCGGCGCGCTAGAGGCGGCGGCCGGACGGATCGAATCGCGCGGTTCCCGCCGGGAGCTTCACCGTGAGGATGCCGCCGTTCTCCAAGGCCCAGGACAAAGGCTCGCCGTCGCCGCCGTAACGCCAGCTGTACGTCCACGACGTCCCGTGTGCGAGGTCGAACACCATCAACCCGCGCTCGGGGAGAGCGCGCTGCTCCGGGAACTTCACGTCGGCGGCGACGAAGCAACCGATCGCGCAATCGATCCGGACCGCGACCGTCTCCGCGCGGCTCTCGGGGACGCGGAGTTTCTCGCGTCCGAGCGCATCGAGCACGCGGAGGTCCGACGGCCCGGTTCGCGGAACGAACGTGGTCACCACGACCCCGCTCGAGCCGGGGAGCACCTCGACGTCCTTGACCCAGCGGCCGTCCTCGAGGGTGATCTGCCAGCGTCCGTCCGGATGCGTAGGGTCCACGAGCGTGAGCGTCGTCGGGCCGCGCACGAGGTCTCCCGCGGTCGAGGTCGTGCCCGGGGTCACGTCCACACGACTGACGTACCGGGTCGACACGACGACCGCCTCGCGCCCGTCCGGCGAGGCGGCGGCGCGCTCGATGATTCCGTCCTCCTGGACGATCGTGGTGCCGCGCGCGCCCGCGCTCGAATCCTCGTGCGCGTCCCGCAGCCCGCGGTCGAGCACGCAGATCCCCCCCCGGAAGACCAGGAGCCGGACCGACGCATCGGGGTCGGTCCGCGCCGATCGCGGGATCGCGAGCATCCGGTAGTCGGGCGAGGCCGCTCCCAGCACCGCGACGCGGTTCGGCGGCGGGGCCAGGGCCGGATCCGCCGCCGTCGCCGCCGATGGCGCCGGAGCCGGCGGGGCGGTCGCAGCCCCTCGGATCCAGGGGAGGCCCGCGAGCACAGCAGTCGCCAGAACGAAGGAAGCCAGGGAATGCGGCATGGATCCCATTGTACGGGCCATCCGCCGGGTGCGCCTTGTTGCCTTCCGACGCGGCCGATAGAATGCGAAGGAACGCACTTCCGACTCCCTTTCGAGGAGGACACCATGGCCTTCGAGCTTCCCTCGCTTCCGTATGCCCACGACGCCCTCGAGCCGTGGATCGACGCCCGGACGATGGAGATCCATCACGGCAAGCACCATCAGGCGTACGTCACCAACCTCAACAAGGCGCTCGAGACGGCGCCGGCTCTGCAGTCGATGACGATCGAACAGCTGATCGCCGGGCTCGGCCAGGTTCCGGACGCGATCCGCATCGCGGTCCGCAACAACGGCGGCGGCCACGCCAACCACTCGATGTTCTGGACGTTGATGAAGAAGGGCGGGGGCGGCGAGCCGGTCGGCGATCTGGCCTCCGCGATCGCCTCCGGGTTCGGGTCCTTCGCCGACTTCAAGCCCAAGTTCGCCGCGGCCGGCACCGGACGCTTCGGCTCCGGCTGGGCGTGGCTCGTCGTCAAGGACGGGAAGCTCCTGATCGAGTCCACGGCGAACCAGGACAACCCGATCATGGAAGGCGGGAAGCCGGTGCTCGGCCTCGACGTCTGGGAGCACGCCTACTACCTCAAGTACCAGAACCGCCGCCCGGACTACATCGAAGCCTGGTGGAACGTGGTCAACTGGGAACAGGCGAACGAGAACTTCAAGGCGGCGCGCCGGTAGCGTTTCGCGAAGCTCCCGCGTGGACCTCGTCCTGTCGCACGAGTCCCTGTGCCGAGCGCTCGCGTATCCGCGGTCGCGCGCCGCGCTGCGGCGCGCGGAGCGGGCGCTCGCGCGCTTCGCTTCGCGTCCCGAATTCCGGAACGAAAGGGAGCGGTACGCCGGCACCGGGATCGCCGGGACGCCGATCCGCTACCGCTTCTTCTGGCCGACCGCACGCTGGCTCGCGTCGCGCTGGCCGCGCCGGCTCCGGATCGACTGGGACGAAGGGGAGGAGTTCGAGCCGCGACTTCGCGCGGCGATGCCGATCCTGCTCCCGTGGATCGAGGCCGAATCGGTCAAGCGTTCCGAAGAGGGAACGCGCGCGCTGCTCGATCGCCTGCGGGGCCCCGACACCGACGCGGCATACGTCGTGAGCCGCATCGACGCGTTCCCCGCGACGAGCCTCCTCAAGGAGGCGGTCCACGACGCGCTCGACCTCCCGTACGTGCTCGATCCGGGCGCCTCGGGGCCCTCCCGGACCACGGCGCGGGCACCGCGCGGGCCCGTGGTGTTCGGCCTGGCTCGGCGCCGGCGCGCGCGCCCCGATCTCTCGGCGGAGCTCCGCCGCCCGCCGCGCACGGTGACGCTCCTCTCGGCCCGCGAAGGCGCCCGCTACGTCGAGCTCGCGCGGGAAGCGATGGTGACCCGCAGCCGGGACCTCGACGCCTTTTCGTGGGGGAGCGAGGCCGACGTCCGGCTCGTGGACGACGGGGACGGGCTCCGGTTCGCCCTGATCGGCGTCGTTCCCGAAAAGCGCCTGCCTCTCGCCGTCGCGTACGGCTGGCTGACCCTTCGAAACGGCGTGCCGATCGGCTACGTGCAGTCCGACGCGCTTCTGGGAAGCGTCGAGATCGCGTTCAACACGTTTCCGACTTTCCGGGGGGGCGAGGCGGCCCACGTGTTCGCCCGGGTACTGGCGGTCTCCCGCCGCGTCTTCTCCGCCCGGGCGTTCTCGATCGAGCCGTATCAGCTGGGCCTCGGGAACGACGAGGGGATCGACTCCGGCGCTTGGTGGTTCTACCGGAAGCTCGGGTTCGCGCCCAACGACCCGGCCGTTCGGCGCCTCGCCGCGCGCGAGGAGGCGAAGATCGATCGCGACCCCCGGCATCGATCGAGCCCGGCGACGCTCCTGCGCCTCGCGGAGGCGCACCTCTTCTGGGAGCCCGACCCGCGGCACCGGGCCGACGTGGCGCGCGCCCCCCGTCTGGGCCTGGAGCTGAGCCCGCGCGACAATGCGCCGGAGGAGGCAGCCCACCGGCTCGGCGTCCGCTCGCTCCGCGGCTGGTCGAGCCACGAGCGGATGTGGTGGGAGCGGTTGGCGCCGGTGGTCGCCGCCCTTCCGGGGGTCTCAGGCTGGAGCACCGGCGAACGGAGCGCTCTCGCCGCGGCGATCCGCGCCAAGGCGGGCCGGCGGGAGACCGGGTTTCTCGCCCGCCTCGAAACGCACGCCAAGGCGCAGTCGGCACTGCGCCGGCTCCTGCGAGCGGGATCTTGACGCCGGCTTGATGGGGCGGCCGGCCGCCGGATAGTGCAAGATCCCGCCGGAGGGACCGATGACGGAGCCCGCGTCGCGCCCGGATCCCGATGCGCTGTTGAAGCGCGTCGAGGAGGCGGAAGCCAAGCGTGCCCGAGCGCGCCTCAAGATCTTCTTCGGATTCGCGCCGGGGGTCGGCAAGACGTACGCGATGCTGGAGGCGGCGCGGCGTCTGCGCGCGCAGGGCGCCGACGTCGTCGTCGGCTGCATCGAGACCCACGGCCGCCCGGAAACCGCGGCGCTCCTGGAGGGGCTGGAGATCCTTCCCCGGCGCGAGGTCGCGCATCGCGGGATCGTCCTGCATGAGCTGGACCTCGACCGGGCCCTCGCGCGCAAGCCCGCCATCCTCCTCGTCGACGAGCTCGCGCACACGAATGCCCCGGGGCTGCGGCACGCGAAGCGCTGGCAAGACGTGCTCGACCTCCTCGACGAGGGGATCGAGGTGCACGCGACGCTCAACGTCCAGCACGTCGAGAGCTTGAACGACGTCGTCGCCCAGATCACGACGGTGCGGGTCCGAGAGACGATTCCCGACGCGGTGCTCGAGCGCGCCGACGAGATCGAGCTGATCGACCTCCCCGCCGAGGATCTCCTGGCGCGGCTCCGGGAAGGGAAGGTCTACATCCCCGACCAGGCCGCCCGGGCGCGCGACAACTTCTTCCGGCGGGGGAATCTCCTCGCCCTCCGCGAGATCGCGCTCCGCCGCACGGCGGACCTGGTCGACGTGGACGTGCGCGCCTACCGAGAGGAGCACGGGATCGGCGCCACCTGGCCCGCCGGCGAGCGGATCGTCGTCGGCGTGGGGCCGAGCCCGTCGTCGGCGCGGCTCATACGGGCGGCGCGGCGGATGGCCGAGGGGCTCCGCGCCCCGTGGACGGCGGTGTGGGTGGACGGACCTACACCTCTGGGCCGGGCCGATCGCGAGCGCCTGGAGGCCCACCTCCGGCTCGCCGAATCGCTCGGCGGCGGGATCGCGCGCCTTTCGGGGGACCGCGCGGCCGAGGCGATCCTCACCTTCGCGCGGCGGCACAACGCGACGCGGCTGATCGTCGGGAAGCCGACCCACTCGCGGCTCCGCGACCTCGTGTACGGGTCGTTCCTCGACGAGCTCGTGCGCCGCAGCGGCGGTGTGGACGTGCACGTCATCGCGGGGGGGAAAGTCGAACCTCTCCCGCGCGAATCCGACGAGCCCGAGCGCGAGGCGGCGTGGCCCGACTACTTCTGGGCGGCGGAGATCGTCGCCCTCGGAACCGCGGTGGCGGCGGCGGTGGACCGTTTCCTCGCCCTCCCGGACGTCGTCATGGTCTACCTCGTCGCCATCATGATCTCGGCCGCGCGGGTCGGCCGGGGGCCATCGGTCTTCGCCGCGGCGCTCTCGGTCGCGGCCTACGACTTCTTCTTCGTCCCGCCGCGCTACACCTTCGCGGTGTCGGACACCCGGCACATCCTGACGTTCGGCATGATGTTCGCCGTCGGCCTCCTGCTCAGCGAGATGAACCGGCGCGTGCGGGCGAGGGAACGGGAGTCGCGCTCGCGCGAGGCGAATTCCGCCGCCCTCTACGCGCTCGCCAAGGACCTGGGGGCCGCCGCGGACGCCGCCTCGGTCGCGCGGGCGATCGCCCTGCGGGCGGCCGAGGCCTTCGACGGCGCCGTGGCCGTTCTCCTTCCGGAGAGCGACGGCACGTTGTCCGAAGCGGCCCGCTTCGGCGACGCGGCCTTGGACGCCCGCGATCGCGGCGTCGCGCGCTGGGTCCACGAGCACGGGCGCGCGGCGGGGCTCGGGACCGACACGCTTCCCGGGTCGCGGGCGTCGTGCGTCCCGCTGCGCGCCGAGGGGCGCGCGTTGGGCGTCATCGTCTTCGTGCCCCGCGCGGCGGGACACGCGCAGGACGCGGAGCAGCGGCGCCTCCTCGAGGCGCTCGCGCAGCAGGGGGCCCTCGCGATCGAGCGCGCGACGCTCGCGAGCGACGCCGAGGCGGCTCAGCTGCGCGCTCGCACGGAGGAGATGCGCAGCTCCCTCCTCTCGTCGGTCTCCCACGATCTCCGTACGCCGCTCGCCGCCATCGAGGGGGCGGCGAGCGCCCTGCGCGGCGGGGCCCCGGGGCTCGACGCCGGGGCCCGGGGCGAGCTCGTCGAGACGATCTACGAGGAGTCGGCGCGGCTCGAGCGTCTGGTGGGAAACCTCCTCGAGATGACGCGGGTCGAGTCGGGATCGATCGAGGTGAAGCGCGAGTGGGTACCGCTCGAGGAGATCGTGGGGGCGGCTCTGGACCGCCTCGAGCGCCATCTCGGCGCGCGGCCGGTGCTCACCGCGCTCGCGGACGACCTGCCGCTCGTCTCCGCCGACCCGACGCTGCTCGAGCAGGTCCTCGTCAATTTGGTGGACAACGCGATCAAGCATGCGCCGGGCGGGACGCCGATCGAGGTGAGCGCGCGCGCGACCCCCGGCTCGGTCGTGATCGAGGTGGCCGATCGAGGCCCGGGGATTCCTCCGGGGGAAGAAGAGACGATCTTCAGGAAGTTCCGCCGCGGCGCCGGGGCCGCCGCCTCGGGGGGGGGGCTCGGCCTCGCGATCTGCCGCGGCATCGTGGAGGCGCACGGAGGCACGATACGGGCGCTCAGGCGCGAGGGGGGCGGCGCCGTGTTCAGCATCGTGATCCCGCGTCCTCCCGGAGAGCCGTCTTGAGCGGCGTCGACCCGCTGGTCCTCCTGATCGAGGACGAGCCGCAGATGCGCCGGTTCCTCCGCGCGGCTCTGACGGCGCGCCCCTACCGTCTCGTCGAGGCGGCGACGGCGGCCGAGGGGATGATCGCCGCGACGTCGCACAACCCGGAGCTCATCCTCCTGGACCTCGGGTTGCCGGACGGCGACGGCATCGAGCTCACCCGGCGCCTCAGGACCTGGACCGCCGTCCCGATCGTCGTGATTTCGGCGCGCGGGCGGGAGGCGGACAAGGTCGAAGCCCTGGACGCCGGCGCCGACGACTACGTCACCAAGCCGTTCGGCCTCGACGAGCTGCTCGCCCGGATGCGGGTCGCCCTCCGCCACGCCCGGCTCTCCGCATCGGCGAACCCCGAGCCGGTCGTGACGATCGGATCGCTCCGGGTCGACTTCGAGTCGCGCGAGGCTTCGGTCGAGGGGCGGCCGGTCCGATTGACGCCCATCGAATGGCGCCTGCTCGCCTACCTCGCGCGGCACGCGGGGAAGGTCCTGACCCACGGCCAGATTCTCAAGGACGTCTGGGGGGCCGGGACGAGCGCGGAGCCGCACCACGTGCGGGTCCACATGGCCAGCCTCAGGAAGAAGATCGAGCCCGATCCGGCCCGGCCGCGCTTCATCCGGACGGAGCCGGGGGTGGGCTACCGGCTCCGCGATCCCGAAACGCCGTAGCGCAGCAGCTTCGCGTACAGCGTGCTCCGGTGGATGCCGAGGTGCTGTGCCGCGAGCTTCTTGTTCCCGCGGCAGGCCGCGAGCACGTCCTCGATGCGCGTACGCTCGACGTCGGCCAGCCGTCCGCCGGCCGCAGGCTTCCCCACCCCGCGGAGCGCGTCGGGCAGGTCGTGGACGTCGATGCGGTCGCCGCGAATCAGGACGGCCAGCCGCTCCATCAGGTTCTCGAGCTCCCGGACGTTTCCGGGCCAGGCATAGCCGGAAAGCGCGGTGAGCGCGTCGTCCGACACGAAGGGCACGCTACGTCCGAGCCGGCCGGCCGCACGCGTGAGGAACTTGGACGCGAGGACGGGCACGTCCTCCGACCGCTCGCGCAGCGCGGGCACGTGGACCGGAATGACGTTCAGCCGGTAGAAGAGATCCTCGCGGAACGCGCCGCGCCGGATCGCCTCGTGAAGGTCTCCGTTGGTCGCGGCGACCAGCCGCACGTCCGCGTCGAGCGTCTCCTCGCCACCGACGCGCTCGAACGACCGGTCCTGGAGCACGCGCAGCAGCAGGAGCTGGGTCGCGGCGGAGATTTCCCCGATCTCGTCGAGGAAGATCGTCCCCCCGCGCGCGAGCTCGAAGCGGCCCCGCTTCAGCTTGGCCGCTCCGGTGAAGGCGCCCTTCTCATGGCCGAAGAGCTCGCTGTTGAGCACACCCTCCGAGTACACGACGCAGTTCGCCTCGACGAACGGCCCATACCGGCGGGTCGAGCCTCCGTGGATGGCGCGGGCGAGGAGGCCCTTGCCGGTGCCGCTCTCGCCCGTCAGCAGAACGGTCGAGTCGGATCGCGCGACGTCGCGCAGCGTCGCGATCAGGCGGCGCATCGCCGCCGTCCCGGCGACGAACGGCTCGAAGGGATCCTCGAAGTCGAGCCGCTCCTCGAGGGAGCGCGCGCGGATCCTCTCGGTCTCCAGAGCGACCCCGAGGCGCCGCCGTTCCTCGCCCATCGCGCGGACGTCGAGGGCGCGAGCCGCCAACGCGACGAGCTCGCCCGGAGGGAGCGGCTCGAGGAGGACGTCGTACGCACCCCCCTTGAAGGCGCGGCGGACGGTGCGCGCGTCCACCGCGCGGCCCGCCATGGCGACGAGGGTCGCGGGGCGCGCGCGCTTGATCGCCTCGAGCACCGGGATGCCGTCGTCGGGGGCCAGGGCGAAGTCCAGGAGGACGAGGTCGCGGTCGGCGAATTCGACGCGCGCGATCGCCTGCGTCGCGCTCCCGGCGATCTCCACCTCGTGGCCCGCGGCGCGAAGGTCCTGGACGCACTCCTCGAGGAGCGGTCCGGGAGGAAGCGCGGCGAGAACGCGTGCGCGGTCCTGGCGGTCGGTGGCTGTCGCGATTTCGGACACGCGAGGCAACATCGGGCGCGGGCCGCCCCAAGACAAGCTCGAAAGAGTAACCACGGTGGCCGCGAGGTTGTTGGGTCTTGCGGCGCCGCGACAGAGGCGCGCCATATTGCCGGCTGGAATAGACCGAGTTGCCCGCTCGGCACGAGGGCGGCGGGCCCAAGATCCCGCCGGGGGCGACGCACGCGATTCGCGTCCTTAGGCGGCGAGCCACCCAGGCGCGCTAAATCACACCGTTACAGTGCTTTGCACGAATCGGCACGCCGATCTACCAACAACCTCGCGGCCACCGTGGTCAGCGATGGAAAGCGGCGGCCGGCTTGGTTGTCGACGCGGCGGGCGCCGGCAGTGGGCGCGCGGTCGGGGCGCCGGGTCCTGGAATGGGTCGCGGGCCGGGCGCCACGCGCTTGGGGCCGTCTCCACGGACCAGGATGCTGTCACCCCAAACGGCGGTGTCGCCCCAGACCGCGGTATCGCCCCAGACCGCGGTATCGCCCCAAATGGCGGTGTCGCCCCACACCGCGGTGTCGCCCCAGACCGCCGTGTCACCCCAGACCGCGGTGTCGCCCCAGACGGCGGTATCGCCCCAGGTCAGGCCGGTGTCCTCGATCGTGACCGATCCCGGAACGGTGGCGTTCTGATAGACGTGCGGGGAGGGAGCCGACGAAGCGATGCCGGTGGCGGCGAGCGCCGACGGCACGTCGATCTTGCCCGCGCCGAAGACGTACGGGCTCGTCCCCATCTTGCGCGCGGATTTCATCAGGCGCGCCTTCACCGTCGCGGCGGTCAGCGTCGGGTCCTTCTCGAGCATCTGGGCGACGAGGCCGGTCACCATCGGGGCGGCCATGCTCGTGCCCGAGAGCTCGAAGTAGGCGCCGGAGTCGGCTTGCAAGAGCGGGTCCTTCGTGTACGCCCTCGCGGGTACGCGGAGAGTGGGGAAGTGGGTGTCGAGCCAGCCGCCGGCGAGGCGCAGCGAGACGATGCGGTTCCCCGGGGCGACGACGTCGGGCTTCAGGAGGTGGTCGGGCCACGTCGGGCCTCGCGAGGAATAGCTCGCGATGTCGTCGTCGGCGAGAACGAACGTGTCGAGGTCTTTCATGGCGCCGACGGTGATCACGTCGGGCGCGATCCCCGGGGACGTCACCGACCCGTATCCGAGCGCGCCCCAGTTTCCGGCGGAGGCGACCACGACGATCCCGGCGCGCGTGAGCGATTCGACGGCTTGGCAGAGGGGGTCCTTGTCGCAGGACTCCATGACCGGATGCCCGAGCGACAGGTTGACGACACGGATGCCGTAGTCGGTCCGCTTGTCGAGGATCCAATCGATCGCCTTCAGGACGTCCGAGACCTGGCCGGTGCCGTCGGCGCCGAGCACCTTCATCGAGACGAAGCGGACGTCGGGCGCCACCCCTCGAAACGTGCGGGTGGCGTAGAACCCGGTCGAGGATTGGGCGTTCCCGCCGATGATCCCCGCGACGTGCGTCCCGTGCCCGAACTCGTCGCCGTTGGGCCCGGAGACAGCCGACCAGCGGACCACGACCCGGTCCAGTCCGAGCGTCGTGGTCAGGTCAGTGTGGCGGCCGATCCCGGAGTCGATGACGGCGACGGTGACGCCCTTCCCGGTGAATTCCTGGGACGCGTCCACGATCGGGCCGAGCAGGTCGAGGCCGACGGTGCCGCTCACCTTCTCGCCGATCGTCGGGAGCGCCACGTCCAGGGTCGGAAGAACGCGCCGGTCGAGGGCGACGTGGTCGCTCTTCTGGTCCTGGGCGAGGTCGTCCAGCTTGCCGGCGGGGACCAGGGCGGCGTACCCGTTGAACGACGCGTAGCCGTTCGACACGATCGAGCCGCCGAGCGACTCGACGAGCATCTTCACGCGGAGCTGCTCCAAGACGGACATCGGGCCGGGCTCGCCGACCAGCACCTGGACCTGCATGTTGGAGGTGCATTCGCTCGCGACGGTCTTGAGGTCGGAGGAGACATTGTCCTCGGTGAGCGTGACCCCGTCGGTGACGGGCGGGGGCAGCGGGTCGATCGGCGTCCCGAGAAGGCCGGCCCAAGCCGGCGTGCCGCTCCAGAGGACGAGGCGCGCGGCGAGGACCACGGCCGCGCGCACCACGCCGGAGCGTCGATCGAAGATGCCGGTCGCGTTCGCCATCGCCCGTCCTCCTGGGATTCGCCGTCGGGGCAGTCGATTCTTCGCAAGCCGTGGGCCACGCGTCCAAGGCCCCGAATCCGGCGCCTGGCCGGGAGAAAGCCGGGCTGTCGGCATCGAGCTGTCGCGATCGGTGTCGGATCGCGTGTCGGGATCCGACACGACACGACACTCGGGACAGCAACCGAATTGGAAATTCGGTTGCTGTCCCCAATTCGGTCGCGTCCCGCTCCTGGGCCATAATCCCCGTGGTGCCCGGCTGGATTCGCCGAAGACGAAGCCGGGAGCCGGAGACCCTCATGTACGCTCGCCCGCTCCGCGCCGGCGCCATCGCCTTCACACTCGTCGCGCTCGCGGCGCCGGCCTCCCGTGCCGAGGTCATCGCCGTCAAGGCCGGTCTGCTGATCGACGGCACCGGCGCTCCCCCGAGGAAAAACGTCGTGGTGGTCGTGGCCGACGGGAAGATCCTCGCGATCGGACCGCTGGTGCCGACGGGGGCCCGGGTCGTCGAGCTCGGCGACAAGACTGTTCTTCCGGGGTTCATCGACTGTCACGTCCACCTGGCGGGCCGGGTGGTCGGCGAAGGGGAGAACTGGGACGACGCCGCCGTGCGCGACCTTCCGCAAAAGGACGCGATCTACGGCGTGCGGAACGCGGCGCGGACGCTCGAAGCCGGGTTCACCACGGTCCGCAACGTCGGTGCCTCCGATTTCACCGACATCGCCCTGCGCGATGCGATCCGTGACGGGATCGTCCCCGGGCCGCGGATCGTGGCGGCCGGGCACGCGATCGGGATCATCGGCGGCCATTGCGACACGAACGGGTACAACCCGGGGATCCTCGAGCGCGACCCCGAGCACGGGATCGCCGACGGCGTGGAGGAGATCGTCAAGGCGGTCCGGTATCAGATCAAGCACGGCGCCGACGTGATCAAGACCTGCGCGACCGGCGGCGTGATGTCCGAAGGGGACGCGGTCGGGATCCAGCAGTACACCGACGAGGAGCTGAAGGCCCTGGTCGACGAGGCGCATCACGACGGACGCAAGGTCGCCGCCCACGCCCACGGCGCCGAGGGGATCAAGGCGGCGCTGCGGGCCGGGGTCGATTCCATCGAGCACGGCTCGATGCTCGACGACGAGGCGATCCGGCTCTTCAAGGAGAAGGGCGCGTTTCTCGTTCCCACGTTGATGGCGCCCGAAAGCGTCGAGGCGCTCGCGAAGTCGGGCGTCTTGAAGGGGCAGCGGGCCGAAAAGGCGCTCACCATGGCACCTCTGGCCCGGGTGAACATCGCAAAGGCGATCGCCGCCGGGGTCAAGATCGCGCTCGGCACCGACTCCGGCGTGTTTCCGCACGGGAAGAACGCCCACGAATTCGAGCTCTTGGTCGCGCTCGGCATGACGCCGATGGACGCGATCCTCGCGGGCACGAGAAACGGCGCCGAGCTCCTGGGGCTCGACAAGGAGATCGGAACGATCGAGCCCGGCAAGATCGCCGATCTCGTGGGAGTGGACGGCGACCCGCTCCGGGAGATCAAGGCCCTGACGGCCCCCGTCTTCGTGATGCACGGGGGCGTGATCGTCGTCGAGCCCAAGGAGAAGGAGCGGCACGGGCTCGCGAAGCTGTTCGGGGGAAGGTGAGCGCGGCACGATGGGCGAACGCGACAACAAGACGATCCGCCTCACCGCCTACGCCGCTTGCGCCGGTTGAGCGAGCAAGATGGGCCCCGAGGCCCTGGCGCAGGTGCTGCGTCCCATCGCGGAGATGTTCCGGCCGGAGGACCACCCCGATCTTCTCTTCGGGCTCGGTTCGCCGGATGACGCGCTCGTGTGGAAACTCGACGACGACCGGGCGCTCGTCCATACCGCCGACTTCTTTCCACCGGTCGTGGACGATCCGTACGCCTTCGGCGCGATCGCGGCGGCCAACGCGATCTCGGACGTCTACGCGATGGGGGCGACGCCGCTCTTCGCCATCAATCTCGTCGGATTTCCCGACGACATGGACCCGTCGATCCTCGCCGAGATCCTTCGAGGCGGCGCCGAGAAGGTCCGGGAAGCGGGCGCCGTCGTCGCCGGAGGTCATTCCACCACAGACAAGGAGCCGAAGTACGGCCTGTCCGTGACCGGCCTCGTCCGCCCCGATCGCGTCCTGTCGAAGGGCGGGGCGCGGCCCGGCGACGTGCTGATCCTCACCAAGCCGCTCGGCGCGGGGATCGTCACGACGGCGGCGAAGCGCCAGAAGGCGAGCGCTCCCGACCTCGCCGCGGCGATCGCCTCGATGTCGAGGCTCTCCGCCGGAGCAGCGAAGATCTTCCGCGACGCGCACCCGCACGTTCACGCGCTGACCGACGTCACCGGCTTTTCCCTGATGGGACACGCGCACGAGATGGCGCATCTGTCGGGGCTCGCGCTGCGCCTCCGCTGGGACGAACTTCCGCTTCTCCCCGGGACGGAAGGGTACGCGCGCGGCGGGAATCTCACCGGCGGCGGGCGCAAGAACCAGGACTACTACGGGGACTTCGTGGACGTCCGCCGCGCGCTCGAGCCGTGGCAGTACTCGGTCCTCTTCGACCCGCAGACGTCGGGGCCCCTGCTCGCCGCCGTCGATCGATCCGCCGCGGACGCCGTCGTCGCCTCGTTCCGCGCCGCTTCCGAGCCGGTGTGGGTGGTGGGGGAAGCGATCGCGGGGCGGGTCGGCGGGATCGACATCAGTTAGCGGCGCCGCTCGGGCGCCCGAAGCTCCGGTCCAGGTCGAGGTTCAGCAGAAGCACGTTCACCCGGGGCTCGCCCAGGAACCCGAACGTGCGCCCCTCGACGCGGCGTTCCACGACCGCTTCGACCTGTTCGACGGGAACGTGCCGCGCCGCGGCGACGCGGGGCGCCTGCCAGAGCGCGGCGTCCGGGCTGAGGTGCGGATCGAGGCCGCTGCCGGATGTCGTGACCAGCTCGATCGGAACGGCGCCTCGAGCTTGCGGGTTCGCCGCGCGGAGCCGTTCGACATCGGCGGCGACGCGATCGCGCAGTGCCCGCGATGTCGGCCCGAGGTTCGAGCCCGAAGAGCCGGCCGCATCGTATCCGGCGGCACCGGCCGCCGAGGGTCGCGGCTGGAAGTAAGCGGCGTTCTTGAATCCTTGGGCGATCAGCTCGGAGCCGACGACACGACCGTCGAACGACACGAGGCTCCCGGCGGCGCCACGCGGAAAGGCCACCCGACTGATCCCCGTCATTGCCAGGGGATAGGCGAGCCCCGTGAGCACGAACGTCGCGAGCGTCATGCGCAACGACACGGCGATTTCGTCTTTCACGGGCGCACTCCTAGGTCAGCCCGACGGCGGAGAGGAGCATGTCGATGAGCTTGATCCCGACGAAGGGGGCCAGGACGCCTCCCAGGCCGTAGATCAGGAGCGACCGGCGGAGCAGCGCGGCGGCCCCCAGCGGGCGATACCGCACGCCGCGAAGCGCGAGCGGGATCAGGACCACGATGATCAGCGCGTTGAAGACGACCGCCGACAGGATCGCGCTCCGCGGCGATGCGAGCCTCATCACGTTGAGCGGGGCGATCTCCGGAAACGCCGACAGGAACATCGCCGGAAGGATCGCGAAGTACTTGGCGACGTCGTTGGCGATCGAGAAGGTCGTGAGGCAGCCGCGGGTCATCAAGAGCTGCTTTCCGACCTCCACGACCTCGAGGAGCTTGGTGGGGTTGCTGTCGAGGTCCACCATGTTGCCGGCCTCGCGAGCAGCCTGCGTGCCGGTGTTCATCGCGATCGCGACGTCCGCCTGGGCGAGGGCGGGGGCGTCGTTCGTGCCGTCGCCGGTCATGGCGACCAGCTTTCCCTTCGCCTGCTCCTCGCGGATCAGCCGCAGCTTCATCTCGGGGGTCGCTTCGGCGAGAAAGTCGTCCACCCCCGCCTCGGCCGCGATCGCGGCCGCGGTCAAGGGGTTGTCGCCGGTGATCATGACCGTGCGCATCCCCATCGTGTGGAAGCGCGCGAACCGTTCCTTGAGGCCCCCCTTGACGACGTCCTTGAGGTGGACGACGCCGAGCACCCGCGCGCCGTCGGAGACGGCGAGCGGAGTCCCCCCGCTCTTCGCGATGGCGACGACCGCCTGCTCGACGTCGGCGGGTACGCGGCCTCCCATCGCTTGGACGTGCGCGGCGATCGCGTCGACGGCCCCCTTGCGGACGACCCGCCCGTCCAGGTCGCACCCGCTCATCCGCGTATGGGCGGAAAAGGGGACGAAGCGGACCTCGGGTTGGGCCAGCTCACGCGCCCTCAGGCCGTGGCGCTCCTTGGCCAGCACCACGATCGAGCGCCCCTCGGGCGTCTCGTCGGCGAGGCTGGCCAGCTGGGCCGCCTCCGCGAGCGCGTCGACGCCGACGCCCGCCGCCGGCAGGAACTCCGTGGCCATGCGGTTCCCGAACGTGATCGTTCCCGTCTTGTCGAGAAGAATCGTGTCCACGTCCCCGGCCGCCTCGACGGCGCGCCCGCTCATCGGGATGACGTTGTGCGCGATCAGGCGGTCCATGCCGGCGATGCCGATCGCCGAGATCAGCCCGCCGATCGTGGTCGGGATCAGGCAGACGAGGAGAGCCACGATCACCGCCACCGAGAGATGGAGGCCGGAGTAGGCCCCGAGCGGCACCAGGGTGACGCAGGCG
>JBGQLU010000056.1:0-22197 GCA_041500265.1 Acidobacteriota bacterium | reverse complement strand
GTTCATCGGCGAGACGGTCTTCTCGCTTCTCGAGGAGCGCGCTCGCAAGCTCGCCGATCCTTCCCCCGACGCGGCCTCCCTCCGTGCCAAGGTCCAAGCCGGCCCGAGGCCGGCTCCGCCGCCGGGTCCCTTCTATCGCCCCTGTCCCGTCTGCGCGACCCGGATGACGCGCGTCAACTTCGAGCGCGTGAGCGGGATCCTGCTCGATCGTTGCAAGGAGCACGGGATCTGGTTCGACGCGATGGAGCTCGAAGCGACCTTGCGCTTCATCAAGAGCGGCGGCGAGCGCCTCGCCTCGGATCGCGCCACCTCGGATACGCGCGCGCGCGAATCCGAGGAGCGCATCCGTGTCCAGCCTCGCGCTCCCGACGAAGAGCCGCGCACGAGCTTCCCCGGGTCGTCGGACGGGTTCGCCCTGGGCGCGATCGCGTGGCTCGCGGAGTTCCTCTCGAGACGGGCGCGGTAACTCGGACGTCGCGTCAACCGCCGCACCCGCCGGCTGACGGCGTCCTCTCCCCTCCGCTCGACGACTTCCCGTACGACCCCGGACCGGCCGAGGCCCCGGGGGTGCCGCGATAGAGATAGAAGAACACCTGCCCAGGAAGTGGGATGTCGGGGTCGGGAGAGCTCGCGGTCGACGGGACCGTCGAGTCGTCGGCGACGCAGACGACGGCCCCGAGATCGACCGATCCGTCCCCTCGGAAGCCGAGCGACGCCCGATCGCCGCGGATCGCATCGTAGAAGGCCGGACCCGACTCCGTGTCCCATGAGACGACCGTGGGAGCGGTGCCGGGGCTGACCACGATCGCGGGCGGAGTCGTCCGGTCGACCAGGAACACCTCGCCGCTGGCATCCGCGTTCCCGGGCGTACAGCCACCCGTGGTCCCGAAAACCGCCCTGGAACCGTTCATGCTGACCGACATGCGCCGGACCGGCGCCGGTATGTCGTAGTAGGGCTCTTCGTCGGCACATCCTTGCAGCCCGCCGACCCTCTCCGAGATTTCGGTGGCGATGGCGACGCGATACGCCTGCGGGAAGTCGGCGGTCTCCCATCCATAGCGCGCCACGTCGCTCCAGTAGTAGACGAAGGCCCCGTCGCGGCTGATCGAAGGGCTTCGATTGTCCCTTCCCGTGGTCGCCGTCAGTTGCCGGGTCGCTCCCGTCGAAGCGGTCCAGAGGAAGATCTCCCGATTCCCGTCCGCGTTCGTCCCCACGGGGTTGGCGCTCGATTCGTACGTGACGACCCCACCGCCCGCGGAGATATCGGCGAACAAGCCGTAGGTGGTCGTGGTGCTGCCGATCACCTGGTCCTGAGTGCCGTCCACCCGCTGCCGGTGGAACTGGCTCGCGACGTTGTAGACGATCCACGTCCCGGTCGCATCGACGCGCGGGTTCACGGCCTTCGACGTCTTCGGCGTGATCCGGCCGAGTCCGGACCCGTCCGGCTGAACCCGATAGATCGGTTGCCCCGTGATCCCGCCTTCACCCAGGAGGTCCCTCTTCGTTTGAAAGACGACCACCGATCCGTTCCCGGCGACCTGAGGCGATGTGGCGGGGCGGAGATCGCTTCCGAGCGTCGGGGTCAGCTGCCGCAACCCGGTCCCGTCGCCGTTGACCGCGAGGATCTGGTAGACGTGATTGGGGTTCGTGCCGAGCGGGTTGCCGTCGTGGGAGAAGACGACGAGATTCCCGCTGTCCGCGATCGAGGGCTCCTTGACCGTTCCGTCGGCGAACGAGGTCAACCTCATGAACCCCGTCCCGTCGGTGCTCGCCAGGATGAGCTGTTTCGGGTGGTACACGCCGTCACCGGACGGAGCAGCTGTCGACAGGAAGGCCGCACGCGCTCCGTCCGCAGTCATTTCCGGCTCCGCCGAGTCGCCGGCGAGCAACCGCGAAAGTTGGATCTGTCCCGTTCCGGTGAGCGTTCCCCCGTAGAGCTCTTCGCTCCAGTCGGGGTTGGGCCCTCCCCACGGCTCGCTCCCGTCGCAGTTGAACGCCATTCGCGAGCCCCCTCCCGCCATACGGGCCAGCCAGTCACAGTTCCCCCGGGGGGCGGGTTGCGAATCGAGGTTCGTGAGGTTCGTTCTCGTGCTGCCGCTCCGATTGAGCTTGAAGACGTCGCGACGGAGCCAGTCTTCCACGACGACGATGGTCTGGGCATCGTCGGTGATGTCGGGCGCCCCCGAATAGCCGGCCGCGGCGTTTCCGAGGCACGAGCCGTCGACCGAATGCAGCCCGGTTCCGTCCCACTCCACCAGCGCAACTCCTCCTCCCCCGCTACATCCCCCGTTGGTGGGGTGGAGGGAGCTGTTCGAGGTCTGGAATGCCACGCTCTGCCCGTTCCCCGAGATCTGGAGGAACCCGGGCGCGAGCCCCGCCATGTTCGTCAGGAGGTGGTACCCCGATCCGTCCTGGAGAATTCCCGCGACTTGCCCTTCATTGTTGATCGTCCCGTCGCTCGTCAGGAACGCGATCCTTTGCCCGTCGTCCGAGATCGTTGGCCAAGCGACCCCGCGGGTGGCCGAGGTGAGTTGTCGTAAGCCGCTCCCATCGGCCTCGACGGCGAAGATTTGATATATCCCCCCGGGGTTCGATCCGGTCAGGTTCGTCGGCGAATAGAAGACCACGCGGCTTCCGTTCCCCGCGATCTGGAACTGGAGTATGTCCGCGGGGGTCGTCGTGAGCTGGACGAGACCGGAGCCGTCGGCGTTCATCATCGCCAGCCGCCGATCCATGAGGAACACGACCTTGGACCCATCGTCGGTGACCGACGGGCCGTAGTAGTAGTAATCGGGATCCACGCCTTCCGGGAAGCTCGTCACCTGCTCTCCGGCCCCCGTCGCCGGGTTCCACTTGAAGAGCTGGAAACGATGCCCGGGATTCGTGCCGTACGGGTCCCCGTTGCTGACGGCGAAGGCGAGGCTCCCCGCGTCGTCCAGGGCGGCGCCGGTCGTCCGAGTGTGGATCAGGCTGGTGAGCTGGCGCACGACCTGGGCCGGGGTCGAAGAGAAACAAACGACCGCCGCAAGGAGCGCGCTGCGTCGGAAACGAGCCATGGGGATGCCCCCCCTGGTCGTGACTATACGACCAAAAGCGGCTCCGGAGAAGTCAGCTCGGCCCGATCCGGACCGTCGCCGTCGAGAGGAAGATCTCCCGGAGAAAGAAGACGAGCGCGCCGATGAGGGCGAGCATCGCGGCGACGAACAACGCGGCCACGAAATCCGACAGCTCGAACCCTGTGAAAGCGCCGACGAACAGCGTCACGACGACGACGCAGACGAGGAGCGCGCAGGTCGTGCTGAGCGCGACCGCACGGCCGACGAGCTTGGCACGGCGGGACAGCGTTGAGAGCTTGTCGTGGAGGTCCTTCTTTTCATCGGCCGAAGCCTCGGCGAGACGGCTCTCGAAGGCGCGGGCACGATCCACGATGCGCGCGAGCCGGCTCGTCAGGACGTTGAGCATCACGCCGACGCCGGAAAGTAGGAAAACCGGCGCGACCGAGAGCTGGATGACGTGGGCGACGTCCGAGGATCCGGGAGGAGCGGTCATCGCGGCGTCTATGCGTCGATCGACACGTGGCCGGGCTGCGCGGCGACACGGGAGAGCCACGCATGAATCGCCGGATACCGGCCGAGGTCGAATCCCCCCTCGCCGGCAACGTGGGTGTAGGCGTAGAGGGAGATGTCGGCGAGCGAGTACCTGCCGCCGACCAGGAACTCCCGGCCCGTCAGGTGCTTTTCCATGGCGTCGAGCGCGCGGTAACCCGCCGCCTGCCTCGAGGCGAGCGCCGCCGCGTCGACTTCGCCCTTCCGGTAGTGGAGCCAGAAGCGCGCCACCGCGATGTTGGGCTCGTGGTCGTACTGCTCGAAGAACTGCCACTGGAGCACCTGCGCGCGCTCGTACCGGTCCTCGGGCACGTAGCGGGTTCCGTCGCCGAAGTACCAGAGGATCGCGTTCGACTCCCCGAGTGGGCGCCCGTCGTCGAGGATGATCGTCGGCACGCGCAAGGAGGGGTTGAGACCGCCGAGGATCTCGGGCCGCTTCGATCGGTCCATCACCGACAGCTCTCGCCGCTCGTACGGGATCCCGAGCTGCGCGAGCAGGAGCCGCACCTTGTAGCAGTTCCCCGAGACCGCATTGTCGTAGAGCACCATGAGCGCGAATCCTCCATTGCCGGCTCCCAAGCGTACCGTGAAATTCGGCCGAATCGGCCCCTTCCGGCCGGACTATAATGCGGCGCTTTCCGCCACGATAGCGTTCGACGTCGAACGCCGGGATCCTCGATGTTTCCGATCGGCGACGACAATTCCGCGCGCAGGACGTTTCCCGCGGTCACCTATGCCCTGATCGCGCTGAACGTCCTGTTCTTCTTCGTGGAGCTTGCCGGCGGCGAGGCGTTCATCATGCGCTGGGCGTTCGTTCCCGCGCGCTTTTCCGCGGGCCCGGCGGGCGACATTCCGACGATCTTCACGGCCATGTTCATGCATGCCGGGTGGCTCCACCTCCTCGGCAACATGCTTTATTTGTGGATTTTCGGGGACAACGTCGAGGACCGGTTCGGGCACGTGGGATTTCTGATCTTCTACCTGCTCTGCGGCATCGCCGCGACCTTCGCGCAGTTCGCGTTCGCCTCCGGATCCGAGATTCCGAACCTCGGAGCGTCCGGAGCGATCGCCGGCGTGCTCGGCGCTTACATCGTTCTGTTTCCGGGGGCGCAGGTGCGGGTGTTGATGGGCCGGGGAATCGTCCCGATGCCGGCGCTCGTCGTCATCGGGCTCTGGATCGCGCTTCAGTTCTTCAGCGGGATCGGCTCCATCTCGAGCGCGGGGCAGACGGGCGGCGTCGCCTACATGGCGCACATCGGGGGATTCATCGCCGGATTGGCGTTGAGCTTCGTCTTTCGGGGACGTCGAGACGCGGCGGCCTCGAGTTAATGGATCAACGGACCGAGATCGTGGGGATGCGCTCCCTGTGAGCGTCGACCGCGGAGCGCAGGTAGTCCACGACGTCGGCCGCGGCGAACCGGACGCGGTCGCCGATGTGCTTGAAGATCCCGAGGAGATCGTCTCCGCTCGTGAGGAGCGGCCTCTCGTCGGCGCCGTCGGGTCTCGCCTGCCCTTCGCCGATGTTGGCCAGGAGCGCGTTGCACAGGCACCGCCGCCCCTCGGTATCGGCGACGGCCCCGCCCTTCGCGACGTACGCGTCCACCGGCTCGGCAGCGCATCGATAGCCCAGCTTGCCGGCCGCATCGCGGAAGGCGTTGCGCAAGTACCCGAGATCGCAAATCCGCTTCCGCCGGTCGTCCTGGAAATCGGCCCCCTCCATCTCGACGACCTTGAACGGGAATCCCGTCGGTGAGACCCGCGGGTCGGTGTGAACGTTCACCTTTCCCACGGCGACCCCGGCCAACACTTGGCGCTTCAACTCGGGCGCCAACCCCGATTCCTCGCAGTACGCGAACAAGGTCCCGACCTGGATGCCTGCGGCGCCCGCGTCGAGCGCGGTCCGGAGGCCGTCCGCGGTGCCCGTCCCCCCGGCCAACCAGAAGGGCCGCCCCAGGTCTCGAACCCGTTGCAAGTTCGGAACGTCGCGCTCCCCGTAGATCGGCTCACCGCGGTCGCTCAGCTGGAGCGGCCCGCGCGGAGGCGCGTTGTGCCCACCCGCCTGCGGCGCCTCGAAGACGAAACCGTCCACCCGGCCGTTCGCCTTGTGCGCGAGCGACGCCGCCAGCGTGTCCGACGAGACGATCGGCAGGAACTTCGGGCGCAGGAGCGCCTGTTCGACCGGGGCCCCATGCTCGCGGGGATCGAACGTCAGGAGCTCGGTCGTCCCTACCGGAAGCCCTTCGACGTCGAACTTGATCGACGCGGGCTCGTGCCTGGCGAACGCGTCGAGCGCGCCCGGGATCTCCCTGGGGATTCCCGCGCCCATCAGCACGTAGTCCACCCGGGCGAGCATCGCGCCGTAGAGCGATGCGAGGTTGGGGATTTGGACCTTCGTCAGCAGATTGAGACCGACGGGGCCGCCGTGCCCCTCCTTGGCCAGGTAGACCTCGACGAAGTTCGCCAGCATCGTGATCCGCGCTCGCAGCGCGTCGGTCGGCTGCCGGTACATCGGCAGCAGCCTGTAGGCCTCGGACGCCTTCCGTCCTTCGGGGCGGAAGTAACGGCGCAGGACCGCGCCGCTGATCTCCGGCATCGGGAACTTGGCCATGGCGCGCCGGACGTGGCCGCCCACGTCCCCGTCCTGGAGCCGCCGCACCAAGATGGTGTCGAGCATCGACCCCGAGACGACGCCGAGCTGCCCTTTCAGCGCGACCGCGCGGGCCAGGACCCAGTTGGAGATCCCCGCCCCCATCCCCCCCTGGATGATCAGCGGGTAAGGGCCGCGGGCCAGATCCTCGAAGGTAGCATCCACGCCGCTAGCTTACAGGCGGCGGCGCCATCGCGGTAGAGAGTCTTCCGGACAGATCCGTTACGGGCAGCTCCCGCTCAAATCCTGCGGCAGATCGCAGGTTCCGATTCCGATCGCTTCGGGCCGTTCGTGGTCCGCAAGACCGTCGAAGCTCCGGCCGTAGCTCCCCTCTCTCGCCGCGCTTTGTCCGACGATCACGAAGTAGTCCATCCCACCCGGGGGCGGAATGCCCGGGTCGAACGAGGCCCGGCCGGTGTTCCCGAGCGCGCACGCCGTGTGGGTCCACGCCACGGCGCCCGAGATCGGCCCCTCGCCCCAATAGACCGCGTTGTCGATCGTGCCGCATGCGGGGCCGTACGCGAGATCGACGCCCGTACCCGAAGCCGCTCGTGAAGCGGTCATGGGCGACGCCGCGGCGCCCGGCTCCGCGGGGCTTGCGGCCGACCCGGACGTGCAGGCCTGCCGGAACACCGCGTTCGTGACCGCGATGTCATCCACCCACCAGCCGGCTCCGGAGGTGGTGCTGTCGGAGGACAGCCGCCATCGCAATTTCACATCCTGCCCCGCATAAGCCGAGAGGCCTCCGGCATACCCGGACGCCGCGTAGGACGGCGACACGCTCGAATGCGAGAAGACGGTGCCGGTGAAGCTCTTCGGGAACCCGCACGCGTTGCCCGTGTTCGAGAGCGCGTCGGGGTAATTCACGGTCGCAAGCCGCGTCCACGCGCTGTACGCCGGGCCTGGTGCGATTTCCACGATCCCCGCGTCCCACCCCGTCTCGATGTCGTACTTCGATGCGAAGCTGAGCGCGGAACTTGCTTGGACGCTGATCGCGGGCGAGGTCAAGGCCGAGCAGGTGTTGTTCGCGTAGGTCCCCGTCGCGTACACCTTCGGGCCGGACTTTCCGCCGGTCGGCTGAACGGTCCACGGCGGCGACGGTGTGAGCGTCGCCGGAGCGGCGTCACCCGCGTCGTCCGTCCAGGTCCCGTTGCTCGAGGGGCCCGTTGGTGCGGCGCCGGCCGCGACCAGATTCCCGTCATCGACGCCGTTTCCGGCGTCGGTCGCACGCACCACGTACGTGGTGCTCGCGCCGTTGGTGAGCGCGTCGTGGTCGGTGTACGTCGCCCCCTGCAAACCCGAGGCAATGAGATTGCTCGACGAGGGCGTGAACGGCCAGCTGGCGCCGCGGTACACCGAATACGTCACCTGGCCGCCGCACCGGGTGCTGGCCGGAATCCAGGAAAGCTCGAGCGTGCACGTCGGCGAGCCGGCGTTCGCGACCGCGGCAATCCCGCCGAACGCGGGACCGACCGTGCAGGCCCCGGTCGTTTGAGCCGCCGCCTGCGAGGAGTTGCCGGATTCGCACGGCTGGAGGGCGTGGACCACGTAGTAGTAGGGGACCTGCCCGGAGACCGCGGTATCGTGGAACGTGACCTGAGGAGCACCCACCAACCCGACCTCGACGTACGGCCCGCCCGACGTCAACGAGCGGAGCACGCGGTACTGGACGGCGTTCACCGCGGCCGACCACGAAACGTCGATCGCGTTGTCCCCCGCCCCGGCGGCATTCACCGTGGACGGCGGCGTTGGCTGGACGAGTGTTCGGTCGAGCGTCGCCGGACCGCTGCCCACCGTGACCGCGTCGGTCACGGTGCAGTACCCGGGCTTGGTGAACGTGACGTGGTACGCCTGGCCGCTGCGCGCGAGCCAGGCGTAGTGCCCCTTCGCGTCGGCGCGGCGCGGGGCCTCTCCGTGCGTATACGTGATCTCCTGGACCGCGACCCCGGCCGCGAGCGGAGCGCCCGAATAGCCGTCGGTCACCGTTCCCCGGATCTGCGGCCCGTCGAGCGTCCGATTCAAGAAGAACTGCCACGCCGTGCGCTGGCGCTGAACCGTGACATTGCGCCAGGTCGCGTAATCGGGCTGGAACGAGCAGCAGTTCGCCTCGATCGTGTAGGCATAGGTTTCGAACTGGGCGTACGACATGTCGACGCTTCCGCCGTCGACGAGGTAGATCGTGTTCCAAATCGGACCGGTCGCGTACTGCCCCGTTTGGCCGTTGTCGTTCTGGAGGATGTCATTCAGATTGTGGGCGACCTCGTTCATCGCGGTCAGCTCGTCGGGGTTCTGACAGCCGTACGGGAACATGATGTACTCGCCGTACGTGTGGTACGAGAGCGCGTAGAAGGCGTGGACACTGGAGTACAGCCCGATCATCCCGCGCGTTTCGGGCTCGGACGACGGCTCCGTTCCGCGAAACGTCTCGTCGCTGCAGAGGGCGCTCGACCCGTTGCAGCTCCCCCAGGCGAACGAGTAGTTGCGATTGACGTCGACCGCGCAGGCCGGGTGCCGGTTCTTCCGCCACATGGGATCGGTGGTGAAGACGTACATCGATCCGTCGGGGTTGGCGCTCCCGACGACGTAGATGTTGATGGCGTCCACCCAGCGCTGGACCTGCGTGTCGGTGGCGTAGCGCGAGGTCAGATAGTCGATGGCGTCCCTGCAGATCTCCGCCGTCATCACCTCGCGGGCGTGATGCTGGCAGTCGAGGACGAAGGTGGGCCGGCCGTTGTCCTGCCCGACGTCCTTCGTGATCTTCACGGCGTAGATCCGCTGGCCTTCGAAGAGCGTGTCGGCCACCGTCGATTTTTGGGCGAGATCGGGGTGAGCCGCCACGACCTGATCCTCGAACGTGGAAAGCTCTTGCGGGTCGGTGTAATCGGACAAGGCTTGGATCGATGCGTCGTCGTTGCTGGACGACACCGTGAAGCTCCAGCCCAAGTCCCGCAGGCGCTTCATCTCGTCGTCGGTCACCACGACCCCCGCGGTGAGGTCCTTGCGGTTGACTCCGGCCACGTCGAACCCGGCGGACTCGAGGTCGGCGGCGGCCTCCGGCGCGGGCAGTCGAACCTGCACCAGGTACTTCGCGATCCGCTCTTCGGCGCCCGCGACGCCCATCGAGGTCGCGAGTCCGAGCGCCGCCGCGACAAGCCCTCGGGCCGCGGTCCGGCCGATCTCCCGTGGCGATGGCATGGTGGCCCCTCCCGAGTCGACTGCCGGACACGGAAACCGCCTCGGCGCGCGCCGGTGGGCCGGCGCGACCGAGGCGGTTCTCCTTCAGACCCTCGTCAGGCCTACGGGCAACCTCCGTTGCCCGGCTGGATGACGCTCGCCCTGCCCGACGACTCGGAGCCGAACGAGCTCTTCTGGATTCCGTCGAAGTACTGCACGGCGTAGAAGAACGCCTGCCCGGGCGCCGGAACCGCGGTGTCCTCGAGGCCCGCCGTCGATGTGGCCAAGAGCTGGTGCGCGATGCAGGTGACCTGCCCGAGATCGATGTTGGAGCCGTTGATTCGCAGGTTCGCAAGATTCCCACGGATCACGTCGTAGTTCTGCGCTCCCGTGACCGCCCCCCACGAGACGCGGGTCGCGGTCTTACTGCTCACGGTCAGGTTCACCGGCTCGACGACGTTGCCGCGGTCGTGAGGCACGTTGACCGTGGTCCCGGCGACGGCCGAGGAATTGCCGGAGTGATCCGTGGCTCGGTAGCTGACCGTGTAGTTGCGTCCCGTGCCCTTCCCGTCCCGCTCCGCGCGGAGCAAGAGCTGGAAGTCCGGAGTGCCGACCGAGGCGTCCTGGATGTCGTTCGTGGTGACGCCGTCCCCGCCTCCCTGCGCGTCGTCGGGCTCGCTCGAGGTGACCGAAGCGAGCGTGATCGTGGGATTCGGATCGCAGATGTCGGTCGCCGTCACCGTCGTGGCGACCGGCGACATCTGGTGATTCGGCGGCCAGAGGGAGTTGGGCACCGAGGACACCGAGGTGACGGTGGGCGGCATCGTGTCGACGACGCTGACCGTCACGGTGGCCGGGTCCGAGTTCTGGAAGCCGTCGTTGACCACGAGCGTGACGACCGTGCTCCCCAGCGGGAACGACGCGGTCGGCGTGGGGCTCGTCGGATCGTCGAAGGCGATTCCCGGCGCGCTCCAGTGGTACGTCAGCGGGTCGCCGTCGGCATCGTGCGAACCGCTTCCGTTGAGCATGGCCGAGGCGTGGTTGTTCCCCGTGCACTCGGCGATCGCGGGTGAGCCGGCGACGGCCACGGGCTTGACGTCCACGGCGAGCTGCACGGGGACGACGTCGGTCGGAGTGTACGGGTCGTTGCTCGAGAGCAAGATCTGGGAGTCGTGGAGCCCGTGCTCGAGGTCGGTCGAGTCGAGCGTGACCGTCACGTCCTGGCTCCCGCCGGCGGGAATGGTGCCGCTCGTCGGGGCGACCTGCACCCAGCGGGGGATCGGCTTGATCTCAATCGCGAGCCCCGGGTGGACGTAGGCGTCGTTGTAGACCACGGTCAGGCCGTCCGACCTTCCGGCGTTCTGGATCCCGATCGTGGCCGAGTTGAGCGTGCCGCTCATCGAGAGGTACTGGTACACGATCCGGCCGTTCGGGTAGAGGATCACCTGGTAGGTGTACAGCCCGGTGAGCCCGGCTCCCGTGTAGTGCGGGACGTTGACGTACGAGACGATAAACCGGCTGCCGTCGTTGTAGGTGAACGCCTGGCCGGAGCCCGACGCGGGACGGAAGTCCATGTCGTCCCAGAAGACAGCCAGGAGGTTTTCGGGGTTCGTCGTGCCGGTCACGGGCAGCGGCTGGTTCAGGTACTGCGTCAGCGTCGACGTGAACGAGAGCCAACCGTTCGTGCAGGCGTTGAGGGAGGAGTACGAGCTCCCGTAGAACGGGAAGTTGAACCCGATCGGGATCCCCGGGACGTTTTGGTCGTCGGCGTTCAGCCCGATCGGCGTGCCGATCCCCGTGATGTCGACCCACCCGAACACCGGCCCACCCGGCTCGTCCGAGTCACGCCAACGGTACCCGAAGCCGTCGGGGCCTCCGCTCCCGAGAATCCCTGGGCCGGTTTCCGGATCGTCCTTCCCCTTGTCGCTGGGCTGGTACGGAGCCGCCGGCGCGCCCGAGAGGATCAGCGTGCTCGAGTCCCAATTCAGGTCCGACCCTCCCGTATTGTCGATCCTGAGGGTCCGCGTCGTCGACGACGACGGCGGCAGGACGGACTGGATCTCGGTTGGTGTCGCATGGATCTCCGGCGGGATCAGCGCGGTTCCCTGGAGCGGGACGCTGAACGTTCCCTCGTCCGGATCGTCGCTGGTCACCCGGAGCTCACCGCTGAGAGTCCCCGCGCTCAGCGGGGTGAAGGTGACGGTGACCGGGATCGACCCGCCGGGAGCCAGCGCGACCGGCGGCGTCAGACCCGTCTGAGAGAAGTTGCCCGTGACGGCGACTCCGGTGACGTGCAGGACATCGGTCCCGACGTTTTGGATGTCGACCGTCTGGGTCCGGCTGAAGCCGACGTAGGTCATCGCGTAGCTGAGCGACCCGGGAGTCGAAGCGACGTCCGGGATGCCCGTGACGTGCAACGACGCCGGCACCTGGATGGACGCGTGCGCCGGGTCGTTGGTGGACATGTCGATGCTGCCGGTGTAGTCGCCTCCGATCAGATCGGTCGCATCGAAGGCGACGTCGAGATCCGTGGACCCGCCCGCGGGAATGGTCCCGGAGCCGGGGCTCACGGCGAGCCAACCGGCGGGGGGCCTGATCTCGACGGCCATCGCGTTGTGCACGTACGCCGCGTTGAAGGCGACCGCCAGGCCGTCATCCTTGGTCGCGTTCTGGATTCCGATGGTCGCCGAGTTGAGCGTCACCCCCATCGTCAGATACTGGTAAACGATCCTGCCGGAGCGATAGAGGATGATCTGGAACGTGTACGGGCCGGTCCCCGTCGTCGGGTAGTGCGGCACGTTGATGTACGACAGGATGAACCGGTTCCCGTCGCTGTAGTAGTAAGCCTGCCCCGAGCCGTGCGTCGAGCTGAAGCTGAGGTCGTCCCAGAAGGGCGCGAGCATGTTCTCGGGCGCCCCGGAGCTCGGCAGCGCGCTGTTCGTCAGCGTGGTGGCGGTGCTGGTGAACGACGCGAACCCGTTCGAGCAGACGTTGAGCGACGTGAACGTCGTCCCGTAGAACGGGAAGTTGAACCCGAGCGGGATTCCCGAAACGGTCTGATCGTCGCCGTTCAACGTGGTCAAGTGCGTGCCGATCCCCGTGATGTCGACCCAGCCGAACGCCGGGCCGCCGGGCTCGTCGGAATCGCGCCAGCGGTAGCCGAAGGCGTCGGGCCCGCCCGCGCCGAGTATGCCGGGCCTCGGATCGACTTCGTCCTTTCCGAGCTTGAGCTCGGGATAGACGGGAACCGTCACCCCGCTGTTCAGGGAGATCAAGGTGTCGAAGTTGAGATCGGAGCCGCCGCCGTTCTGCAGATGCAACGTGCGGTGCAGCACCTCTCCCGCGAGAGCGGCCTCGCCGAACGACGCCGGCGACCACGAGGCGATCGGCGGCGGTATCGCGACGCCGGTGACCGCCATGGTCTTGTCCGGGCTCACCGGATCGTCGCTTTGCACGTGGATGTGCGCGTTGAGGGGCCCGGGGACCGTCGGGTTCCAGCTCATCTGGAACAGACGCGCGCCTCCCGGCGGCAGCGGGAAGGCGGCCTCGGGCAGGAACTGATCTCCGTCGATGGATTGCTCCTGGACGGTGAGCGCAGGATCGTCGGAGGTGACGCTGCCCACGTTGAGCACGTCGGTGCCGTTGTTGACCACCTGGAAGTTGACCGGGTAGGCGTAGCCGGTGAAGCGGGTTCCGTAGGCGTACGAGCTGGGAACGATCGCCACGATCGGCGCTCCGATGACGTGGAGCGCCGCGGGGACGAGGACGTGGGCCTGGCTGGGAACGTTCGTGTTCAGGACCACGTTCCCGTTGAGCGTGCCGCCCAGACGATCGGTCGAGTCGAACTTCACGGCGAAGTCGGCGTGCTGTCCGGGCGGGATGACCGCGTGGCTCGGGGTCACGGCCAGCCAGTCCGGCGTGCGGCTGAACTGGATCGCCATGTTGGCGTGCACGTAGTTCACGTTGAAATCGGCCGCCAAGCCGACCGTCTTCGTGCCGTCCTGGATGCCGATCGTGAGCGAGTTGTAGGTCCCCCCGGTCGGCATCGTCTTGTACTCGTAGAGAATCTTCCCGTTCGGATAGAGCTGGACCTGGAAGGTCATCGGGAATCCGGACGGGGAGAATTTCTCGACGTTCGTGTACTGGACGATGAAGCGGCTGCCGTCGTTGAAGTACTTGACGTTGCCGCTCCGGAGGTGCAGGTCGTCCCAGAGGAGCGCGAGCATGAACTTGGCACCGCTCGAGCTCGGGAGCGTGGAGTTGGTGAGGCGGGTCGAGGTATCGGCCGTGTCGAAGGTCAAGAATCCGTTCGTGCCGACCTTGACCGACGTGAAATTGCTGCCGTAGAAGGGGAAGGTCATCCCCATGGGGATCGCGGCGCTCAGCGCGTCGTCCGAGCTCGAGAAGCTGATCGTCGTGCCGGTCGCGCTGATGTCGGCGAAGCTGAACGTGGGGCCGCCGGAAGCGTCCGAGTCCTTCCATCGGTAGCCGAAGCCGTCGGGACCACCGGCTCCGTTGATGCCGACGTCGTCCGCGAAGACGAGCTGGCCGCCTCCGAGGTCGGCGGCGGCGTTGACCACCAGATCCGGCCCTCCGGTGTTCGTCACGGTGAGGCTCCGGGTGACGGTGTTCCCCGAAAACAGGGTCTCGTCGAACGCCGCCGGCGTGTAGAGCATCACCGGCGTCGGCACCGCGTTGCCGGTCACCGGGACGTCGATATGCGGGCTCCCGGCGGCGTTGCTCAGGACGCTCAGCGTGCCGGCGAACGCGCCGAGCGCGGCAGGCGTCCAGGTCACCACGACGTTTTGCGAGCCGTGAGGCGGAACGTTGAACGTGCGCGGAGCGGGGCTCAGCGACGGATCGGTGGAGGTGATGTCGCTGACTTGCAGGGTGTCGGTCCCCGTGTTCGCCACGATGAGCGTCTGCGTGTACGGCTGACCGAGGAAGGTGGTGCCGTAGTCGAGCGACGACGGCTGGACGGCGGCGTCGGGCGCGCCGATGACATGGAGCGAGGCGCTGACCGCGAGGATCGGGTTCGCCGGGTCGTTGGTCAGGATGTTGACTGTGCCCGGATAGGTCCCTCCCTCCAGCCCGTTGGCGTTCATGTGAAGGTTGATGATCTTGGAAGCGCCCGGACCGAGCCGGCCGGAGGTCGGCGAGGCGGTCAACCACTGCGGGATCGCCGAGATCCTGACCGCCAGGCCGTTGTGCACGTACGGCTGATTGAAGGCGGTCTGCAAGGCCACGGTTTTCGAGGCGTCCTGGATTCCGATCGTCGCGCTGTCGAGCGTCCCGACCATCGACTGGTACTGGTAAGTGATCGAGCCGCTGCTGTCGAGAATCACCTGGAAGCTGTAGGTTCCCGTCCCGGTGGTGCTGTAGTGGTCGATCCCCTGCCACTGGATGATCGCGTGGTTGCCGAACGACTGGAAGAACGTCCGGTTGGTCCCGTTCGGGTTCAGGTCGTCCCAGAAGGGCGCGATGAGGTTCTCCGGAGCCGCGCTGTTCGGCAGCGGCTGATTGGAATAAGAGGTGAGCGTGCTCGTGAACGACAACCAGCCGTTCGTGCACACCCGGATCGAGTTGAACAGCGTGCCGTAGAGCGGGAAGTTGAACCCGAGCGCCACGGGCGAGCTCGTCTGATCATCGGAGGTCAGCCCGAGGGGCGTCCCGGTGCTCGAGATGTCCTGCCAGGCGAACGTCGGCCCGCCGGGCTGGTCGCTGTCGACCCAGCGGTATCCGAAGGTGTCGGGTCCGCCTTGGTTCTCGGCGATCGGCCCGTTGTGCCGAGGATCGAGGTCATCCTTGCCGAGGTAGAGCGGCTCCGCCGGCGCGGACTGCGGTTGGCCCAGCGCGGGGGACGGAATCGAGAAATCGAGCGTTCCCACGCCGATGTTGCTCAACGTGACCGGGTGGTCGGACTCCTGGCCGGTGAGGAGATCGTCCGACACCGAGGTCGGCGCGACCTGGCCCGTCGGAGGCGGGAGCGTCTGTCCGGCGGCGATGTTCGAGATCGGGCCCGCGTTCCCCCATTCGTCGAACGCCTTGACGGCGAAGAAGTACGAGGTGCTCGCGGCCAGATTGCGGACCTCCATCGACTCCGCCGAGCCGGCCGGCAGCGGGGTGGGCTCGTTCCCGGCGCGGGTCGCCGATGCGAAGTTCGCCTCGGTGATCGTGGACGTGGAATAGCGGACCTCGTAGTAGGTCGCGGTTCCGACGCCGCCGTCATCCCCCGTCGCCGTCCACGTCAGCCCCATCGTGTTCGACCCGGGGTCGGTCGTGGAGAGATCGTTGATCATCCCGGGGGCCGTCGTATCCGGCTCGGCGATCGAGCGGAACGCGTTGAGGCGCCCGTTGCTGACGCACTTCCCATTCATCGAGGCGATATGGTCCACGGAGTTCAGCAGGACGCTCTTCATCTGCCCCACGGGTATGTTGGGGTTGACCGCCTTGATCAGCGCGCACGTCCCTGCGACGTGAGGGGTCGCCATCGAAGTCCCGGAGAGCAGCCCGTAGGAGTTGCCGGGAAGCGTGCTCAGGATGTCCACGCCGGGAGCGGCGAGGTCGACGGTCGTCGGCCCCCAGTTCGAAAACGACGCCAGTTGGTCGTTCCGGTCCGTCGCCGCGACGGCGATGATGTTCGGGAGATCGTACCCGCTCGGGTAGTTCGGCGAGACGTCGGTATTCGCGCTGCCGTTCCCGGCCGCCGCCACGAAGGCGATGTTGTGGGCGTTCGCTCTCGCGATGGCGTCGTACAGGGTTTGGGAGAATCCGCCCCCTCCCCAGGAGTTGCTCGACAGCGCGGCCCCCATGTTCGTGGCGTAGTCGACCGCGAGAACCGCGTTCGCCGTCGAACCGGAGCCCCCGGCGTCCAGGAACTTGCAGGACATGATCTTGACGTGCCAGTTGACTCCGACGACGCCGATCCCGTTGTCGCCCACGGCGCCGATCGTGCCCGCCGTGTGCGTGCCGTGGCCGTGGTCGTCGAACGGATCGCCGTCGTTGTTGACGAAATCGTACCCGTGGACGTCGTCGACGTACCCGTTGCCGTCGTCGTCGATCCCGTTCCCCGGGATCTCACCCGGGTTGGTCCAGACGTTCGCCGCCAGGTCGGGGTGGTTGTAGTCGATCCCCGTGTCGATGTCGGCCACGATCACGTCGGAGCTTCCCGTCGAGACGCCCCAAGCGAGCTCCGCGTCGATGTCCGCGTCCGCGGTGCCGCCGCTCTGGCCGGTGTTGATCAGTCCCCACATCTCGCCGAGTCGAGGATCGTTGGGGACGACGTTCAGCTTCAGCATGTAGTTCGGCTCGGCGTACGCGATCGAGGGGTCCGCGGTCAATCGCGCGACGATCTTCGGGATGTCGGCGTTCGCCGCGATCCGCCAATGCTCGGCGCTCGAGGCGAACGTGTGGAGCGTGGTCGCGCCGAGGTCCGCGCGCAGCCGCGCCTTGTCCGCGAGCTGCGACGTGGCCCTGAACTTCAAGAGGATCTCGCCCGGCACGAACGCGGGTCCGGGCGGCGGACCTTGAGGGGTCCCTCCGACGATCGGCAGGACGAACAACAGGAACAGAATCGCTACCACGATGACGCGCGTCTTCGCCATGGACCCCCCCTTGGGGCCGGCAAGCCGTCGCTGCGGTGCGACGGCTCGGCCCCATAGTCGGAACGCATCACGGAACTGAGACGACGTTTCCCCGTGCCACGAACCCGGCGCGACGCCGGGAGATTCTCGGGCTCGCCGCTACGGCGAGTGGGGGGCGCCCCGGAGGAGAAGCTGGGGCGGTCTCGCCGACCGGCGGGTCATGTTCGATTCATCCCGCTCGTCGGAGCACCCTCGATCGGTTGGATCGACCGATGCTCGGACATCGTTTATCCGAGCCGGGGGACGATGTCAACAGCGTATCGCCGACCGTCCCCGCGAAATCAGAACAAATCCGATCTCGTCGCTCGGGATGCTCGGGCATGACCTTACGGCAGTTGATACGTCGCGAGCTTGTTCCCGTCCACGGTGATCAGGAGCTTCGTCGACGGCAGGACCTTCACCACCTCGGCCTTTTCCGCGGCGAAGAGAACGCGCCCGGCGGCGACGTCCACGACGCTCACGTCCTTGCCGTAGTGCGCGATGAGCAGCCTCCCCTTCGCCGTCTGGTAGATGCCCGACGATTCGTCGTGGGTGTCGAGGTCATAGATCCTCGCGAGCTTCTTGACCGAGCCGTCGACCGACCACGCCGCGGCGCACGAGCCGGCTTGCACCCCGGCGACCCCGCTCTTCCCCAGCAGCACGGTGGCGTCCCCCGATCGCACGGTCGAGAGGATTCCGCCGATCCCGAGCTTGCTCGGCTTGCACCCCTTTTCCCTTTGCACCTTGACGACCTCGCACACCGAGGCATCCTTCGGCATCGGCCCCATCATGGCGTAATCCCGCGCTTCGAAGTCCGTGCACTTCCACGTCTCCTTGCCGGACGCGGCGTCGAGGCCGACGAATCCGCAAGGACTTTCGTCGATGAAGACCTCCGGCTCCTCGACGTAGGTGGGGGCTCCGAATTCGGTGACGATCGTGGTTCCCGCCCCGAAGTCGTTCGCGTCGCGGTGCAGCCCCTCCTTGAAGATCACGGCATCGCCGCTGGCGGCGAGCCCGGAGATGAGCGAGACCCCCTTGCTCTTGCTCGTCCAGCGCTCCTTGCCCGTGGCGGCGTCGAGCGCGTGGACCTCGTCCTTCCCGGCGACGTAGATCACCCCCGGCCCTTCGACCGGCCGAGGGTTCGTCGACATGTACATCCGGTTCTGGGTCATGCTCCTGATGATCGCGAATGAATTGTTCCCCCAGTACGACATGATCTTGTAGGAGTTCGGGAGATTGAGGTCGACGGCCCACCGTTCCTTGCCGCCGTCCCAGTCGTACAGGCGCACCCCGCGGCCGTCGGTCGCGAGCAGAACCCCCTTGGCCTGGTCCAGGTAGTAGGGGCCGTTCACCTTTTCGCCGACGACGTTGCTCAGCACCTGCCGCGTGTCCACGGTGCCGCCGTTGTACGCGTGCCACTTCACCTCGCCGGTGGCGGGATTGACGCGGTACAGATGCATGCCGACGTTTGGGGTCTTGTCCGGGCCGCGGACCGCCGTCATGACGACGAGCTCGTCTCCGCTGCCGGCCCGGCTGTGTGCAACCTGGCCGAGGATGGAGTTCTCGGGTGTCTTGCTGAGAACTTTCCCTTCCTTCGCGTCCGCGACGATCAGCCGGCCCCCCATGCTCAACAGGAGCGGCTCCGTGTTGCCCTGCGCATGGAGCTCGAACGCGTCGACGTCGGCCGCCGCTTCCGGAGTCGGGAAGTTTTCCGACGCCAGGACCTCCCCGGTGGCGTTGTTCAACAGCACGACCTGCTTCGAGCAGTGAACGAGCAGCAGCCGGCCGTATCCGTTCACCGACGACATCGCGACGTCTTGCCCGCCCCGCCGCTTGTTCCCCGTGTCCGCCGCCGACCAGAGCTCCTTGCCGTCGGTGCCGATCAAGACGGTCCGTCTGTCGAGGAACAGGAGGACGCCGGCCTCGGGGTCATCCGTGCGCAACCAGGCGCTCGGGGTCAGGTCCCCGTTCAGCGGTTCTTTCGCGCTCCAGAGGACCTTCCCCTTGGCGATGTCCCACACGGCGACGCCGTTCTCCCACGCCATGAGGTAGGCGTGCGGGTTCCCCCGCGAGGTGACACGGGCCTCCAGCTTGAAGCCGTCGCCGGGCGACGCATGCCAGCGGTCTTGCCCAGTGAGCACGTCGACGCCGACCAGTTCCTTGTTGGTGCTGTAGACGAACGTGGACCCCTCGAATCGCCCCCAGAACCCCTTCTCTTCGAACCCGTCGACGGAGCGCTGATACTTCACGGACCCGTCGGAGGCGTTGAGGCCCGTGAACTTCTTGCCGTCGCGCGAGAACAGGACCTTGCCCCCGGCGTCGACGTCGAGGTGGGTCAGGTCGTTCTTCGCTTCGACGCTCCACAGCGGTTTCGCCGCCGGAACCTTGTCCGCGGCACCGGCCGTGGTCACGGCCAGCGCCCCCCCCAGGATCAGCACGATCGGAAGACGGCCCATGGCCCCCACGCGTGTCCCTCGATGCATCATGATCTTCACTCCGTGCGAATCGGGCCGCGATACGCGGCACCGGCGGCGGCTTCGTCCACTGCAAGGCCGATGCCGTCCGAGCATTCTCGCAACGGCGCGGATCGCCGGGTCTCCAGAGGGCAGGACACTCTCGAAATGGAGAGCCGTCTCTCGAGTTGGAGAGTGGAATCCGGTGCAATAGGAGCTCGTGGAATCCCGTCATCATGGAGGGCGATCGAAACGATGCGAACCGGAGTCGGCGGCGTGATGAGCGAGAGCGGCAGATCGACGATCGAGACGCTCGCCGGCTTCTTCGCCGAGGAGCGCCGGAACCTCGTCGGTTATCTCCGCCGCCGCGCCCGGACGTTGGAGGAGATGGACGCCGAGGACATCGTCAGCGAGGTGGCCCTCCGACTCTTCGAGCGGCCCGACCTGGTCGGGGACGTCGAGAACCTGGCGGCGTACGTGATCCGTGCCCTTCAGAGGCGCGCCGTGGATTGGATTCGGGAACGCAAGCGACTGACGCTGCTCGACGATCTGACGACCCGAGTTCAGGAGGCCGCGGACGGCGAGGAGGGAATCCGGCCGAGCATCGCGCGGGCCGCGGAGGACGCCGAGTTCCGCCGGCGTTTCTTCGCGGCGCTCGCCGCCCTGCCACCGCCTCAGCGCGAGATCTGGATCGCGACGCAGCTCGAAGGACACACGTTTCAGGAGATGACGGAACGGTGGGGCGTGCCGCTCGGCACGCTGCTCGCGCGGAAACACCGGGCCAACGAATTCCTGCGATCGGCCCTGCGCGACCTGTGGGACGGCGCATCGTGACGACGAAGGAAAGGGGAACACCATGACGAACGACGGAAAGACGATTTCGCGGTTCTGGGGCTTGCGCATCGGAGCCCCCGTGGCCGGAGGACTGGCTCTCGCGCTCGTGCTCGCGTTTCTTTTCGGCTACTTCGTGAAGCTGCTCTGGAACTGGGTGATGCCGGGCGTCTTCGGGCTGGGGATGATCACCTACTGGCAGGGGTTCGCCTTGGTGCTCCTGGCACGGATGTTCTTCGGCGGGTGGGGGCATGTCGCGCGGGGCCTCCCCCCCGGGGTCCATCTTCACGCCGGAGAGCTCCCGCTGGGAGACGTCGGGGTGGGCGCGTCGGCTCGCGGCGGCGGGGCGCGGCGCGCCCGATACGGCGACTGGTGGCGGGAAGAAGGCAAGGCCGCCTTCGAGGCGTACGTCGAGCGGAAGGCCTCGGAGCCCTGAGGTCGGACCGGCGTCGATCGCATACACTTCCCGGTCGTGAGCGTCCCCGCCGGCGGGACGACGAGGATGGACGAGGCGTGTGCGGCATCGCGGGGATCGTCGGGCTCACGCCGGCTGCGGAAGCGCCGCAGCGGGAGGCGCTTCTGCGGATGGCGGGCGCGCTCCGCCACCGCGGCCCGGACGAATTCGGCCTGTACCGTGACGGGCGCGCGGGCCTGGCGCACGCCCGGCTGTCCATCATCGATCTCTCCACCGGGCAGCAACCGCTGGCGAACGAGGACGGCACGCTCTGGATCGCCTTCAACGGCGAGATCTTCAACTACATCGAGCTCAAGGAGGAGCTCTCCGCGCGCGGGCACCGGTTCCGGACGAAGAGCGACACGGAGGTCATCGTCCATGCCTACGAGGAATGGGGAGACGCCGCGTTCGCCCGGATGAACGGCCAGTGGGCGCTCGCCCTCTGGGACACCCGGCGCGGGCGGCTCGTGCTCAGCCGGGACCGCCTGGGGGTGCGCCCGCTCTACCTGTACGAGCACGCCGGCCGTCTGTACTTCGCAAGCGAGGCCAAGGCGATCTTCGCGGCGGACTCCAGCATCCCGCGCTCGTTCGACCCGGTCGGGCTCGAGCAAACGTTCACGTTTTGGACGGTGGTGCCTCCACGAAGCGTCTTCTCGGGGATCGCCGAGCTGGAACCGGGCCACGTCCGCACTTACGAAGCCGGAAGGATCCGCGAGGCGGCGTTCTGGGTCCCGGAGTACCCCGAAGGGCCCGATCGCGCCTCGCTCTTCCCCGGTTCCCTCGACGAAGCCACCGCCGCCGTCCGCGAGGCCCTCGACCAGGCGACCTCGCTACGCATGCTCCGGGCCGACGTCCCCGTCGGGAGCTACCTTTCGGGAGGGCTCGACAGCTCCCTCGTCGCCGCGCTCGGGCGGAAGTTCGCCGGCGACCGGTTCCACACCTTCTCGCTCCGGTTCGAGGACGCCGAGTACGACGAGACCTCCTTCCAGCGCGCGATGGTCGCCCGGCTGGGCAGCGTGCACCACGAGGTCGTCGTGGGACGGAAGGACATCGCCGATGTCTTCCCCGACGTGGTGCTTCACACCGAACGCCCCGTCCTGAGGACGGCTCCCGCGCCTCTCTTCCTGCTCTCGAAGCTCGTTCACGACACCGGCATCAAGGTCGTGCTCACCGGCGAGGGGGCGGACGAGATGTTCGCCGGATACGATCTCTTCCGCGAGGGGAAGATCCGGAGATTCTGGGCGCGCCGGCCCGATTCCACCTGCCGCCCGCGCCTTCTCGAGCGGCTCTACCCGTACCTCACCCGCTCCCCCGTGTCGCAGCAAGCGATGGCGAGGCAATTCTTCGGCCGTGACCTCGATCGCGCGGGCTTGCCCGGGTTCGCCCACGGCCCGCGCTGGCAGACGACGGC
>JBGQLU010000055.1:0-22478 GCA_041500265.1 Acidobacteriota bacterium | reverse complement strand
TCGTCTACACGCCCGAGCAGTTCAACGCCGAGCATCTGACGAACTACGGCCGGATCTTCCACTGGACGCCGCGCTTCGTGGTCTACCCGAAGTCGCGGCAGGACATCGTGGCGCTCATCGAGTTCGCCCGTAAGAACCGGTTGTTCGTGACCAACCGCGGGTCGGCGCACTCCCAGTCGCAGCTCGCGATCAACCAGGACGGGATCCTGCTCGAGATGAAATCGATGAACGCGATCGGCGAGGTCGATCACGAGAATCTGACGATCGACGTCGAGCCGGGGGTGGTGTGGCGCGATCTCGCCCACCATCTGAAGCGCTGGGATCTCGTGCCGCGGGTCTTGACCAACAACCTCGGCGTCACCGTCGGCGGGACCGTGTCGATGGCGGGGATCGGGGTCGCGTCGTTCAAGTACGGCTCGCAAGGGGACAACGTCGTCGAGATGGACGTGGTGACGGGGACCGGAAAGCTCGTTACCTGTTCGCCCGATACGAACTCCGAGCTCTTCTGGGGAGCGGTCGCGGGGCTGGGATCGTTCGGGATCATCACCCGGCTGCGGCTGCAGCTCCGGCGGATGAAGCCGATGAGCCGCACCTACTACCTCCTGTACGACGACCTGCGCGTCTTCCTCGAGGACGCTCGGATGGCGATGGACTCGGGACGGTGGGATCACCTCGAATCGTGGGGAGCGCCGTGCGCGCAGGGGACGCGCCCGGTCGCCGGCGCGCGCCAGGTCTTCGCCAAGTGGTTCTACCCGTTCCACCTCACGGTTGAATACGACGAGGGGCATCCGCCGGACGACGCGGCTTTGCTTTCCGGGCTGCGGCCGTACGACAACCTCTACACCGACGACTGCCCGACGATCGACTTCCTCGAGCGGATGGTGCCGGTCTTCGAGCTGTGGCGGAAGGCGGGGACGTGGGAGTTCATGCACCCGTGGATCGAGTGCATCCTTCCCTGGGACACCGCCGCGGACTGCATCGAGCAGGTGCTGCAGGACACGCCCCCCGGGATCCAGGTCGGCGGCCACGTGCTTCTGTGGCCGGCGAAAGGGACGACCTCCCGCTCGAAGAACTTCATGCGCCCGGAGGGGGACAACCTCGTCGGGTTCGGACTCCTCCCCGCCGTGCCGCAGAAGTTCTGGCCGGAGATGAAGGAGCGGTTCGAAAACGTCAGCCGGCTGATGCTGATGTTCGGCGCGAAACGATACCTTTCGGGTTGGGTGAACTTCACGCCGGAGGAATGGAAGGAGCACTTCGGGGGGCGCTGGAACGAGCTCGTCGCCCTGAAGCGCCGCTTCGATCCGGACGGCATCCTGAACCCGGGATTTCTCCCGTTCGAGGCGCCGCAGTCGATCGCGGCCGGAAAGACCTAGAGGTCGCGATGGCACTGACGTTCGGAACCGAGGCCTGGGCCGCCGCCCTGGTCGAGCGGATCAACGCCTCGAGCGAGTATCGAAATTCGGCCGCGAAGTGGGGGGATGGCTTCAACGGGAACGTCCTCCTGTCCTTCGAGGCCGACGCCGCGATGCCGTCGGCACACTCGCTTCTCATCGAGTTGTCGAAAGGGACCTGCGCCAGTGCGGCGTTCGTCGGCAACCCCGCGGATCCCAGAGCGGGGTTCGCGCTCCGCGCTCCCTTCACCGTCTGGAAGGACATCCTCCTCCGGAAGACGATGGCGGCGACCGCGATCTTGACCGGCAAGATGAAGGTGGATGGCGACAAGATGACGCTGCTCAAGCACACCGCGGCCCACCGCGCGCTCGTCGCCTGCGCCGCGGCGATCGACACCGAGTTCCCGGCGGCGTGAGGCGCACGCGAGAACCTAGGCATGATCGCCCGCATCTGGCATGGACGGACGCCGATCGCCAAGGCCGACGCCTACCTCGCCTTCCTCGAGGAGCGGGCGATCCCCGACTACACCTCGATCGCCGGGAACCGCGGGGCCTGGGTCCTGCGGCGCGACGACGGCGACGAGGCTCACTTCCTCACGCTGAGCCTCTGGGATTCGATGCAGGCGATCGTGGCGTTCGCCGGAGAGGACGTCGCCAAGGCGAAGTACTACCCGGAGGACCGCGATTTCCTCCTGGATTTCGAGCCCGAGGTCACCCACTACGAGGTTTACCCGCGTGAAGCGATCCGTCCCGCGACGCTCGCGGATGCCGCCGCGATCGCCGCGCTCTCGGGGCAGCTCGGCTATCCGTCAACCGAAGCGGAGATCCGGGAGCGCCTGGGGACGCTCGAAGCCAGAGGATCGACCGAAATCTTGGTTGCGGAGTCGGACGGCCGGATCAACGGCTGGATCGCCGTTCGTGCCGATCTGTCGCTCGAGACCGGAGCCTTCGCCGAGATCGCCGGCCTGGTGGTGGACGAATCCCTTCGCGGGAAGGGGATCGGCGTCAGGCTCGTCGAGGCCGCGGAGCGATGGGCGAAGGAGCGCGGCCACACGCGGATCCGGGTGCGCAGCAACGTCGTCCGGGAAGCGGCGCACCGGTTCTACGAGCGGCTGGGGTATCTCCCCAAGAAGAAGCAGCAGGTGTTCGACAAGGATCTCGGTTGAACGACCGGCGCTATCCTGATCGTCGATCGCTCCGATGGAGGAGCTCGTGCACCTAGCCTCGGGAACTCTCGTCGCCCATTACCGCCTGATCGAGCCGATCGGCGAGGGGGGGATGGGTGCGGTCTGGAGGGCGCGGGACACGCGCCTCGACCGCGATGTGGCGGCAAAGTTCATCCTGCCGCGGTGGATGGCCGATCCCGACCGGCGCTCCCGGCTCGAGCGCGAAGCGAAGCTCCTGGCGGCGCTCAATCATCCCAACATCGCGGGAATCTACGGGATCGAGATCTACCGCGACGAGGGGGCGCAAACACCGGTCCTGATCCTGGAGCTGGTCACGGGAGAGAGCTTGGTCGAGACGCTCTACCGCGGGCCGCTGTCGGTCGAGGCGGCGCTGCCGATCGCGGCACAGCTCCTCGAAGGGCTCGCGTCGGCTCACGAGGCGGGGATCGTCCATCGCGACCTCAAGCCGGCGAACATCCGGATCACGTCCGAAGGGCGGGTGAAGATCCTCGATTTCGGCCTCGCCAAAGCGCTCTCGGCCACGGATTCGCTGCCGCCGGCGGTAGCGCCCACGCTGACGGCGGGAGCGACGATGCTCGGCGCGGTCATGGGAACGCCGGCCTACATGAGCCCGGAGCAGGCCCGCGGACAGGCGGCCGACGCCCGTTCGGATCTCTGGTCGTTCGGCTGTGTCGTCTTCGAGATGCTCACCGGACGCAAAGCGTTTCCCGGCGAAACGGTCTCCGACACCCTCGCCGCCGTGCTGACCCGCGAGCCGGCGCTGGAGGAGCTTCCCGACGCGACCCCCGAGCCGGTCCGGGCGGCACTCGAGCGCAGCCTCGAGAAGGACGCCGCGCGCCGCACCGTGGGCGCGCGCGAGATGCGGGAAGCATTCGTCTCGCGCGTCGAAGCGCCGGCATTCGCCCCGCGTCTCGCTCAGGAATCGATGGGGGAGGGGATCGACGGTTTTCCCGCCTGGTCCCCGGACGGGACGGAGCTGGTCTATTCCGCCGAGTCGGGGCGCGTGCGGAAGCTCGTGCGCACGCGCGTGGGGAGCGGGGAGGTCGTCCCGCTGTCCCATGGGGATGCCGACGACATCATGCCGGCCTGGTCTCCCGACGGCCGCCGGATCCTCTTCGTGCGGGGGCGCAAGGCAGGGCGGAAGCTCGAGCCGGCGGACGTGTTCGGAAGGTACCTCGATGCGGACGTCTGGGAGCTCGACCTTGCGACCGGACGCGAGGTTCGGTGGACCGAGCACGCCTACAACCCGGCCTTCTCTCCGGACGGCCGGACCATTGCGGTCGACGCCGATCTGGCCGGACCGCGCCGCATCTGGCTTCTCGATGATCGCGGCCGCAACCCCGTCCAGGCGAGCACCGACGTCTCGGAAGCGGTCTCGCATCTCCGTCCCCGTTTCTCCCCCGATGGCGGCACGATCGTCTTCCAGAACCTCGAGGGCACCCGGTTCGGTGTCCGGACGCTCGATCTCGCGACCCGCCGCGTCGGCGTCGTGACCGATGCGTTGTGGTCGGATCTGAACCCCGTCTGGTCTCCCTCGGGACGGTTCATCTACTTCTCGTCGTTCCGAAGCGGCGGCCTCAACATCTGGCGGATTCCGGTGTCCCGCCAAGGCGTGCCCCGCGGCGGCGCTCAGCAAATCACCAACGGGGCGGGACAAGACCTGGAGATCGCGCTCGCGCCGGACGGCCGCAAGCTCGCCTTCACCATCCTCCGCCAGAACTCGTCGCTGTGGACCCTCCCGGTCGCTCCCGACAGCGGCCGTCCGTCCGGTCCGCCGGCGCGGCTCATCGCGACCAGCCGCGACGACAGCCGCGGGGCCTGGTCCCCCGACGGAAGGACGATCGCGTTCAACTCGGTGCGCGGCGGCGACATGAACATCTGGCTCCACCGGCTCGACACGAAGGAAACGCGGCAGCTCACGCACGGCCCCGGCGGCGACTACCAGCCGAACTGGTCTCCCGACGGATCGGTTATCGCCTTCTTTTCGTCGCGCAGCGGTTCGCCGGCCATCTGGACGGTCGGAGTCGACGGTTCCGGCATGGCATGCCCGTCGCACGGAGGCGGTGTCGAGATCAACCCCAGCTTTTCCCCCGACGGCCGCCTGATCGCCTACGAGTCGGATCGCGACGGGCGGCTGGAGGTTTGGGTCATGACCGCGGACGGGAAGTCGGTGCGGGCTCTCACACGCTGCGGCGTCTCCGGGCATTGCCTGCGGTGGACTCCCGACGGCAAGCACGTGATCTTTCGCTCTCCGTCGGCCGGCGCGACCTTGCGCGTTCCCGTGGACGGGGGCGACCCCGAGCCGATGGGGGAGATCGCCGGCGGCGCGCACATGTCGCTCTCCCCGGACGCCACCAAGATCATGGACGTCGTCGCGCACAAGGTCCTCTGGGTCTCGCCGATCGGCGCCGGAAAGCCCGAATCGGTCTTCGAGTTCGACGATTCCGACGTGCGCATCGACTACCCGGTCTGGTCTCCGGACGGAAGGGCGGTGCTCTTCGATCGATTCCGACCGCAGGGCGGAGACGTCTGGGTGCTCGACGGAGTCGAGTGAGGCGCGGTCGGATTACCTCGTGAGCGGACCCTCGATCCGAGGCCCGCAGGCGATGTCCGCGAGCGCCGCGATCAACACCCGCGTGCCGCGGTGCAGGTCGGCGATCGGGATCCTCTCGTCGGCGTCGTGTCCCGGGTACGGGCGATCCGGGAACCACATCCCGAAGGCGACGCTGTTCGGAAGGCGCTGCGCGTACGTCGCCCCTCCGGCGATCGCCGGTGCGGCCGCGCCTCCGGTGGCGCGCGCGTAGGCCGCCAGCAGCCGCTTCACCAGCTTGGCCTCCGGGTCGATCGAAAGCGGCTCGTCGGTCCAGTAGCCGTCGGTCGTGAGCGAGGCTCCGGTGCGCGCGTTGAAGCGCGCGACGAACCGCTCCAGCTGCTCCTTGATCTGCGGTCCCGTCCGAGGCGGCGGACGGCGCAGCACGATCTTGAGTGTGAGCCGGCCGTCTCTTTCCGCGGCGATCGTCGCCACGTTGACTTGGTATCCACCCCAAACCGGGTTCCTCTCCGTCAGGCCCAGTCCCGTGCCGTCGAAGTCCTGCCCGGCGATGCGGGCGAAGGTCAGCAGATCGTTTTCTCCGGATGCCGGGAGGAGACCCTCGACCGCCCGCGCGAGGGCGACGAGGGCGTTGCGCCCGCGGTCCAGGTTGAGTCCACCGTGGGCGGCTTTGCCGTGCACGACGACGGTGAGCCTCCCCGGATCGCCGAACGGCTCGTCGGCCTCGAGGCGGATTCCCTCCGGCAGCCGCTTGGCGCGAAGGCGCTCGACGAGCGAACCCCACAGCGGCGTCCCGCGAATCCACCGCAGCGTGAGCTCCGCGCGGTCCGGGACGATGCTCGGCGTGAGCCCGGCCTCCAGGTGTTCGACACGAAAGGGGAGCTCCGCGTTCGAGCGAGGGCCCGGTGCCGCGGTCACGTAGAGCCCCGTCCACGCCTTCTCGCCGACCACGACCGGGAAGAGGTAGTCGAGCACCAGCGAATAGTCGGGAGCCCGGTTCGCCGCCAGGTAGTCCTTCGCGTCGGTGCTCGTGCTCTCCTCGTCGCTTCCGACGAGAAGCCGGATCGTGTGGGTCCGCGCCGGACCCGCCTGCTCGAGCGCCTTCATCGCCAGGAGCGCCTGAACGAGCGGCCCCTTGTCGTCGGCGGCGCCCCGGCCCCAAACCTCCCCATCCTTGGTGACGCCGGCGAACGGAGGCGTGGACCACGCCTTCGGGTCGGCGGGTTGCACGTCGCCGTGGACGACGAGGCCGAGCACCGGCACACCCGCGGGTCCTGGAAGATCGACCTCGACGAACTTGCCCGCGTTCCGCGCGGTGAACCCGAGGCCGAAAGCCGTCTTCATCAACCAGGCCTGCTGCGCGTCGCGCGCGACCGTGTTCCCCTCGACCGTCGGGAAACGGATCGCTTCCTCGAGAAGCGGCGCGGCCCTCGCGGCGAGCCGGCGGTCGTAGACCCGCACCGCTTCATCGACCCCCCGCGGGGACGAGCACGAGGCGAGCACGATCGCGGCGACGGCCGCGGCGGCGAGCCTCACGCCGCCGGCTCGGGATCGCGCACGACCTTGACGTGCGGGAATGGGATCTCGATCCCCGCCGCGTCGAACGCCTTCTTGATGCGGCGCCTCAGCTCGCGCTGCACCGTCGGCCCGTCGTGCGGCTGCGTCTTCACCACCATCCGCAGCACGACCGCCGAATCCCCGAGGGCCTGCACGCCGGGGTAGTCGAACGGTCCCAGGATCTTCTTCCCGAACACCGGATCGCGCTCGATCGCGGCGCCCGTATCCCGCATCACCGCCAGACACCGGTCGGTGTCCTCCTTGTAGGCGACTCCGACGTCCAGAATCGCCCGTGCCCAGTCGCGGGTCGAGTTGGTGACCACGGTGATCGCGCTGTTCGGGATGATGTGCGTCTTGCCGTCGACGTCGCGGAGCACGGTCGTGCGGAGGTTGACCGCCTCGACCTCTCCGGTGTATCCGGCCGCCGTCACCACGTCTCCGACGCGGATCTGGTTCTCGAGCAGGATGAAGAACCCGGTGATGATGTCCTTCACGAGCGTCTGCGCCCCGAAGCCGACGGCGAGTCCGAGGATCCCGGCCCCGGCGAGAATCGGCTTCAGATCGACGCCGAGCTCACCGAGAACCAGCATCGTGGTCACCGACCAGACCAAGACCGCCTCGGCCTGCCGCAAGATCCGGCTGACCGTGTGCGCCCGTTTTTCGAGCTCGGTCGTGGTCCCGGGGTCGCCGTCGTCGGCGATCCTCTCGATGCGGTGGATCAACGATCTCAGGATCCGGTGAACGATCCAGGCGAGCACGAGGATGAGGACGACGCGGACGACGTTTTGCGTATGGGCATCGGCCCAAGACCCGAACTTCGAGAACATGCGGCCTCCGGAGAGGACGGGGGCACGGGCGCCCGCCGAATTCGGGGACACAATAGCGCGCGGCTGCGCCTCCTTCCGCAGGCACCGCGGTTGCTTTAGCCTCCTTCGGAGCCGAGTCTAGAGAGCGTAGGCGGAGGACGTGATGAGCACCCGTTTCTTCGAAAGGAGCGTGCTGGCCGCGGCGATCGCGCTGGCGGTCGCCTCGACGCTTCACGCGGCGGCCGAGCCCAAGAACCGGGTCGCCGTGGATTTCAAGCGCGACCCCAAGGTCGCGATCCACCGCGAGGACGCACCGCCTCCGTCGGTCCCCGACATGCCCGGCGAGCTGCGAGTTCCGACGCCCCGCGCCGACGCGCCGCGCGTCGAAGCGTCGCGAGCCCCCGTGCCTCCGGGGGGCGCTCCCGACGTGGACGGCCTCGCCGTGAAGGCTGCCGACGAGGTCGCGATCGAGGCCGCGCGCGTGTGGGGGTGGCGGCAGTACTGGCGCGCCGGATTCGGCCGCGGGGCCCGGGCGGCCCTGAACGACGACCGCCTGGGCGGGTGGGACCGGGCGGAAGGATTCCGCTTCGGGCGGTTCGACCCGCGCGCGCGCGAGCTCGGCGAGTCGATCGCCGCGGACGCCGCCGGGCCGGACGCCGAGCGTGCGGCGAGCGATCAGGTTCGCGCGCAGTTCACCGATCTGACCCGCGAGCCGGTCAACGATCCGCGCTCCCGCGCCCCCCGTTTCGCGCCGGACGGACCGTGGGCGTCGGCTCCGGAGGTCGGCGACGTGCTCGTGGTCGTCCCCCTGGCCGCGACCCCGGGGCTCTCGAGGCCGGCGCGGGAGGCGATCGAGCGCTGGGACGGGGCGCCCGCGGCCTTCGCGCGCGACGATCGCGCCGCCTCCGTCTACGACGGGAGCTGGAAGGACCCGATCGTGGCCTTCGGCGTGTGGCGCGATCGCCAACGCTCGGGGTCGTACTGGTCCCGGTTCGCGAGCGTCGACAAGGAACGGTTCCGCGGCACCTTCTGCGACCGGTTCGAGTGGTCGCTCGAGGGGCTCGATCTGCGGCCGACGTATGCCGGCTGGAACGAAGGGTTCGAGGACGGCTGGCGCTACGGTGCTACGGTCCGGGCCGAGTGGAATTACCGCCAGGGGTACGCGGAAGGGTTCGACCTCGGCGTGCGCGAGGTGGCGTCCGCGGCCTACCCCTACGCCTTCGAGCGGGCGTACGCCGGGGGGTACGCCGCCGCATTCGACGACTGGCAGCGCCACCCTCATCCCGCGATCGGCGCGGTGCGTCTCACCGACGAATCGGGGGACGGCGTGTTCGAGCCGGGAGAGCGCGTGATCGTCATTCCCGAGATCGTCAACTACGGAGGGGCCGCCGGCTCCGCCGATCTTCGCGCCGCGGGAGGAGATCTGGACGGCGAGGCGGTGACGACCGTGAGGCTTCCGGCCCGCGGCCGCGCCTCGCTCGATCGGGAGTTCGTCGTCACCGTCGACGCGCGCACGCCGTCGAGGACGCACACCGCGGTGACCTTGACGCTCGGCGACGCGCGCTCGGAGGCTCCGCTGTACGTATCGCGCCCCCTCGCGATCGACGGCGAGCCCGAGATCGAATCCGATCGCCTCGCCGGGAGGGTGAGCCTGACCGTGGCGGTCGCCAACACGAGCCGGCGCGACGTCGCCGCCTCCGCGCGGGTCGAGCCCCAACGCGGGCCGGGCGACCCGCAGGTCCGGGATCTGGGCGTCCTCAAGGGGGGGCGCAGCACCACCGCGACATTCACCTACGACGGATTCGCGCCGCTCGACCTGATCGCCGGCGACGCACGATTTCAGATCTCCGTGGCTCGGGGGGCCGACCCCGACGATGTGACCACGATCGCGATCGCGGCGGTCGCGACCGATCTCGCGAGCCGTGATCTGCTCGACTTCATGATCGGGCTGGCGAAGAAGCCGCACGCCCCCCGTGGCGACGTGGAGCGGGCGCGGGGTTTGATGCTCGAACGGATGCGCGCCGATTGGGAGCACGCCTGCGCAGCCGACGGCAATCCCTACAAGCGCGACCTCGAATCGGGGGGGACCGAAACCGCGCTCGGGGAGCTCGCGCGCAGCGTCGACGCCGAGCGCCGCTCGCTCACCAGCCGGGCGGTCTTCGACGGACTGGGCGATCAGATCTCGACGCTCGCCGACGACCTTCCCGGCGCCCATCCGCTCCTGCGGAAGTGGATGAAGAAGCTGGCGAAGCGGGTCGGCTGACCCGGAACGGCTGTCGAAATTTCCCGACCGTGTAATTCGGACGCGGTTTCGTTGTAGGAAATTGAACTAAATCGCGGAATGTCCCCGTTTCCCTCTAGCACGGGTCGTGCTGTTCCACTGGTCTCGTGAAGGTGCTGAACGGGAGATTCAACGTCGAGCGCCTGCTCGAGAGCGTGCGCGAGGCGCGGTTCCGAGTGCTGTTTTGCGACTACGACGGGACATTGGCACCGCTCTCCGCGGAGCGCGTCGACGTGCGGCCGTACGACGGCGTCGAGCCGATCCTCCGCGACCTGTCCCGTGTTCACGGCCAGCGCCTCGTCTTCGTCACGGGGCGCCCGGCCGCCTGCCTTCGCGATCTTCTGGCGCTCGACCCCCCTCCGACGATCTGGGGGTCGCATGGGATGGAGGAGCTCACCCCCGACGGCCGGCGCCGCACCGCGCCGCTCGACGCCGAGGCCCGGCACATCCTGGATCGCGAGGCATCGAAGATGGAGTCGGCGCTCGGAGAGCACCGGGTGGAGCGGAAGCCGTTCGGCGTCGCCGTCCACCTCCGGGACCTCGGCCCCGAGCGCTCGGCCCAGACCTTCCAAGACGTCCGGGCCCGCTGGCGGCCGATGACAGGCACGCGGGGCATCACGCTGCGCCCGTTCGACGGCGGCCTCGAGCTGTGCGCCGGCCGCCGGACGAAGGGGGACGCGGTTTCCACCGCCCTCCGGCATCTCGACGGGCTGGTCGCCGCCGCCTACCTCGGCGACGACATGACGGACGAGGACGGCTTCCGCGCGATTCGCGGGCGGGGCGCTTCCGTGCTCGTCCGGGAGGAGCTCCGCCCGACCGCAGCGGACCTCTGGCTCAAGCCGCCGGTGGAGCTGATCGCCTTCCTTACCTCGTGGCGCGAAGCCGCGATGAGCGCGCAGTCGTGGGCCTGATCGTCGTCTCGAACCGGCTGCCCGTCGTCCTGCGCCAGCGGAGCGACGGCGGCGTCGAGGTCCAGCCGGGTTCCGGTGGGCTCGTCACCGCTCTTCGTCCGGTCCTGCGCGATCGCGGGGGGGTCTGGATCGGTGCGCCGGGCTCCGGAGGTCTCGACGGCGAGGCGACGCGGCGCCTGTTCGCGGCCACCGAGCGGGAGTCCGGGTACGAGCTGATCCCGGTCGAGCTCACGCGCGGCGAGCAGCGCGGCTTCTACCAGGGCTTCTCGAACGAGGCGATCTGGCCGCTCTTCCACGATCTCGTCCCGTTGACGCGCTTCCACTCGGGGGCCTGGTCGGCCGCCCTACGCGTGAGCGCTCGGTTCGCCGCGTCGATCACGAATCGGGCCCGGCCCGGGGATTTCGTCTGGGTTCACGACTACCACCTCGTCGGCGTGGGACGGGCGCTCCGGGCCTCGGGGTTCTCCGGACGCGTCGCCTTCTTCCTCCACATCCCGTTCCCGGCGCTCGACATGTTCCTCAAGCTTCCGTGGCGTGCGGAGGTCCTCGCATCGCTCCTGACGTACGACCTCGTCGGCGTTCAGACGATGCGCGACCGCCGCAACCTCCTCCAGTGCGTCCGCGCGCTCGTTCCGGGGGTCGAGATCGAAGGGAGCGGCGGGGCCGTGTCGGTGCGCTTCGCCGGACGCGAGGTCCGCATCGGCGCCTTCCCGATCGGCATCGACTTCGACGAGTTTGCGTCCGAGGCAGGGACGGAGCCCGTCGCCGCGAAAGCCGCGAGCCTGCGGGCCGACGAGTCGAACCGCAAGATCGTCCTGGGCGTGGATCGACTCGACTACACGAAGGGGCTTCCCGAGCGTCTGGAGGCGTTCGCCCTGCTCTTGGAGCGCACGCCGGCGCTCCGCGGGAAGGTGACGCTCGTCGAGTTCGTGGTGCCCAGTCGCGAAACCCTGTCGTCCTACGCGGCGCTCAAGCGCGAGCTCGAGCGGGCGGTGGGGGAGATCAACGGCCGCTTTACCCGATCGGGCTGGGTCCCGGTCCGGTACAATTTCCGCGCCATTCCGCGGTCGAAGCTGCTCGCGTACTACCGCGCCGCCGACGTCGCGCTGGTGACACCGCTGAAGGACGGCATGAACCTCGTGGCGAAGGAATTCTGCGCCGCCCGCGTGGACGGCGACGGCGTCCTCGTGTTGAGCGAGTTCGCGGGGGCCGCAGCGCAGCTCCAACACGGGGCGATTCTCGTCAACCCGTGGGACACCGCCGGGACCGCCGGCGCCCTCGCGCGGGCTCTCGACATGCCCCGCGGCGAGCGCCGGGCGCGAATGCGGAAGCTTCGCCGCGCGGTCCGAAAGCACGACATCCATCGTTGGGTGGACTCGTTCCTCGACGCGGCGATTTCACGCAGTCTCGAGGGGTTCCCGAGGGTCGAGGAGTTCGTCCCCGTCATGGAGCACGCAGGTGCCGTACCTGCCCATTGAGCACCACGGAGTCATCGGCGATCTTCACACGGTCGCGCTCGTCGGGACCGACGGCACGATCGATTGGCTGTGCCTTCCGCACTTCGACGCGCCGAGCGTGTTCGCATCGATTCTCGACGCGGGACGGGGGGGACACTTTCGGATCGCGGCCGCCTCGTCCGAGGCCCGCCGCCGGCAGATGTACCTCCCCGACACGAACGTTCTGGTGACGCGGTTCCTCACCCCCGACGGGGTGGGGGAGATCGTCGATTTCATGCCGGTGGACGACTCGCTCCGCAAGGGGGCCGAGGACCATCGCGTCGTGCGCCTCCTCCGAGGCGTGCGCGGCGACATCCCGTTCGACGTCGACTGCCGCCCGGCCCTCGACTACGCGAGGTGTGCCGCGGAGCCCGAGCGGTGCGGCGACGGTTGGCGGTGGAGCGCGGAGGGCCGTGCGGTCGAGATCGCGACGCCGCTATCGCTCGAGCCCCGCGGGCCCGGCGTCGGCGCGGAGTTCACGCTCCACTCCGGGGATGAGATTCCGTTCGTCTTGGCGCACGTCGGGCCGGACGGCGCGCCGCCGCCGCGGATCTCCGTCGAGCGGTGCCTCGACGAGTTCCGCGACACCGTGCGCTATTGGCAGGCTTGGATCGCGCGCAGCCACTATCAAGGTCGCTGGCGCGAGATGGTCAAGCGCTCGTCGCTCGTCTTGAAGCTCCTGACCTTCGCGCCGACCGGGGCGATCGTCGCGGCGCCGACCACGAGCCTCCCGGAGCGCCTCGGTGGTTCGCGCAACTGGGACTATCGCTACGTCTGGATCCGGGACGCGGCGTTTTCGGCGTACGCGCTGATCCGGGCAGGATTCGCCGAGGAAGCGACGAGGTTCATGGAGTTCACGGAGTCGCGCTGCCGGGAGCTCCAGCCGGGCGAGGGCCTGCGCGTGCTCTACGGGATCGACGGGAGGAAGGACATCCCGGAGACGAGGCTCGATCACCTCGAGGGATACCAGGGATCGGCGCCCGTGCGGATCGGCAACGACGCCGAGGGGCAGCTCCAGCTCGACATCAACGGCGAGTTCATGGACGCGCTGTACCTGTACGACAAGCACTGCCGACCGATCCCGTGGGACGTCTGGACGCACGCGCGCGGGCTGGCCGATTGGGTGTGCGAGCACTGGACGGAGCCCGACTCGGGGATCTGGGAGGTCCGTGGGGAGCGCCGCCCGTTCACGTTTTCGAAGCTCATGTGCTGGGTCGCGCTCGACCGCGCCCACCGGATCGCGACCGCGCGATCGCTCCCCGCGAACCGGAGTCGCTGGCTCGCCGAGCGCGACAAGATCTACGAGACGATCATGAGCCGGGGCTGGTCCAGGACCAAGCGCTCGTTCGTCCAGGAGCTCGACGGCGACGGCCTCGACGCTTCGATGCTCCTCGCGCCGATGGTTCGTTTCGTCGCCCCGGACGATCCGCGCATGCTCGGGACGCTCGACGCGATCGGCCGCGAGCTCGTGTCCGACAGCCTGGTTCACCGGTACGACACCGCCCGCGTCCCCGACGGCATCGGGGGGGACGAAGGGACGTTCTCCATGTGCACGTTCTGGCTCGCGGAGGTGCTCGCTCGCGCCGGACGGCTCGAGGAGGCCCGGCTGACGTTCGAGAAGATGCTCGGCTACGCGAACCACCTCGGGCTGTACTCCGAAGAGATCGGCCCCACCGGAGAAGCCCTCGGGAACTTCCCGCAGGCCTTCACCCACCTCGGCTTGATCTCCGCCGCCATCAACATCAGCTTTGCCCTCGACGGAGAGCCGGATCGGGCGCGCCGCGGCTAGTCGTCGTCGAGCGCCGGATAGCTCGGATTCCGCCTCGGGATGCTGGGCCCGATCTCAGGATCGGCTATCCATTTCTTGCCGTTCTCCCACAGCCACTCATCGATCGCGAGCGCGACCCGGCCGTCCGCCAACGCGCGGACCCGAGCCAGGTTCACCGTGCTTTCCCGGTCCGACGGGTCCAGCGCAATTCGAAGAGCGGCGACGCTCTCGTCCTCGTCCACGATCGTCGCGATATGGAATCGAATCAGTCGGCGCGTTGCGCTGCCCGCCAACTCCTCGGCCGGCAGGTCAATTTCGACGGCTTGCACTCGTTGAGGAGGAGGCTCAGTCTCCACGTCGGTGGAGTCCTTGTCGGGAGACAGCGACACCTGCGGCATCCAACACATCGACTCCGGCGTCATCGCCGCGCGCCACGTCTCACCTTTCCACTCGTACACGTCGGCGAGTTGCAGCAATTCGTCGTTCGGAACTCGAGCGTGCAAGTCGGAGAGAAGCACGAAACCGGGCGCGTCCCAACAGCGGGATGTATCCGCGCCGGCGGGAGGTGTCGCGGCGTAGGCCTTCTCCAAAGGCCAAGCGTCGCCTTGCGTGCGCACGAGCGGTACGGAGCGACCGGGATCGACCAGGATCCCGCCACAGTGGAACGTCATCTTCTCCGTGTTCGAATTGTCGATGTTCTCGAGGCGTGCGATCGCCTGGCCGACGTCCGCGGCGACAGGGTCTGATGCGTCGTCGCCGCGCGCGCGTGCCAATCCTCGTAGCCATGGAAGGGCTTCGGGGCCGCGGATCTCGAACCGCTGCACGATGATACCGGAAACTTCCGGCGGCGATTTCATCGCGACGCGGAAGAGGGCGTCGTCCACGGCGTCGGTACTCCCGAGTTGAAGCATGGTATCGAGGGCGAGCTCCGAGGCATCGAGATCCGGGTTTGAGCTTAACTCCTCGAGCGCCAGCAACGCCCGAGGGTCCTTGAGCACGCCCAGCGCCGCCACCGCGGGATGGGAGAGAGTCGCGTCGTCGGCGCGAGCAACGGCTGCGAATTCGTCGAGGAACCGTGTGTCGCCGGCCGCCCCGAGCGCCCGGAGCGCCGCCGCCCGAAGCCATGGCCGAGTTTCATGCTGCCAAACTTCTTCGACGCCGGGGAGGGCGGAGGCGTCGGGGGTCTTGGCCAGTGCGTCGAGGGCGCGCCGTCGCACGTTCGGCGAGGCGTGGCGCAGCGCCTCAGGGAGGAACCCCGCCAGCGTCGGCGTCTCAGAGTCCAAGTCGACGTCGAGCATTCGACAAATGACGCGGTCGTCAGGTTCTCGACGAAGCAAGCGAATGAGGTCAGCCACGATCTTGTCCCGACACGCGGCCCATCGGTCACCGGTGACCGCAGAAATTGCGCCGAGCCAGCTTCCTTCCTTGTCGAGAGCATCCCATCTTTCGTCAAGCGATCCGGATTCCAGAATCGTGACGGCCGTGCGCGCGTTCTCGCACGCGGTGCGGTCCGAGGGCGCCCCCACCTCTGGCGCGTCGGCGCCCTGAGCGCCGGAGACGACGACGCCGACACTCACGAGGCCTAGAACGCACTGCTGGACCATCGCTGCTTCTCCATCTCCGTCGATGAGAGCGTACGCGGGCACGTTCACGCGGAGGGGGACGGCCGCGACCTGTCGCGGCGTACGTCCCGCGCGTCCTACGGATCCCTGATCCGCACGATTCGCTGGACAGAACGGGTCGCGCCGCGTAGAAAGACCGCCATACCTATGCTCGGCGGACTCGTGCTCCTGGCGGCGTTGTCACCGGTCGTCTCGCGCGACGTCCGGCACGATCTTTCGCCGCCGCTCTTCCTGATCCGCCCCAAGTCCGACGCCGAGGTCGTGGTATCGGTTCACGAGCCTCTGCCGCTTCCGAAGGCCGGGAATGGGATCGCGGAGCCGTCCGGGGAGGCGCCGGCGCTTGCACCTTCCTTCGGAGCGATGCCGTCGCCGCTTCTCACGTTTGAAGGGATCGCGAACCGGAACGGGGTCGGCCCGCCCGATGCCAACGGCGACGTGGGTCCCAATCACTACGTGCAATGGGTGAACCTCTCGTACGCCGTCTGGGACAAGAAGGGGACGCTCCTGTACGGCCCCGTCAACGGCAACACGATCTGGTCGGGCTTCGGCGGAACCTGCGAGACGCGCAACAACGGCGACCCGATCGTCCTCTACGACCCGATCGCCGATCGATGGCTGCTCTCGCAGCTGGCGTTCTTCGACTACAACGACTACCACCAGTGCATCGCGATCTCGCAGACGCCCGACCCGACGGGGGCGTGGTACCGGTACGATTTCTTGTTCAGCACGACGCTCCTGAACGACTACCCGAAGTTCGCCGTCTGGCCCGACGGCTACTACCTCGGCGTGAACCAGTACCAGGGACCGAGCCGGACCTATGCCGGGCAGGGGGTGATGGCCTTCGAGCGGGACAAGATGCTGCAGGGGCTTCCGGCTCAAACGGTGTACTTCAACCTGTTCCCGGTGAACCCGCACTACGGCGGCGCCTTGCCCGCCGATCTCGACGGTCCGATCCGGCCGCCGCCCGGAGCGCCGAACCTGTTCGTCGAGATGGACGACGATGGGTTCGGATGGACGCCGATCGACCGGCTGTCGATCTGGAAATTCCACGTGGACTGGACCACTCCCTCCGCCTCGACCTTCGGCGTTTCCGGGGATCCCGACCAAGTGATCGACCTCTCCGCGGCGTCCTACCCGTTCGATTCGAGCCTGTGCGGTTATTCGAGCTTCTGCCTGCCCCAGCCGGGTACCACGGAGAAGATCGCCGCCCTCTCGGACAGGCTGATGAATCGGGTCGTCTACCGGAACTGGGGCGACCACGAGTCGCTGACGCTCAATCACTCGGTCGACGTCGACGGAACGGACCACGCAGGCGTGCGCTGGTACGAGCTGCGCCGCACCGGAGCCGACTTCTCGATCGCGCAGGCCGGGACGCATGCTCCCGATTCCGACAACCGCTGGATGGGGAGCGCCGCGATGGACGGCGCAGGGGACTTCGCCGTCGGCTACAGCGTCGCCTCGTCGACGACCGACCCGTCGATCCGCTACGCCGGACGCCTCCCCTCCGATCCTCCCGGAACTCTGCCGCAGACCGAGGCGACGCTCGTTGCCGGCGGCGGGGCGCAAACCGGCCTCACGCGCTGGGGCGACTATTCGATGTTGTCCGTGGACCCGACCGACGACTGCACGTTCTGGTACACCGCGGAGTACTACCCGGTCACGAGCAGCACCGGGTGGGGGACGCGCGTCGGGTCGTTCCGGTTCCCGGGCTGCGGGCAATGCCCACTCGTCGGACGTCCGGCGTTGACGTTGGCCCACGAGGGCGGGGGAACCCGCCTCTCGTGGACCCCCGCGGCGAACGCGCTCGCCTACGACGTCGCGGAAGGGACGCTCTCGATCCTACGGTCCACCGGAGACTTCGCCGCCGCCGCGAGGCCGTGCGCCGGAAACGATCTCGTCGCGACGACGGTCCTCCTGACGGAATCCGCGCCGCCGCCGGGGGACGGCTTCTTCTACCTCGTGCGCGGAACCGCGACCGGGTGCCGCGGCACGTACGACGACGGCGCGGGCTCGCCTCCGGTGAGCCGGGATGCCGGAGCTCAGGCGGCTTCCGGAAGTTGCCCCTAGGGGAGCGTGACCTCCGCCCCCTTCACCCGCGGCGAGGCTCCGGTCGTGTCCGTCCACACCACCAGGACATCGCGGTCGCCCTCGCCGACGATGCGCGGATAGCCGGACGCCTTCGAGGCTCCGGTGACCGCGAGTGTGACAGGCGGGGCGGCGCTCCCGTCGGGGGCGAGCCGCCTCGCGCGGACCTCCGCCCGATCTCCGGCCCGCTCCAGCCAAACGACCGCCGCCGATCCGTCGCGCAGAACCGCCGTCTCGACGCGGCCCACCGGGTGCCCGCCGTCGAGACGCGCGGGCGCCGACAGCGTCCCGCCCCCGTCGGCCGAGAGGGCGGCCCACACCGAAGGGGCCGCCGCGGCGCCGGTGAACCAGGCGACCGCCACGCGCTCGCCGAGCGTCCCGATCGACGGGCCGTTCGTGGGACAGGCGGTGAGCTTCCATCCGTCGTCGTGAACCGCGCGCGGCGCGGACCACCGCCCGTCCGACTCCCGGACGATGTCGATGTCGCGCCGCTCGTCGTCCGCGCGGTCGCGGTAGGCCACGATCGGCCCCGACGGCCCAGGAGCCGCCGACGTCTTGCAGCAGTCGCACACGCGCGGGTCGAGGAGTGTTTCGGGGCCGAAGGCCGTGCCGTTCCAGTCGGCCCAGTAGAGCGCCGTGCCCCCCGCCCCGTTCTCCGACAGCTCGCCGGCGCGGCCGTCGAGCCACACGATCCCGAAACGCCCGTCCGCCTCGGACGGGACGAGCGTTGCCATGCCGTGCTCGCTGGCGGTGCCGTCGTGGTGAGGCAGCGCCGTGGCACCCCAAGTCGCCCCGCCGTCGCCCGAGACCGCGACGATCAGATCGCGAGCGTAGGTGGACCCATCGCGCTTCCGGGTCCAGTGGGCGGCCAACCCTCCTCCCGCGAGAGGAACGACCCCGGGCACGTCGGTCGTGTCGGAAGCGCGGTGCGGATCCGCCGGAGCGGCACCCGGAGGGCCCCAGGTGCCCCCGGCACGCACCGCAAATCTCAACGCGGGGCCGTCCGCGCCGGCCTCCGTCCAGCTCAAGACGAGCCGGTCCCCCAGCGACGACAATCGCGGCGTCGAGCTCCGCTCCCCGGTGGGAAGCTCCACCGCGCGGCCCGCCGTCGGGGCGGTGCCCGGCGCGCGCGAACACGCGACCGCCAGGGCGGCCACGATCAGCGGCACGGCGCCGGCGCGCCTGGAGGTCGTCGTCATCTCGTACGTTTCCCGTCCCGCGTTGACCCCATCTCGCGGTCGGCGTACTTATACGCCACTTTTCAGGGGGCAGGATCGCGACATGAGGACCTCATCGCTTTGGAGAATCGCGGCCGCGGCGGCATTCGCCGCCGGATTGATCGTGCTCGGCTGCTCCCGCCCGGCCCCCGCTCTACAGCCGCCTCCCGCGACGTTCCTGAACCAAGCTCCGTCGGTCCGATACGTCGGCGTCCAGGCCTGCAGGAAATGTCACGTGGAGAAGGCCTCGACCTTCGCGCACACCGGGATGGGGCGCGCGTTCTACCGCTTTACCTCCGCCGTCGCCGTCGAGGATTTCTCGAAGCGGAACGAGCTCGTCGATCCGCGCACGGGGGTGCACTACCGGATGACTCGCCGCGGGCCGTCGTTCTTCATGAAGCAATTCGTCGTCGATCCGGGAGGGCGCGAGCGCCACGCCGACGAGCGCGAGATGACCTACGTCCTCGGGTCCGGGAATCACGCCCGGTCGTACGTCACCGTCGAAGACGGCCGCCTCTGGGAGATGCCGGTCTGCTGGTACCCGGACGGGGCGCTGTGGGATCTGTGCCCGGGGTTCGACCGGCATCTCGGGAACTTCGGCCGCAAGATCTCCGACTCCTGCGTCTTCTGCCACAACGGCCGGATGGTCCGCGACGGCGAGGACGACACCAACCGCTTCCTCGAGCCGATCCCGGAAGGGATCGACTGCGAGCGGTGCCATGGTCCGGGCGAGCTGCACGTCGAGAAGTGGTCGCAGGGGGCCGAGGCGCCGACGGGAAATCTGGACCCGACGATCGTGAACCCTGCGAGGCTTCCCTCGGACCGCCGCATCCAGGTCTGCTTCCAGTGCCACATGGGTGATTCGGTCGCGACCGAGCGGGCGAACCGCGCCGGGCACCCGCGCGAGGACTTCCGGCCGGGGCAATCGATCCTGGACGCCTTCGTTCCCGTCGGCTACGTCGACCCGACGCGCCACGATTTCGGCCTGTCGGCGCAGGGGGAGCGGCTCTTGCTTTCGGCCTGCTATCGCAAGAGCGGCGGCAAGATCGAGTGCCTGACCTGTCACGACCCGCACGTCACCGTCTTCCGCAAGGACCGTCCCGCGGATTTCTTTCGCGCGAAATGTCTCGGCTGTCACGCCGAGGCGGCCTGCAAGGCACCGGCGTCCGCGCGCGGCGCGACGAGCCCGCCGGACGACTGCGTCCGCTGCCACATGAGGCGGGCGTGGGCCGACGATCAACGCCACGCGGACTTCACCGATCATTGGATCCGGAAGACGATCGCGGACGACGCCTCCGACCGTCGCGCGTCGCAGAACGTCATACCCCTGGTCCCTGCGGATTTCCGGAAGCTCGCTCCCGGAGAGCAGGCGTACGAAATCGCGCGCGGGATGTTCGGGCTGTCCACCGACCACCCTCCGGGGCCGGAGAAGGCGGCGCTTCTCTCCGCAGCCGAAGCGGCGCTCGGAAAGGCGATCGCTTCGAGGTTCGATCGCGCCGAGGCCTACCTGATCCTCGGCAAGGTGCAAAACGGGCTGGACAGGCCCGAAGACGCCGCGCGGTCGTTCCGCGAGGCGGTCGGGCGCGATCCGAAGGATCCCGAGGCGACCTACCAGCTGGCCAAGGCGCTCGACGCGGCCGGTGCTCGGGACGAGGCGATCCCCCTCCTCGAGTCCGCCGTGCTCACCTGGAAACGGCACGCGGGCATGCTCGCCGAGCTCGGCTCCTTGCGCTTGACCACGGGGCACCCGGCCGAAGCGTTGATCGTCCTCGAGCAGGCGGCCAGGCTCCAGCCGTTCGACGGCCGTTACGAGGCGAATCGGGCCGCGGCGCTGCAGGCGCTCGGGCGCAAGTCCGAAGCGCTCGCCGCCGTGGAGGAAGCCGTGCGGCGCGATCCGGACAACCCCGAGATCTGGAGGACCTACGGGACGATCCACGAGGCCGCGGGGGACGCCGCCGGAAACGCGGAGGCTGGCCGCCGGATCGCCGACCTACGCGAGCGCGCGCGGCTCTACGCGGACGACGGCGGGCCCACCATGGCGGTCGAGTGAGCCTCGAAGGTCAGCTGTACGGCTCGATGACGAAGGTGGTGTGATTCGGGATCGTGTCGAGCACGACCCCCTTGTACAGCTTGTGGAGCGCGTTCATGAGATTCGGGTCGGTCGTGACGATCGAGAAGCCGACGAGCACTCCCGTCGAGGGGTTCGTCGGGTTCCCCGAGCCGTCCACCCAGAGCTCCCAATCGTACTGGTAGTCCGGCTGGTTCCAGATCAGGCGCCCCTGGATGTACGACGCGAGCTCGGGAGGCTCGACCCCGGGTCCTTCGTCGATCGGGTAGGCATTGTGGTCGGCGTAGTACTGGTGGACCATCGTCCGGACCATGTCGTAGTCCTCGATGATCTTGCCGGCCTTGGCCCGATAGATCCCTTGATAGAGCTCGGGGATCATGATGTTCGCGATGATCCCGATCACGGCGCAGACGATCATCAATTCGAGGAGCGTGAAGCCGGCCTGACTCGAACGGGCTCGCGGGTTCATCGGGACCCTCCCATCGTCAGCATCTGCTGCGGCGTTCCGAAGAAGCGCTCGAGCTCGACCACCGAGTCATACTCGACCCGCTGGCCGTCGGCTTCGAAGACCAGCACGTAGCGCCCCGGGTCGGTCCGGCTGTAGGCGTACCCCGCATCGTCCGGTATCCCCGCGTCGATCAGCGACGCGGGCGTCGCGCCGTGCACCTTGCGGTAGGCCTCGACCTTCAAGGCGCCGAGGTAGAGCGCCTGCTTGACCTGGAAGAGCGTCGGCTTCGACACGATCGGCTTCACCTGTCCGAGATGGGCCAGGTTCCAAGCCGTCAGCCCGGCGAACACGACCAGGAGCGCGATCGCCGCCGGCTTGACCCACGGCTTCGGCGCCGGATGCTTCCTCCCCAGCGCCTCCGAGATCTCGAGGTTGACGAGCGCGCGACCGTCCTCGCCGATGACCGGGGTTTCATCCCCGGTCTCGGGGGCCGCCTGCTCGGGCGACGCCTCACCCTCGGCCGAAACGTCCGGGTCGATCAGATCGTTGAGCGGTTGATACGCCATTCCCCACTCTCCGGGCCGCGAAGAGCCGACAGCGGGAATATCGGCGTGCCTCGGGCGGAGTCAAGCGTGTCGGGGAATTCGGCGTATTCGGACCGGCGGGGCGGCGCCCCCCGGTCCGGCTATTTCAGGAACAGCATCTCGCGATAGGTCGGAAGGGGCCACGTGTCGCGCGCCACCAACCCCTCGAGCCGGTCCCCGGTCTCCCGGAGCGCGGCCATCGCCGGGACGACCTTGTCCCGGAAATGCTTGGCGTGAGATTCCGGGGCGTCGCCGCCGTGATGCTCGAGGGCCCGCGCCAGTGCCTCCGCGCGCCTGCGGAGCTCGCACGTCAGGTCGCAGAGCTGCGCCAGGAGATTCTTCCCCTCGGCGCAGTCGACGCCGGCCGCCTTCGACGCGTTGACGCTGTCCGCCACCGACTTCTGGTACGCGAGCGCCGCGGGAACGATGTACCGGTTCGCCATCCCCACCATCGTCTGGCCTTCGATGTTGACCGTCTTGTTGTACTGCTCGATCGAGATCACGTG
>JBGQLU010000054.1:0-22493 GCA_041500265.1 Acidobacteriota bacterium | reverse complement strand
TCCTCGGATGAGGTGAAAATTGGTCGGGGCGAGAGGATTTGAACCTCCGACCCCCTGGTCCCGAACCAGGTGCGCTACCAGGCTGCGCTACACCCCGACCCTGTAAAACCCAGGGAGAATAGCAGATCGCCTCAGGCCGTCCACCCGAACTTCCCGACCAGCGGAACGAACCGGCACGGGCCGTGGCTCTCGCGGAGGGGGCCTTCGGGAGCGTTGATCACGCGCATGAGCGTCTGGTCCTCCGCATCGTCCTCTCCCGGGGCCCCGGCGCCGATCGGGATGACGAGGCGCCCGCCGGGCTCGAGCTGCTCGAGCAGGGGCGCGGGCACGTCAGGGGCGGAGGCGGTGACGACGATCGCCCGGTAGGGGGCGAACTCGCTCCAACCGTAGCTCCCGTCGAAGATCTTGAAGTGGACGTTCTCGATGTCGAGGGCGCGGACCGTCTCGCGGGCCCGCTTCGACAAGGGGGCGAGCCGCTCGACCGAAAAGACCTGCTCGTAGAGGCGGCTCAAGACCGCGGCGTGATAACCGGAGCCCGACCCGATCTCGAGCACGCGCCCGCTGCCGTCGGGGGCGAGCAGCTCGCACATGCGGGCGACGATCCAAGGCTGGGAGATCGTCTGCTTGTCCCCGATCGGGAGCGGCGTGTCCCCGTACGCCTTGGCGCGAAGCGCCTCCTCGACGAACGGCTCCCGGGGAATCGCCGCCAGGGCGTCGAGCACACGGCGGTCGCGGATCCCCCGCGCCTCGAGCTCCCGCACCATTCGCGCGCGGCGAATCCCTCCCCCGCCCTTCACGGGAGCTCGATCGTCCAGGACGAAAGCTCCGCGAGCGCGGCGGCGTCGGTCAGGTTGGCCTGGAGAGGGGTGACCGAGACCCATCCTTCGCGGATGGCGGAGTGGTCCCCGTCGGCTTCTCCCGCCGGGGTCACGTCGGCGCCGGCGATCCAGAAGTAGGGGCGCCCCGACGGATCGAACCGCTCGAGCGCTCCGGCGCGGTAGCTCCGCGTGCCCTGCCGCGTCACGCGGACTCCCCGCGGCGTTCCGCACGGCACGTTGACGTTGAGGAAGACCCCCGTCCGCAGATGCCCCGAGAGCACCTGGGCGGCGAGCTGGGCTACGAGCCCGGCCGCGACCTCGTAGTCGGCGTCGCCTTGGGCGTCGCGCTCCGAGGACAAGGCGATCGCCGGGATGCCGAGGAGGGTCGCCTCGAGCGCGCCGGCCACCGTGCCCGAGTAGGTGACGTCGTCGCCGACGTTCAACCCTCGATTGATGCCGGTGAGTACGAGATCGGGCGGCCTACCCCCGGTCAGGTTGAAGACGCCGAGGTGGACGCAGTCGGTGGGGGTTCCGTCCACCTGGAACCGGTCGTCCGCGCGCTTCACCACCCGGAGCGGGCGCATCAGCGTCAGCGCATGCCCCGCCCCGCTCCGCTCGCGGTCCGGGGCGACGACGACGACCCGCCCGAAAGCCGACGCCGCGCCGGCGAGGGCGGCGAGCCCGGGCGCGTCGATGCCGTCGTCGTTGGTGACGAGGATGACGGGACGTTCACCGGGAGGAGCCAAGGGGTTTCACGCGACTTTCGGACGGGCCGGGGAATTTACCACAGCCCCCGCGGCTTGCCTGTCGAGGGCGCGCCTACAATCATCGCGGTGATCGTCCTCGTCCTCTTCTTCGTCTCCGGCGCCGCCTCGCTCCTCCTGGAGACGGTCTTCCGCCGCGAGTTGACGCTCTACGTGGGAAGTGCTGCGACCGCGACGTCCTTGACGCTCGCGACCTTTCTCGGCGGACTGGCGATCGGTGCTTCGCTCTTCGGCGAGCTCGCCGATCGAACGGAGCGTCCGTTGCGCCTCTACGGCGTCCTCGAGTTGGGGGTGGGGGCCACGGGGGGGCTCGTCGTCGCCCTGCTCGCGCACGGCAGGGAGGCGCTCCTGGCGCCGGTTCGCGCCGCGGGCTCGGGGGGCGCATGGGTCGCCGCGATCGTGGCCGCGGCGGTGCTCCTCCCTCCGACGATCCTCGTGGGCGGAACGCCGCCGGCGCTCGTCCGGCACGGCGCGCGAGGCCGCGAGGCCGCGCTGGGCGCGGCGCTCGGCGGCTTCGTCCTCATCGAAGCCGCAGGGATGTCGGCGACGTCGAGCCGGGCGACCCGGTTCGGGCTCTACCGCCTGGGGTGCGACGAGCCGCAGCTCGCGGCCCTTCGCGACGAGACCGGGGGAGGTCCGGCCTGGCGCCGGCAGGCCGACATGTGCGCGCGGCTGACCGGGAGCGCTACGCCCCCCTAGCGCAGGAACTTCATCATTTCCCCGGCCAGCTTGGTCGCCGCGTCCTCCGGTGTCACGCTGTGGCTGCGGTCCCTCACGAGGAGCAGGTTCTCGCCGCCCGCGACCGCCTTCAGCCGGATCTCGAGCTTGATGTAGGGCTCGATCATCGCGACGTACGCATACGTGCGCTCACGCTTCAGGTCGATGATCGCGACGCCGAGCTCGAGGCCGGCCGCGGCGCCATCGGCGACCACCTCGAGATTCAGACCCTTCGCGGCCCGCTCGAACGCCTCGTGGACCTTCTTCGCGAGCTCCGGGGACAGGGAGTCGGAGAAATCCTTCACCTCGGGGATGCGCACGGTCTTGTACGTGGCGACGTCGAATCCGAGCGCCTTCGGCTTCTTGACGAGCTTGGCGTCCGGCGTCTTGACCCAGCACCAATCGAACTCGACGTCGTTCCGCTTCACGTCGCTGATCATGACGCCGTAGTCCTGATCGGTCAGAAACTTCCCGACCACCTCGTCTTTGTGATCGTCGCTCTTCAAGAACGTGTCGCCACCGGCGAGCACCGAGCTCGCCGCAAGCGCGACTGAACACAAGACCGCCACGAGCCTCCCGATCCGATTGCGCATCTCGAGGTCCTCCACCCCATCGAACGTTGAGTTGCCGTTCACCGTTGATCCCACCGATTCTCCCACAAAACGGGAATCGCGGGGCAAGATCCTCGGCGCTGTCGGCGGATTCCGGGCCGTATCGGCGCTGGATTCGACGGAAACGGCCCGGTTCGTTGGTGCCGCGAAACCTCGCGCTTCGTACCTTCAGATCGAGAGGTCGAGCGCGTGAAGGTCAGCGTGCTTCCGATGAGCGGCGAGCAGGTGCGCTCGTTCTACGAGCGCGGCTTCGTCGTCGTGCCCGGCGTCTTCGCGGCGGCGGAGGTCGCCGCGATGCGCGCCGCCTTCGACCGGCTCCTACGCACGGCGAACGAACTCTCCGAGCCGGCGATGGTCCGCGGCTCGCAGTTCGTCGTCGAGCGCGTGGCGGACGACACCGGGACCCGCGTGCGCATCGACCGGATCGTCTGGTGCGGCGCCGCCGAGCCGGTTCTGTCGGCGTTCGGCCGGGACCGCCGCCTGCTGAGGTTGGCGGGACAGCTCCTCGGTTCGGAGGAGATGAGCCAGCTGATCAACCAGGCCCACTTCAAGCTTCCGGGCGATGGTGTTGCCTTCCCGTGGCATCAGGACAGCACGCACCGCCGCTACGGCGGCGACGAATGGAAGGACCTGAATGGACGCGGGAGCTACGTCCAGTCGATCATCGCGGTGGACGACGTGTCCGAGGACAACGGCCCTCTCGAATTCCTGCCGGGAAGCTGCCTCCGGGGCCACCTCGATCTGCCGCCGGGGGGGGACTTGCCGGACGACCTCGACCCCTGCGGGGCGGTGGCGGCCACCATGCGCGCGGGGAGCGTGCTGCTGTTCGGCCCGTACACGATTCATCGGAGCCTGCCGAACCGCTCGTATCAACCGCGCCGCGTGTTCATCAACGGCTTCGCTTTCCCGGGCGCCAACTCTCGGGTCTATCCCGGGGACGGGGCGGGGCGGATGGTGCGGATCGACGAAGCCGTGTAGAGCGGTCAGTTCGTCGTCAGTAGTCCGGCGCGAGCTCCACGTTGATCTCGAGCGCGGGCGCGCCCGGCCGCAGGCGGGTCACGAATCGCTCGGCCAACGACTGGACGAAGATCACGCGCGCCTCTTCGGCTTGACGAAGCGTCGGCGATCCGTTCGTGCGCTCCGCGGGCACGATGCGGAAGGTCGGCAACTCGACGGCGTCGAACGACCAAAGACCGTCCGCGCGCTCACGCACGGGACCGGCCAATCCTTCCGCCGCCTCGAGGGCTTCGCGCCAATTCACCGGCGCATCCTACGCCTCCGTGAGGTCGGTTGTTCCTCACGATCGTCGATTTTGTTGCACGTACGCAATACACGTCACGGCGCCACAAATTCGTTGCGCAACGGTGACGACTTCGTTACGAATCCGCGCCGCCGACCTTTCGCTCCTCGCTGACCGAGAACGGCAGATCGTCCGGATCGGCGTATTGGGCGACCCAGGATCCGAAGACCTCCTTGGGTTCCTCGAGGCACAGCACGCCCTTCTCCGTCATCCTCTTGTGGAACTCGCCGAGATTCGGAACGCGGAGGCCGGGACGGCAGCGCCCGCCTTCGCCGCTCGCGTGGAGTGCGAGCGTCGCCCCCGCGGTCATGAACTCCGTCCATCCGGGAGAGGCGAACTTCAACGGGATGCCGAGCGTATCCCGATAGAACGACACCGATCGCTCCATGTCGCTCACCAGCACGATCACGTAGGAAACCTTCATGGGAGTCCTCCTTTCAAGGCCTTGAGCTGCGCCGAGCCGGCCCGACTCGCCGGGACCCGGGCGCCTCCCGCGAGCACGACGGTCAGGCGCGCGCCGTCGCGGGGCTCGAGGGCGGCGACGAAGCCGAGATTGACCACGTGCGAGCGATGGACCCGGAGGAAGTGCTTCGGATCGATCCGCTCGCAGAAGTCTTGGAGACTGACGTGCAGGAGGTGGCGGCGGCCATCGACGCACAGCGCCACGTAGTCGTCGCAGGCCTCGAGCCTCTCCACGCGGTCGAGCGGAATCGCGATCATCCGGCCGTGCTCCTTGACGAAGACCCGCTCGAGCGGTTGCCGCGACGACAGCACCCGCGAGGCCCGCGCGGCGATCGGCGGGAGGCCGAGATCCATCGCCGCGCGCGCCCGTGCGAGCGCGGCGAGGACGCGATCGCGGCCGAACGGCTTCAAGAGGTAGTCGAGCGCGCCGAGCTCGAACGCCGTGACGGCGTATCGGTCGAAGGCGGTGGTGAACACGATGTAGGGGTGGCAGGCGATCTGCTCGGCGACGGCGATCCCCGAGGCCCCGGGCATCCTGACGTCGAGGAAGAGCAGATCGGGGCGGACGGCGTCGATCGTCCGGATCGCCGCGAGCCCGTCCCCCGTCTCGTGGACCTCGCCGATCCAAGGGACGCCGCTCAGATGATCGCGCAGCGCGCGCCGCGCCAGCGGCTCGTCGTCGGCGATCACGACCCGCGCTTCAGTCGTCAACGCCCGTCCCTCCGCCGTCGCACGGAACGTGGAGCGACACCTCGAATCCGGTGGGCCCGGACAGGACCGCGAGCTGCGACGCGGGGCCGTACACGGCGAGGAGCCGCTCGCGAAGGGCCTGCAACCCGAAGCGCGATCCGTTTCCGGCGGGTTCCGAGCCGGCTCCGTCGTCGCGCACCGTGATCCGTAGCCCCGAGCCGTTCGCCCGCGCGCGGATCTCGATCGTTCCCCCCTCGGGCCGCGTCCCGATGGAGTGCCGCACGGCGTTCTCGACGAGCGTTTGGAGCGCGAACGACGGTGCGCTGCACACGAGGCAGGCGGGATCGATCTCCGCCGCCACCTTGAGCCGCTCCCCGTAGCGGAGCTGCTCGAACTCGAGGTAACGCCGGGTGAACTCCCATTCCTCGGCGAACGGGACGGTATCGCCGTGAGGCTCGCGCAACGTGTACCGCAACATGTCGCCGAGCTTCTCGATCGCGCCCTCCGCCTGCGCCGGATCGTGCCTCACGAGGGCGCCGACGGTGTGGAGCGCGTTGAAGAGGAAGTGGGGATGGAGCCGCGCGCGAATCGCATCGAGCCGGGCGGCGCTCAAGCCCGATTCGGCCACGAGGGCCCGCCGCTCTTGGTCGCGCGCGCGCGATTCGATCTGGAGGGCGTACGAGATCCCCGCGATCATCCCGTAGACCCAGAGCGCCATGATCGCCTGCCAGCCGAGCACGTGGGTCTCGGCGAACTCTCGGGCGATCGGCGTCCCCGAGAGGAGCGACTCGGTCGCGTACATGCTGAAGATCCAGAGGGCGGCGTAGGCCGAGGCGGCGGCGCAATGGCTCAGGTAGAACTTCGCGCGCAGCTTCCGCGGCCAGGGGGTGCGCAGACAGAACCGCCAGACGCCGAGGCCAAGGAGGGCGGCGGCGCCGATCGACAGCACGGCGCGGGGCAGTGCCTGGGCGACGCTCATCCGGCCGTAGACGATCGTGAGGATCATCCAGAACGCGAAGATCGGAAACCAGGCGGCGATCAACGCGGCGGCCTGCATTCCTTTCTTCACCATGGCCCGCAAAGCATAGCGTGGCGGCCGCGCCCGCGGTCGCCGTTCACCGACCGGAGGTGCTCGTTGGCCGAAGAGTCGTGGACCGGCCGCGGGCGTCTCGGTACCGTCCCGCACGAAACGAGGAGGAACGCGCGATGTCGAACGCGGTGGTGCAGTGGCAGTTCCTGGCGAGGGATCCGGAAGCCGTCAGCGGTTTCTATTCCGAATTGTTCGGGTGGACGGTCGATCGGGACAACCCGCTCGGGTACCGGCGGATGACGACCCACGCGCCGGGAGGAATCGACGGAGGCGTCTGGCCGTCCCCGCCGGAGGGGCACAGCTTCGTGCAGCTCTTCATCGCGGTGGACGACGTCGCCTCGTCGGCGGCGAAGGCGGTGGGCTTGGGCGCGACGATCCTCGTCCCGCCCCAGAAGCTTCCGGACGGAGACGAGATGGCGATTCTGCTGGGGCCGGAGAACGTCTCGTTCGGCCTCGTCAAGGGGCGCCGTTGATGCGATCGCTCGTCGTGACACTCGTTCTGGGCGCGCTCGTGCCGGCGCCCTCCGCCGACGTGCGGCGAATGCTCGTCTCCGCCAAGGCGGAGGCGATGTCGGCCGACTACCGCGCCGACCTCGCGGGGCTGGCGGCGCTGCGCGGGAGGCTGACGGCGTTTCGCGACGATCCCGAGCTCGGCTACCTGGCCGCCTACTGGAGCGGCTACGCGAGCTGGCGGATCGCGATGAACGGGGCGGCGAGCGCGCGCATGAGTCGGGACGAGCTGATCACGAACCTCGAGCGCGCGGCGGCGGACTTCGAAGCGTCGATCGCGACGAAGGACGGCTTCGCCGACGCGTACGCCGCGGCGGCGTCGGTCCATGGATGGCTCCTGACCTTTTATCTCGACGACCTCGCCGTGAGGCGGCCTCACGCGGTAGCCGCGGCGCGCTTGCTGGCGAGAGCGAAGGAGCTGGAGCCGGCAAACGTCCGCGTCCTGTGGGTCGAGGGCGGGAACCTCGTGTTCCGGCCGGCGGCCTACGGCGGAGATTTCGAGGCCGGGATGGCGGTCTACAGGACGATCGTGGCGACCGCCGGTCCGCTCGAACCCGACTCGCCGTTCCCCGACTGGGGCAAGGCCGAGGCGGTGATGTCTCTCGCCTACGGTCACTTGAATCAGGCGCCCCCCGACCTCGGCGCGGCGGCCGCCGAGGCTCGCGAGGCGTTGCGACTGGAGCCGCGCTGGTTCTACGTGCGGAACGTGCTGATCCCTCGGATCGAGGCGCATCGCAAAGGGCCGATCTAGCCCTTCTCCAGCACTTCGAATCGTGGCCAAGGTGGCTGCCGGGGAAGCCGAGCTTGTCGGGCGGCACCCGAGCCTGCGTCTACCGGCGCTCCAGCGGTGATAGCGCGGCGCTGCTTTCAGCCGTCAGCACGGCAGGGCGCATCCGCTCGAGAGCCGCCGTGAGGCCTTCCGCGCTCTCCAGCACCGTGTGCCCGTAGTACACCGGAACGGGCACGTCCCGATCCCAAAGGGCGCGCGGCGGGAACAGGGCGACGACATCCCAGATGAGGGCGTCAGGCGCAAGCTCCTCGGCGATGTCGTAGCGGCGGGGATCGCTGAGAGCCGTGCGGAGGAGGTCTTTCGAGAGGCTGAGCTCTCGATCCCAGTACTGCTCGGCACGGGAATCGTGGATCAAGCCGAGCACCGTCGTGGTCGGCGGGGCGAGGTCGCTGACGAGGACCGGCTCCCAGACCACGAAGACGTGCAGGGGAACTCCGTCGGAGGAGGTCAAGACGTCTTGCAGCGCGGAGGCCCCCCGCACGCACACGGGTCAGGTCGGCGAAAGAAGCACGAGGATTCGAGCCTCGTCGCCGTGCGCGTTGAACGCGGCGCGGAGGCTCGCCAGCTTCGCGGGGTCGAGCCGGGCGAGGGGCGGCTGCAACGACGGCGTGCGGCGCGGCTCGCGCTCGAGCCACAAGAACTCCGCGCCGAATCCGAGGCCGAGCACGAGGGCCGACGCGGCCGCCGCCTTGATGAGCTTCTTCATTCGGCGCCTCGCCTCCCCGCGTCCTACCGGAACTCGACGACGACGTCGATCTCCGAATCGATCGGCCTACCGTCGCGCGTGGCCGGCGCATAGCGCCATCGTTCGGCGGCGTTCAGGGCGGCATCTTCGAACCCCTGCCCGGCGGGACGAGCGTCCACGATCCGGGAAGCCGCGACGTGACCGTCGTCACGAACGAGGAGGTGCAGGGTGACGGCGCCGTGGAGGCCCATCCGCCGCGCGGCCGGAGGATAGACGGGGGCGACGTAGGCGACACGCCGCGGAATGGTGTCGGGCAGGATTGCCGCCGCCCCGTCCGCGGGGGGATCCGCCTGCGCCACGATCGCCGACGCTTCCATCGTCAGCGACGGAGCGCCGTCCTCGGTGCGCGGCGCGGCCGCGGCCAGAAGTGTCGCAACCGTGTCGCTCGCGGGAGTGCCGCCCCGCTTCACGGCCTCGAGCCGGTCCGCCCGAAGGAACGTGTTGACATCCTCGCTCCACCACGCCTCGTTGCGGCGGAAATACGTGAGCACGACACCGCAGGTGGAGTCGAGCCAGACAGCGGGCCCCGTGGCAAGCCCCTGGACGAGCGAGTCGCGTCCCGCATCGGGGTTCCCGGCGCGGCGGAGCAGCTCCGCGACCCCGTCGAACGTCTGGGGCATCGGCAGCCGCACGCTGTCCACCCGCACGCTCGCGGGGTGGTTGAGGAGGCCGTCGTAGTCGACGGTCAGCTGCGCGCGCGCCACCTGATATTGGGCCGTCGCGGTCCTTGCCCCGTTGGCGCGCATGACCTCCGTCGTCGAGGTCTCACGGCCGAGCTTGGCCCGGACTTCGTCGACGGTCATCCCGGGGAGGATCCCTTCGACAGCCAATCGCGCGCACGCCGGTTCATCCACGGGCGCCGCGGTGGCGCCGAAGACATGAACCCCCCAAGTCGCGGCGACGATCGAAATCGCGCACCGCCAACCGGCTGCCGCGCCCCTACTCATCCGGCGTCCTTCCAACCCGCTTTCCCGGGCCACCCCTGTTGCTAGCCTGGAATATACGACCCTCACGCGGCCGCGCCGGACTATTGCTGGTCCAAACTCCTACGGGACTTCGGTGCAGGGTCCGTCCTGAACGCACGCGGTCGCCCCGGCGCAATCGGCGAGGCAAGGATTCGAATACTTGCACCCACCCGCACAGGTGACGGGACAGTAGAACGCCGCGCACAGGCAGAAATTGCTCCGAGGACAGCCCGTTCCCCCGCCCCCGCCGGGCTTGCCGGCGAACAGCTGGGTCGAACCGAAGACCGCCGCCAGTGACAGGGCGCCAGCGATCCCCAGGCGCGCGATTCGAGATCTCATGGTTTCTCCTCCTTGGCGGAACGGGCGTTCCGCGGGTGTGGGGCGAATGTACGCCCATCCAGGTACCGCGGCGCCCCCACCTGTAACCTCCAGCCGCCTCGCCGGTATCGTTCTCCCGAGGGCCACGATGGACTTTGCCGGGATCTACGAGCGCTACGCGAAGGACGTCCATCGCTTCGCCCTCTACCTGTCCGGGGACCACGCCCTCGCCGAGGACCTGACCGCCGAGACGTTCGTCCACGCTCTGTGCGGCCGGGCGGAGCTCCGGGTCGACACGGTCAAGGCGTACCTGATCGCGATCGCGCGAAACCTTTACCGCGACGCCCTGGCCCGGCAGCGTGCCACCGTTTCCATGACCGAGGCGCCGGACACCATCGATCCCGCCCCGACGTCGGAGACGGCCGCGTCGGATCGGCAGGCCTACGCGGCCACCCTGCGCGCGATCCAACGGTTGCCGCAGCCGCTGCGCGAGGTCTTGGTGCTCGCGGCGGACCAGGAGCTTCGCTACGAGCAGATCGCCGCGATCGTCGGCTGCTCGGTCGGCGCGGTGAAAGTGCGCGTCCACCGCGCCCGCCTTCAACTCAGAGCCGAGCTTGCCGCAGAGGAGAAAGCATGGACAACGTGACCCGCAACGTCATCACCGACCTGTGGCCGCTCTACCTCTCCGGCGACGCCAGCGAGGACTCGCGCCGATTGGTCGACGACTACCTGGCTGCCGATCCCGAGTTCGCGCGGGCGTTGCGCGATACCGCGAATCCCTCCCTCGCGCCCGGAGCAGCGCCCTCTCTTCCGCCCGATCACGAGCTGAAAACCCTGGATCGCATCAAGCGCCGCCTCAGGGGCCCCCACTGGATCCTCCAGCTCGCGCTGGTCTTTACCGCTTTGGCGTTCGGGCGGATCGTTTCCGACACGTCGTGGGACGTCTCGCCGCGCCATTTCATCGCCACCGCTGTGGTCGCGGCGTGCTTTTGGATCGCGTTCTTCGTCGTCCTCTTTCGCGGGCGGCGGGCGGTGCTTGTTCGGTTGCGCTGAAGGCGGAGCAACACGGCCGACACGACGATTTTCGTGCTCGAAAGCGGCTCAGTTGTAACCTGAGATCCCGTAGCGCGACACCGAGTATGGGCGTACCGTCCCCACGTGACTTTCACGTGCGTTCCGATTCCGGCACCAATGATTCGAGCGGGCGCCATATGCCTTCTCTTGGCGGCATACGACTCGCGGGTGGACGCCAGCGAGCGCTGGGCGAGGGAGATCGGAATCGACAGCATGAACGTTCGCGGGGTCGCGACGAGCTGCGCGGGGGGCCTCGTCGCGGTCGGAAACAGCAACGATGGCGCTACCTTGATGCGATTCGATCCGTCGGGCAATCTGCTGTGGCACACCCAGCTCTACGATTACACCTGGTTCTTCTCCGACGTGATCGCGTTGAAGCCCGCCGGCTATGCCGCGGTGGGAGCATTCGGACCGAACGCTTGGTTCAGCTGGTTCGACGAAGGGGGGCACGAGACGAGGCACGTCGAGATTCAGGGTTGGCCGAACTTCCGTCCGGCCTGTGCAGCAGCGGACGGCGGATTCTACGCGGCAGCCACGGGCTCCCGCCCCGGAGTCGGACTAGAGATCTGGGTCGTCCGATTCGACGCGGGAGGGGTGCTGCGGTGGACGAGGATGATCGGCGGGAGCCTGGACGAGGTCGCCGGGGGGATTGCTGAGACTCCCGACGGCGGGTTGTTCGTGGCGGGACGTACCAACTCCTCGGGCGCGGGCGGTTCCGACTTGCTCCTCGTGCGGCTCGATCCCGATGGCAATCTCGGGTGGGCGCGAACTTACGGTGGCGCCGGATCGGAGCTCGGAGGGGCGGTCATCGCCATGGCGGACGGCGGCGCCACCCTCCTCGGCAATACGGCGTCGTTCGGCGCGGGCGGCGTCGATGATTGGGTGCTCCGCGTGGGCCCGAGCGGCGATGTCGCGTGGCAAGAGGCCATCGGCGGGCCGCGAGACGATCGCGGGATTCGTGGCGTCGGATTCGCCGACGGCGGCTCGGCAATCCTGGGCACGACAACGTCCTTCGGCGCTTCCACGGGTACGGGAGGCGACGACCTCTTCGTCGTTCGCCTGGCGGCGGACGGCACGGTGTCGTGGAGTCGGGCTTACGGCGACGCAGGACAACAGCAGACCGGTGGCATCGCCGCGGACTCCGCTGGTGGCATCTTCGTGGCGGGGTATACACCCGGCATGGTGCTCGACGGAGTCTTGCTCCGCGTGGGATCCTCAGGTGAGATCGCGCTCAACTGCGGGTACGACCATGCAGCAGGCCCCACGATGACTCCGACAGGTGTCCTTGCCGTCCCCGCCCCCATCACATTCGCTCCAGGAGACCCCTTCCTCTTGCCGGGCCCACAGTTTCCAGTGACCGTGACGGTGACCAACTCCGCAATCTGCGCCGCCGGGCCTCCCGGCGAGGTATCGCCGGCGGGGTCAACTCTACCGCTTCGATTCCTCGATCACGCGACACTTGCGTGGGAGGACGCAAATCGAAACGGAGCGGCGACGTTCAACCTGTATCGGGGGTCGATCGAGGGATTGGTGTCCGGTGATACGGGGAGCTGCCTCATGGCCAGCATCGCCGCCACCAGCATCGCAGATCCCGCCAACCCGTCGAGCGGCGACGGCTGGTTCTATCTCGTCACGGGAGAGAACGCCGAGGGGGAAGGGTCGCGCGGCAATGGTGCCGGTTGCGCCCCTCGCGCACCCGTCAACTCGTGCAGTCCGTAGAACCTACCCCGAGAGCCGGTCCGTGCGGCGCTTTCGACCGTCCTCGCACTTCGACGCCCCGCCGGGTGACGCGCCTAGCCGAGCGGCATGCCGATCGCGGCGAGCGCGAGCTCGCGTCTCAGGGCGTCCAGGAGCGCATTGAACGTGGCGAGAAAGTCCGGCTCCGTCTTGAGCGCCTCGTAGTCGAGAGCGGCCATCTTGGCCTTGAAGCGCCGCACGGCGTCCACCCCGTCGGCTCGGATCCAGAGCTCTTCCGACAGGGCCTTCTGAAAGAGCGACTCGGCCTGCCGGTCGGCCTCGTCGTGGTCGTGGAACAACCGGATCTCCTGCGACTGACCCGTGAGGTTGTCCACCAGGACCGTATGGATGCGTCGCCAATCCAGCACCGCCTGCTCCCTCACGAGGCGGGCGCGCTGAAAAACTCGCTGCACGGCGTTCGTCCGCTCGACATGAGTGGCCTGACGGGTCGACTCCGCCCAGTTCAGGATGTCGATCGCGGTCTTCGCGGCCGCGGCGAGCAGGCCGCCGGCGAGCACCAGCATGAACGTCGCCTCCGGCCGTTCGATGCCCTCCCACATGGCCGCGCGGAGGAGCCCCCACGCGAGCGCGAGGGAGCCGCCGAGTACGAGATAGCGCAGAGCGTTGAATCGGAAGCTCGCGCCGAACCGCTTCTGCTTCTTCATCCGGATCGGTCGGTCCCGATGTCGTACGGGAGTCGTTGGCGCCGTCGGCGCTTCGATGCGTGGCTCGTCGAGTACGGCGGATTCGCTCATGGTTGTCCCTCCCTGTCTGTCCGACGGTCGAGGCGGGTTGCAAGATCCGTCCGCCTCGCTGGGTGATTTCACGCAGCCACGGAAAATGTGGGCCGCTGCCGCGCGTTATTGGACGCCCACCCCTACCCCGAAGCGGACGCTCCGAGCGGTGCATCGCGTGGCGGCATCGACGATCTCGTACCGGAGCTTACGATTCTCGTCGTCGCTCGACCGCTTGCACCCCAACGGCCTCGAAGGGCGCGCGCTGTCGACGACCTACCGAGCGAGGTCGTCGCGGGCCAGTACGACTCCGGCTTCCGAGGGATCGACGGAGAACCGGACGGCGGCCGCCGCCCCGGGGGAGCCGTCGGCGAAACGCGCCTCGAAGAGGTAATCCCCTCCGGGCCGCAGCGCGGAGGCCGGCACGACGTCGACGAGGCTGGCGCAGCGGACGTCTCCATGCGGCTCGAGGCTCACCCTCACCGGCAGGAGCTCGCCCAAGACCGAGCCCGAAGCCGAGCGCAGCGTGCGGCCGACGAGCGGAGCGATCCCGTCGTCGTGCTCGAGAGAGCAAACCTGCGTGAGCAGGACGAGATCGGCCGGGGCGTCGAGGCGGGGTGCGATCAGGGGCTCGAACCGCGGGCTCCGCCGCCCCAGGGCCGGACCCACGAGGAATAGCCCGTCCCGGGGTATCGCGGGCAGCGCGACCTCAATCCGGACGGCCCGTGGGAGTGCTACGGTTGGATCGGATAAAACGGCGGTGAGGGCGTAGGTCCCGACGGGAATCGTGATCGGCTCGGACAACGTGAACGCGGAGATCTTGGGGGAGCCGGCGTTCGCACCGCGAGCGACCACCGCTCGCGAAAATCGGTGCACGACCGATGACCCCCGGGTCACCGTCGCGCCGACGTCGACGTTTCGATCGGCCTCGTCGCGGCGCTCGACATCGAAGCTGAGAACCAGCTGCGCCCTCCAGAGGTCGCGCGATGCCGGCTCGAGCCGCTGGAGCGCGGCGTGGACCGAACCGGTCTCGAACGACCTCGGGTCGAAATAGGCCGCTCGAATGAGCGACTCGCGCTTCATCGCGTCCGTGCGCAGGAGCGACGCGCTCGCGTGGACGGCGCGAAGCCCGCTCTTTCGGGGCTGGACCGCGAACGCATAGCGGTGTCCTTCGGGGAGGTCGTTCCCCCGGATGCCGAGCGAATACACGCAGGAGAGCCGGCTCAGAGCCGTGTCCAAGGCGATGCGGGAGTCGCCGGTGTGCTCGGTGAGCGTCCCTCCGGAATCGATCCCAAGGCGCGAAAGGGAGGTCGGGGCTGCCCTGGTCGCCGGTGCCGGCGAACCCCGCCTGACCTGCGGCGCGTGGAACAAGTCGGGATCCGGCTGGGGGCCCCCCCCAGTTCCTACCCTCGCTCAGCCGCAGCCGGCCCCGGCGCGCGCGCCCGACAGATCTCTGCGGGGGTCGTTCCGGCTTTCGCGCTGCGGCCCGGGGGGAGGTGCCTTTTCGGGGCCCTTCCGGTCGGCGGGGGCCTTTCCGCCCAGCGCGGTGATTCTCGTGTTCCCGGATCGCGGGATGACCGCATCGGGGAGAACCCACGAGGGGGTCGCCATGGGATCGATCAGGTCGAGGCCTCGGATGTCGACGGGGTAGACGACGCTCCTCGAGGCGGCGGCGAGCGCCGCCAGGTTCCGAAAGTCCTCCTCGTAGGGCATGTCCCGCATTCCCGAGAACAGGACGATCGCCTTCGGCTTCGGGATCGTCCCGACCACGTCGAAAAGGCTCGTCAGCCCGCGGACGAAACCGTCGTCGCTGGTGTGCGAGAAGTTGCCGCCCCACAGCGTGATGTCGTCCTGCATGTGCTGGAGCGCGGCGAGCGTCTCGTCCCGCTGCGTCGAGAGCGGCTGCTCGATGCGCAACCCGCCCGTCAGTGCGACCACCATCGTTTGCAGGTCTCCGAGCCCGCCCCGCTCGAGGGCGCGCCGGGCGGACTGAAGGGCCTCCGTCCGCTCCGGCCCAACCAGGTGCTGGTAGTCGAACGCGAGGACGACGACCGGCTTCTGGGCGCCGTCCTGGCAGGCCGCATCGAATGTGGCGATTGGGACCGGACGACCTCCGTCGATCCACACGTCGAAGTCCTCGGAGCCGAGGCCCGGGACCGGGTGTCCCTTCCGGTCGAGAACCTGGACGTCCAGGATAAGGAGCCTGACTTCGACGTTTTCGACGACACCCGAAGGTGCACGGACCGTCGCATCACCGCCAAGAGACCCGAGCGGGACGACCGCGGCCACCGTCGCGAGCAGTGTCTGCACGAGACGTCGCGTCTTCATGCACTCCCCCCGCTTGATGCCGTGAGTGTACTCCCCCGTCAGAACCCCCGCGCGCCGTGATGGTTCGGTTCGCGCGGCAGGATCCCCGCAGGGGGCGCCGCCGTTACGACGCTCTCGAAGCCTCCGTCTCGCGGAGCACGTCGTCGAGATCCATGTTCGCGAGATCGTTCGTGCGCCGCCGCAGCTCCGACTGGAGCGCCTGCAACAGGCGCACGAGATCCTCGCGCCGTGCTACGTCGAAGACCTGATCGACGCGAAGCGGAGGCGCTGCGTCCACGCTCACCGCGAAGGCCCGCAGCATGAACGCGCGCTTGCCTGCGCCTTCCGCGAGACCGAGCGTCCACCAAACCGACGGGTCCCCGACGGAATGCGGCGTGACCAAAGAGAGCGTCATCCGGATCTTCTTGAGCTGCGCGAGGACGCGCTCGGATCCGTCGCGTCCGCTCCGCAGGCCCGCAAGATCGGACGACGTGCCTACCGCCACGTCCCCTCCGACCGCTGCGGCGATCGCAAGCTTCAGGGCGTCGGCCAGCGCTGCGTCGCGGACGTCGTGGCTAATGAAGATGGCGCAATCGAGCACCTCGCGCGCACGGACGTGCGTGCTCACCCGGTCGCGAGCCGCCGACAATCGCTCCGCCAGGAGTTGACGCGCCCTCATCGGTGCCTGCTCGACGATCGCCCGCAGCAGGGCCGGCGGCGCCGCGAGCTTCGTGAATTCTCGCAGCGCCGCCGGAAGCGACTTCGCCCTTCGCGCGATTTCCTGCTCGAGGCTCGCCCGAAGCGCATTCAGATCGGCCTCGTCCAGCTCGGCGCCGATGGCGGCTAGCGTCTGATCGAACGCCTCGAGCGCGCCGCGGACGTATCCCGAGAGGGTGGCGGCCGCTGCGGCACCGGCGCGCCGCGTGAAGAGCTCTCCGCTCGATCCGCCCGCTCTGGCCGCCTCGGCTTGGAACGCCTGCCCCTGAGCTTGTACCTCGGCATCGCCGCTGGCCTGGACCTGCCTGAGCCTCGCGCGGTAGTCGTCTCGAAAAGCGGCGTCGTCCCAAATCATGCGTCAGAGGGGAAGTTAGGCCGGGCGCGCGGCCGGTCAAGGCCCGCGGCGACGGCCCTCGCTATCGCTACCCCGCGCCCACCGACCGGCAGCCGTCGATGGGGCGGGCCTCTCAGCGGTCGACTCGATTCTCTCTCGCATGGAACGCAAGGACGCGGAAGACGGTGGGTCGAGAATCGGCGCCCCCGGGGGTGCATCCGGCTACAAGCAGCGGTCCCACCGGCGTCCGGTTGTGTCCCCCTCGGGGCGACGCAATACTTGCGGAGCCCAGGAGGATCTGGTGAGGGTGTGGCGAGTTTGGATCTATGCAGGGTGGATCCTGTACGCGGCGTCATGGGTCATGCCGGCGTACTACGACCACGACAGCGGGGGCGTTCCTGGCTGGACGGCCTTCATGATGTCGGTGATCTACGGGACGCCTTTGCATCGTACGATCGCGATGACGAACGTGATCATGCTCGGCACGCTCGGCGTTTTCAGGATGAAGCGTGAGCGGATCACCAGAATCCTCCTGCCCCTCATGTTGGCGTCCACAGGACTGAACGGGTTGTGGTTCCTGCTATCCCTGGAGACCCATAATTCACTCAGCGTCGGGTACTACAGTTGGTGGGGATCTTTCGCAATTGTGACGTGGGACCTCGTGCAATTCTGGCGGAACCCCGGTGCCAGACGGTCCGATGTCAAACGACCGGAGCGGCTCACGCCTTCACCGCCCGGAGCGCGGCGCGCATGAACGCCGGGAGCGCGTCCACCGCCCGCCGCCGCTGATCTCGGCCCGCGTCCGCGTGGTAGCCGAACGGCGCTTCCATGCCGTGCCCCGGTTGCGGAACACGCGCCTCGGGGCGCTCGAATACCCACGCCGACAGCAGAGCGCGCGTCCCAGGTGGAGGCACAGAGAACCGGTTCAAATCGCATTGAATTGGTCGGGGCGAGAGGATTTGAACCTCCGACCACTTGCACCCCAAAGGAGCCTCTCGCGGCGCGTCGTGGTCCTTGCGCGCGTTCCCCGTTTGAGTGATCAAGCCAATGTCGTTCTGGTCGTTAGGTGCGCCTAACGGCAGCCTCGGAGCAGGTCTCCATGGAACTCGCATGACATCGAACAGGGATGAGGCCGCTCAAACGACCAACCCGGTCGAGGGCAAGACTGGTCCGGCCCCCGGACACTGCGTACCATTAGCAGGCTCGGGGGGCGATTCGTGCGATCGTGGCGGGGCGTCGCGCTGGCGGTGGGGTGCCTTGCGGCCGGGCGGGCCGATGCGGCGCCCGACGCGCCGGGCGCCGACGCTGCCCTTGTAAGTCGCGTCCGGGCGGCGGCGCAGGTCATCTACATCCACGGGATGACGGATGCGATCGCGCGGGACGAGGTCGGTCTCGACGCCGTGCCGGCGCTCCTCCAGCTCTTGAGGGACCCGGCCTTTCCTCGGCGGGACAACGTCGTTGCGTTCCTCGCGCATCTGCCCGACATGCGCTCGGTCCCCGCGATCCTGGATCTCCTCGAGCGCCCGGTCGGCGATCTCCGCACTCCCGCGGAGGACAGGGCGATGCTCCTCGGTCCCCACGCGCTCGGGCTGCTCGCGGCGCGAGGCGACACTGCGGCGTTGGATGCGCTCCTCGCAATGACCGAACCGGGAAGCGGGGGTGGACCGCTCGGCAATGCCGTTCGCGAAGGGCGCTACGGCTCCGAGCTGCGGGGCGACCTGATCCGGGAGTCGATCCGCGCGCTTGGCGGGAGCTCGGATGCGCGGGCCCGCGGCCGTCTGAGAGCGCTGGCGTCCGGGCGAGGGGGCACGATCGCACCCGGAGTCGACGCACGGAGCGCGGGACGCGAGGCATGGGAGTCGCGGCCGGATCCGGCGTCCACGGGGATCCCGCTCGAGAGGTCCGAGGTGCCGCCGGCAGGCGTCCCGGATCCCTCTCCGCGTGCAACCGACAATACGCTGACGTACGCCAACCACGCGCGGATCGCGAGCGTCCCGGCGCTCGCCATGAGCGACGACGCCGTCGATCAGGGCTTCCGCGACGCCGACGGGATCGCCGCGCGCCCCGATTTCGCCTTGGACGTGGCCTGCTGTATTCGCCTGGTGCGTGGCGGCACGGGGGTAACGTTCGGGAAGCCCAACGACGGCCTGGACTCCATCGATTCGAAGGCCGAGCTCCAGGCCGTATTGAGCGCTCAGGTCGCGCGCGTCAAGGTCGTGCGCGTGATCAATTGGTGCGGCTCGCCCGCGACCAACATCGTCGGCTGCTCCACCCTCGGCGGATCCGGCATGGCGGTCGTCCGTTTGGGCGGCGGCTACGACGGCGTGCTCTGGCTGCACGAGTACGGGCACAACGTGGGGCTCTTTCACGACAACGATCCGCGGTACGTCATGAACCCTTACCTCTCGGGGTACAACTGGGGACTGAGCGACAGCGAGTGTGCGGCGCTCCACGACCCCCCGGCGGCGGCGAAGGCGGTCCTGAGCGACCCGGGAGCGTGCTCCGACGACGACGGCGACGGCGTGCCGTGGACCGGTGACAACTGTCCCGGGATAAGCAACCCCGGACAGCTGGACCCCGACCACGACGAGGTGGGCTCGGATTGCGACAACTGCCCGGACGCGCCGAACTATGACCAAGCCGACACCGACGCCGACGGCGTCGGCGATGCCTGCGACGTCTGCCCGAGCGTCCCCGACGACCAGGCGGACTCGGACGGAGACGCCATCGGCGACGCGTGTGACGATTGCCCGCACGATCCGGACAATGACGCAGACGGCGATGGGTGGTGCGGGGACCTCGACAACTGCCCTTCGACCGCGAACCCAACGCAATCCGACACGGACGGGGACGGAACGGGCGATCTTTGCGACCGGTGCCCCGCGGACAAGGACAACGACTCCGACGAGGACGGAATCTGCAAGTCGAGCGATCCCTGCCCGGTGAATTCCTCTCCGACCGAGCCGGATTGGTCCGCTCCCCGCGCGCCGTTCGATACGCCCAGCGTGGTCGCGGTCCGCGCCGGGGACGTGAACGGCGACGGGATCGACGACCTGCTGGTCGCCGAGCCCGAGCATCCGGGATCGGCCTCCTCGAGCGCGCTACCGGCGGCCGGGCGAGTGAGCCTCTACCTCGGAAGCCGGAGCGGATTGGCTCCGTCGCCCGTCTCCACCCTCACCGGCGGCAAGGCGGGGCAATTCCTGGGAATCTCGATGGCCGCGGCGGGGGACGTCGACCACGACGGCCACGCCGACGTCCTCGTGGCCTGGCGCGACCCGCTCGCCGCCTATTCGGCCTACGTCGTGGCCCTCTATCACGGTCGTGGGGACGGGCTGAGCTCCAGTCCGGCATGGACGTACGTCCTCTCCGACCCGTACTCGTATCTTCGCCCCGTGCTCGCCGGAGGCGGGGACCTCAATGGCGACGGGTACCCGGACGTGATCGTCGGCGACCCGGGTCATGGCGAGAACGCGCCGGTGCCGCGGTCCGGTCGAGCGCTCGTCTTCATGGGGGGGCCTTCCGGTTACCCGACCGCGCCCACGTACGAGCTCTCCTTGCCGGCGATGGGCGACGACCGCTTCGGGAGCGCCGTGGCGTTCGCCGGCGATTTGGACGGAGACGGCAGGCAGGACATCGTCGTCGGCGCGCCGGGTCGTTATTCCAACGGACTGGAGCAAAGCGGAGCGGTGTACGTCTACTTCGGGCCCCTCCGGGCCTCGGGTCAGCCCCCCGATCTGAGCCTCGGGGGCGACAGGTTCGAGTCCGCCCTGGGGTCCGCGTTCGCGGTCGCCGGAGATGTCGATGGAGACGGGATCGACGATCTCGTGGTCGGCGCGCCGGGGCGCCGGCAAGGAGACTACGTCTCGACGACCGGGGCGGTCGAGATCTACAGCGGTCGCCGGGACCGCAATCTCACGCTGACGGCGCGTCTCCTCCCCCCGGGACCCGATTACTACGACCCTTACGGCCCGAGCTTCGGCTTGTCGATGGCGGCACTCCGGGGCACGGCGGGTCCGGGCGCCTCCTGGCTCGCGGTCGGCGCGGCAAGAATGACGTTCCTTTACCCGATCACCTCGGGCGTGCTGGCACGCGTTCCCGCCTGGGCACGAGGAGGCCTGTCGCTCGCGGGTCCCTCGGTGGGCTCCGCCGGAGACGTGAACGCGGACGGGATCGACGATCTCCTGGTGTGCTCCGGCAGGGACGTCCTGCTCTTCGCGAACGGTCCCGCGGGGCCGACGATCGCGAGACTCCCGGACATCGACGGAGACGGAACGCCTGATGCGTGCGACGCGGACCCGGACGGGGACGGGATCGCCGACCTCTCCGACAACTGCTCCCGAACCTTCAACCCCGATCAGGCCGACTCCGACGGGGACGGGCTCGGCGACGCCTGCGACAACTGCCCGCTGGTCGCGAATAGGAGCCAGCAGGACTTCGATGACGACGGCGTCGGGGACGCCTGCGATCTCGACGCGGACGGGGACGGCGCACTCGACGCGCTCGACAACTGCGCCGGCATCCCGAACCCTTCGCAGGCGGACCCCGACGCCGATGGGCTCGGCTCCGCCTGCGACAATTGCCCGACGGTGAGCAACCTCGACCAGGCGGATCTCGACGGAGACGGGATTGGGGACGCGTGCGACGCCGACCTCGACGGGGACGGCGTTCCCAACTTTCGCGACAACTGCCCTCTCGCCTGGAACCCGGTGCAAGCCGATGACGACCGCGACGGCATGGGCAACGCCTGCGACCCGTGCACGGACGTCGACGGGGACGGGTACGGCCTCGTCGCCGCCGGCACGGCGGGTTGTCCGTACGCCGGGGTCGACTGCAACGACACCGACCCCAGCATTCACCCCGGAGCGTTCGATCTGTGCGACGGCCTGGACAACGATTGCGACGGCTCGAGGGACAACCTCCGGTGCTCCGATCTGGCGCTGCCCGGACAGTCCCGAATCGACGGGGCCACGCTGGGCGCCCTGGGGCGGGCCTTCGGTCAATGCACGACCGATCCATCGACGGTGTGGTGGTCGGCGCTCGACTATTCCGGAGACCTCTGCATCGACGGCTCGGATCTCGCAATCCTCGGGCTCATCTGGGGATGCTCGGGGAGCAATCCGATCTGCGCTGCCCAGAGCCCTTCGGCGGCCTCCCGCCGATGATCGGCGCGCGGACGCCGCAACCTGGAATCTCGCCTCGACAAATTCCCCGCCTCCGAGGATTTCGGTCGCCGTATGTTCTCGCCTGAGGGCGGTGGTGCCCCGAGAGGAGCCCGCAATGAGCAAGCTTCGACCCCTGTTTCGAGCATGCATCGTGACGTTCGCGGTATCCGCCGGCATCATGGGCGGAATGACCGTGCTCGCCCCGGCGGCGCACGCGACCGCATGCAAGCAGCCGTGTCCGGCCGACGACAACACGGTCATCTGCAGGTTCCCCGACGGGACCTTCAATTCCTACCAGAACAGCTGCTTCGCCGCCTGCGCCGGAGCGCATCATTGTGGTCCGGCTTAACCGGGCGACCTAGACCGTCGCCGCGCGGCGGCACGAATTCTCCGTCACGAGCTTCCGAAGCGTCGGGGCCCGCATCGCATCGGCGTAAGGTCTTTCAGCGGGGCGGGGAGACACCGCCCCCTTGGTAGGTGTTTAGAAAGCTCGTCGTTTGGTCTTGATTGGTCGGGGCGAGAGGATTTGAACCTCCGACCACTTGCACCCCAAGCAAGTGCGCTACCAGGCTGCGCCACGCCCCGACCCGGGCTGAAGCCGCGGCATGGTAGGAGCGGAAACGCCGGGGGTCAAGACTCCAGGGCGGC
>JBGQLU010000053.1:0-22710 GCA_041500265.1 Acidobacteriota bacterium | reverse complement strand
GTGAAGGACCGGATCCTCGAGTTCCTCTCGGTCCGCGCCTTGAAGAAGGACCTCAAAGGGCCGATTCTCTGCCTGGCCGGCCCTCCCGGCGTCGGCAAGACTTCGCTCGGCAAGTCGATCGCGCGGGCGATGGGCCGGAAGTTCGGGCGCATCTCCCTCGGCGGTATCCGCGACGAGGCCGAGGTCCGCGGGCACCGGAGGACCTACATCGGGTCGCTTCCCGGCCGGATCATCCAGGGGATCAAGCGCGCGGGGACGAAGAACCCGGTGATCGTGCTGGACGAGATCGACAAGGTCGGAACCGACTTCCGCGGAGATCCGTCGTCGGCGCTCCTCGAGGTCCTCGATCCCGAGCAGAACCACGCCTTCTCCGACCACTACCTCGAAGTCCCGTTCGACCTGAGCAAGGTCTTCTTCGTCACGACGGCGAACATGCTCGACACGATCCCGCCTCCGCTCCGGGACCGGATGGAAATCCTGCGTCTCCCGGGGTACACGGAAGAGGAGAAGCTCGAGATCGCGAAGGCCCACATCGTGCGCCGCCAGATCGAAGAGCACGGCCTCACGCTGGACCAGCTCGAGTTCACCGACAGCGGCCTGCGGGCGATCATCAACGACTACACCCGCGAGGCCGGCGTGAGGAACCTCGACCGCGAGATCGCCAACGTCTGCCGCAAGGTGGCGCGCAAGGTCGTCGAGGGGGAGAGCCAGAAGACGGTGCTCACGGCGGAGACGGTGGCCGAGTTCCTGGGCCCCGTCCGTTTCTTCCGCGAGCTCGCCGAGCGGACGGACCGGAGCGGGGTCGCGGTCGGCCTGGCGTGGACCTCCGTCGGAGGCGAGATCCTGTTCGTCGAGTCCACCCGGATGCGCGGTCGTGGCAAGATCACGATCACCGGCCGCCTCGGCGACGTGATGAGGGAATCCGCGCTTGCCGCGATGTCGTGGATCCGCTCGAACGCCAAGGCGATCGGAATCGACGACGCCCTGTTCGACACGAGCGACTTCCACATCCACGTCCCGGCCGGAGCCACGCCGAAGGACGGCCCCTCGGCCGGGGTCACGCTCACCGTGTCCCTCGTGTCGCTTCTCACCGGGATGCCGACGCCGTCGGACCTCGCGATGACGGGCGAGATCACCCTGCGGGGCAAGGTGCTTCCCGTGGGTGGGATCAAGGAAAAGGTGATCGCCGCGAAGTCGGCGGGGATCAAGTCGGTGATCCTCCCCGACAAGAACGAGAAGGACCTTGAGGACGTGACCCCCGCGGTCAGGGAATCCTTGACCTTCCGGTTCGTGTCGGAGATCGACCAGGTGCTGGACATCGTGTTCGGAACCTCGCTCCGCGAGAGGGCCCGGCTCCTGCACGAGTCCGAGCCGGCGGGCGAGCGAGCTTCGCTCGTGCCCACGGCGTCCGACGACGAGCTCGGGGACGTCGCGCCCGCGGGGGAGGCGACGCCCGTGGAGACCGAAGGCTGAATCGAGCCCGTGTTGCGTGGTCCCGGGGTTGGATTTACACTCTTTCCGGCGCCAAGCAGCATCGGTACCGTCCGTGACGAAAAGGACCACCGGGTGCAAGACAGATCGGCCCGGGTGGTCCTTTTTCTTTAGGGCGGACGTTGCGGCGACGGGCTCGAGGGGCCGCGGGACGGCTCCTCGTCAACGAAGGATGGTCCGCAGGAAAGCAAGGAGGTTTCGATCGTGGCCAAGGGTAAAGTGAAGTGGTTCAACAACAGCAAGGGTTATGGATTCATCGCGCGCGAGGACGGGCCCGACGTCTTCGTGCACTATTCCGCGATCCGGTCCGAGGGTTACAAGACCTTGGACGAAGGCGTGGAGGTCGAGTTCGAGATCAAGGAGGGTCCGAAGGGCCCGCAAGCCGAGAACGTCGTCCGACTCGGCTGATCCGCGAAGGAGACAACCGAAGGCCCCGGGGGGCGACCCCCGGGGCTTTTTTCTTTATGATCGGCACCGTGCGGGAGGATCGATCGGAGGCGGACGGGCCACGGATCGCATGGCCCGGCTCGGCCCGCGGCAAGCGGCGGCGAGCCGCGGTCGTGGCGCTCGAGGGGGCCGCCGTGGCCGATCTGAAGCGTGCGCTCCGAGAGGCGGCGCCCTTCGACCCCAACCCCTTGCGGGTCGCCGTCGACGGAGGCCTTGCGACCTGGCGCGCCTCCGGAACACGCCCCGATCTGTTCGTCGGCGACCGCGACTCCGCGCGCCGTGTTCCGGCCGCCCTTCCCTCGACGATCTACCCGGTGGACAAGGGCTTCAGCGATTTCGCCGGGGCCCTCGGCGAGATACGCCGCCTCGGCGCGGAGATCGTCGTCGTCGCGGGTCTTCTCGGCGGACGGCTCGATCACGAGTGGGCGAACGTCCAGGAGGTCGGGGAGGCGGCCCCGGATTTCGTCGGAATTCTGGCCCCCTCCGGCCGGGGACTCGTCGTCGTGACCGCCCGCGGCCTCACTGCGCGGACCCGGGCGAAGCAGCTGGTTTCGGTCTTCGCGCTCCGCCGGCGGGCGACGGTGTCGCTTCGCGGGACCCGGTGGACGCTGACGAAGCGCCGCCTCGAGCCGGGATCTCTCGGGTTGAGCAATCTGACGGGGACCGCGCTGACGCTCGAGGTCCACGCCGGAGTCGTCGCGGTCGTCTTCCCGAGCCTGTCCGTCTGACCGCGGGGGAGCGGTCAGAGGATCCCGCATTCCTCGAGGAACCGGAACGTCTCCCTGGCGATCCGCTCGCGCTCGAGCGCCAGCGTGGCGTGACCGACGTCGAGCCAGACCGATCGGGAGGGACGGAGCGCCGCCTCGAGCCTGATGCCCGACGGGTGCGGATCGACGGCGTCGTACCGCCCCGCGATGTAGAGCACGCTCCGCCCCGCCAGGCGCGGCACGTGGCGCTCGAGCTGGATCGAATCCACCATTCGCTCGAGGCGCTCGCGCCCGATCCCAGCGCGCCGCAGTCCTTCGACGGTCCCCTTCCCGAGCACGCCTTCGTGAAGACCGTAGGCGTACCGGTTCGTCGCGGCGACGGAAACGATGGGGAGACCCTCGAGTCCGCCCGCCGAGGCGACGAGCAGCGCCTGGAACGCCCCGAGGCTGAACCCCATCACCGCGGCCGGCGTCAGATCGAAGGCTGACGGGAGCACGTTCATCAGCGCCTGCTGGTCCCACGCCCACTGCCGGAAGCACTCGAAGACGCGGTAGGGATTCGGATTGACCATCCCTTCCCCGGGATACTCCCCCTCGGGACGGCGCTCGAAATGGTAGGGGGCGGCCATCATGACGACCGGAACGCGCTCGGTGATCGGCGCCAGAAACCACGCCCAGAGCGCCCAGTGGCGCTGCAACAGCGGGTGGTGGAAGACGATCGCCCGCCGGTCCCCGCGAGGGCGCCGCGCCGGGAAGAGGCGGGCCACGACGCGGTCGTTCCGGCCCCGCCGCGAGGGAAGGGGCGAATCGAAGGCGATCGTCGCGCCGGAGGGGCGCGGATACACCGCGCGCGCCGACGCGACGACGACGTTCTCGGCGACGGCGTCCGCCGGAGGGCGGACGAAAGCGAGGAGGTCGCGGTTCGCCTCCTCGCACAGCCGCTCCGCTTCGTCGATCCCGCCGGGGCCGAAGTGGCGGAACGGATCGCGGTGCCAGCCGACGCCGATCAGCCGGTTCTTGAAGCGGAGCGTGTTCTCGAAGACGTTGATGACGGTCGGTATCATGCGAGGACGCTCACCTCACCAGCCAGAGACGTTCCTGGGAGCGCGAGAGGAATTCCGCTCCGCTTTCGGTCACCGCGACGATGTCCTCGCAGGTCGCGATTCCGTGGCCGTCCACCGAAAGGCGCGGCTCGATCGTGAAGCACTGGCCCGCCTCGATCGGCAGGAACGGCGTCGTTCCGTAACGTTCCCACCTCGGCAACAGGCCGCCGCCTCCGTCGTGCGCCACCCGTCCGATCTGATGCCCCGTGCCGTGCGGGTACTCGGCGTATCCGGCCGAGGTCACGACCCCGCGCGCCACGTCGTCGATCTCGGCCCCCGTCGTTCCGGGGCGCATCTTGGCGGCCGCGGCGCGAATCGACTTCAGGATCGTGTCGAATCCTTTCTGGACCGCGGGCGGGGCGTCGCTTTCGCCCGGACGGAGGACGTACCAGGTGCGCTGAAGGTCCGAGCAGTATCCGTTCCGGCGCACGCCGAAATCGACGTTCACGATGTGGCCCCGCTCGATGACGCGTTCCGTGGGGCCGGCGTGCGCCCCCGCGGAGTCGGGGCCCGTGAAGACCGCCGGGCACTGCTCTTCGTCCCAGGCGGGGGTCGTTCCGGGGACGCGCTTCATCTCTTCGACGATCATCGCGGCGAACTGCTTCTCGGTCAGGCCCGGGCGAAGCCGGGGGGTCACGGCCTCGAAGATCGCGACGGTCGTTTCGCACGCCTCGCGGATGAGCCGGTGCTCCGTTGCGGTCTTGCGGCCGCGCAGGGCCGCGACCAAGCGCTCCGAGGTCTCGAGGCGCGACGCGTACGTCGTCCCGGAGAGGATCGACTGGAGTGAAAGCCAAAGCCCGTGGGTCAGGCCGTCGGCGGCGGGGTCGTTTACCGAGAAGTTCACCGCGATCCGCTTCGGATCGAGACGCGTCAGAAGCGCCACCAGCTCGGCGCGCACGCCGGCGACGTAGGTCCGGATCTCCGTGTAGTGGCCGTGCAGCTCGATGTTGGCCTTGTCGAGGCTCCCGACCAGCGCGATCCGTTCTCCAGGCCGGGTCAGGAGAAAGGCGGAGTGCCAGGTCACGTTCGTCCCGACCACCAGGTCGAACGACGGATCGTGAACCGACGCGCTCTCGCGCGCGAACAGCATCCAGGCATCGAGGCCGAGCTCCTCGAGGATCTTCGGGACCTGTCCGATCTTTTCGCGAACCAGCGGATCGCCGATCGTCATCGCTCACCTCGCTCCGGGACGGAAGAAAGATACCGCCGGACCGCGGAGCCCGTCGATGCCCCCGTCAGCAGCAGCGGGTCCGGCCGCCGACCGGCGGAACGTCGCCGAAGGGGGGCTCGCCGCCGCCTCCGGCGGGGACGGGATCCGGGACGACCGGGATCCGGCCCGTCGCGACGCCGGCCCACTGGCGCGCCGCCGAGAGCACCACGGTCGCCACCAGCGACAGGAAGAGCGCCGCGATGACGGCATCGACCCGAGCGTTCCAAGCCTCGACGGGGAGGGTCGCGGCGCGCGCCTTCGCGAGAAAGCCCAGCTCCGGGTCCGGGCTCCCGATCAGCTGGGCCCCCGCGGTCATCGTGACCACGAGCAGGAAGGCGAGCGGGAGCCCGGTCACCCAGGCGAAGCGGCCGCGCCCGGTGCGCACCAGGATCGTCGTCGCGATCGCGAGCGCGGTCCCGGCCAGGAGCTGGTTGGAGAGGCCGAACAAGGGCCAGAGCGCGCGGATGCCCCCCCGAGGGTCGGCGACCCCGCCGATCAGGAAGTAACCCCAGACGGCGACGAACAGCGCGCTCGTCGTCACGGTCGCCACCCACCCGGTTCCCGCCAGGCGTGGGGCCGTCCGGTGGAGCGCGTCCTGCAGCAGGTAGCGCCCGACCCGGGTGCCCGCGTCGAGCGTCGTCAGGATGAACAGGACCTCGAACATCACGGCGAAGTGGTACCAGAGCGCGGCGGCCCGATCGCCCCCGATCACGCCGCGAAAGATCGACGCCATGCCGACCGCGAGCGACGACGAGCCCCCGGAGCGTCCGACCAGGGTCGTCTCGCCGACGTGCGCCGCGAGGGCCGCCATTTCGGGGGCCGTCACGGGAAAGCCGTGCTGCGTGATCCACTCCGGGCTCATGTGCGAGTTGATCGCGAAGAACTCCCCGGGAGGGAGGGAAGCGGCGGCGATCATCGCCATGACGGCGACCAACGCCTCGAGCAGCATGCTCCCGTAGCCGACCATCCGGGTGTCGGTCTCCCGGGTGAGCAGGCGCGGCGTGGTGCCGCTCGCGACCAGGGCGTGGAATCCGGAGATGGCGCCGCAGGCGATCGTGATGAAGCAGAACGGGAACACGCGCCCGCCGAACAGCGGACCGGTCCCCGAGGCGAAGACGGTGATCGCCGGGAGCTTCAGCTCGGGGCGGACGATCGCGATCCCGACGGCGAGAAGCCCGATCGTCCCGAGCTTCACGAACGTCGAGAGGTAGTCGCGAGGCGCCAGCAGCATCCCGACGGGCAGGATCGACGCGGCCAGCCCGTAAGCGATCAGCGCCCACGCGAGGGCCATCGGGCCCAGGGTGAAGGCCGGGCCGAGCGACGGATGGCTCGCGACCGCGTGGCCGCCGGCGACGGCCGCGGCGAGGAGCGTGACGCCGATCGCGGTCGCGACCGCGACCCGTCGACTCCCGCCTCCCCGCAGGATCGTTCCCATGAGGAGCGCGATCGGGATCGTGGCGGCACAGGTGAAGAGCCCCCACGGGCTCACGGCGAGCAGGTTGACGACGACGAGGGCGAGGACGGCGATCAAGATGACCATGATGCAGAGGATGCCCACCGTCCCGGCGAGCGCTCCCCACGGGCCCAAGGTCTCCCGCGCGAGGCGCGCCAGCGAGCGGCCGTCCCGCCGCATCGAGGCGGCGAGGATGACGAAGTCCTGCACGGCGCCTCCCAGGACGACGCCCGCGAGAATCCAGATCGTCCCCGGGAGGTAACCGAACTGCGCGGCCAGCGTGGGGCCCAGGAGCGGCCCCGGGCCGGCGATCGCCGCGAAGTGGTGGCCAAAGACCACCCAGCGGTTGGTCGGGACGAAATCCCGTCCGTCCGCGAGCCGCACCGCGGGGGAAATCCGGCGATCGTCGAGCGCCAGGACCTTGACGGCGATGAACTTCGAATAGAAGCGATAGCCGATCAGGAAGCAGCAGATCGCGGCCAGCAGGAGGTGGCCGGCGGAGACCGGCTCGCCGCGAGCGAAGCTGATCCGGGCGAACGCGAGCGCTCCCACGATCGCGACCGCGGACCAGGCGAGCCCGGAGAGCCATCTCATGACGGCGAATTCTAAGTCGGATGCCGCCGGCCGGTTGCCTCCCAAAACCCCGGGACCTATGTTCGCGATCGATTACGAATTCGTCGAAGGGGGGGGCATGCGCTACGACACGCCGCAGGAAACTCCGAGAACCGCTCGCGACGCCGCGCGGGACCACGGGCTCGATACCGGATCGTTCCTGATCGACGACCAGGGGACGATCGTCGGATTCGACAGCCGGATGGAGCGGCTGACCGGCTGGACGGCCGCCGAGGTCGTGGGCGTTCGAAGCGGATCGTCCGTCCTCGCGAGCGGGCCGATCGGACGCATCCTCGGCGACTGCCTCGACGTGACCCTGCGCTGCAAGGACGGGAGCCTCCTCGAGGTCGAGACCGGGCTCGCGCGGGGGGCCGGTCGCGGCGGCCACGTCGCGGTCAGCGTGCTGCGCGTGGTGGCGCGCTCGGAGGAAGGGCGCGTCGTCCCGACCAGCGGGCGCGACCCGTTGACGGGGCTTGCGACCCGCGAGCGGTTCCTCGAGCGGCTCGGCGTCGAGCTGCGGGCGGCCGCGATCGGAGGACGCCCGCTCGCCGTGATCCTCGCCGACGTCGATCATCTGAGAAAAGTCGCCGACCTTCACGGCGCCGAGGCCGCGGGGACGGTCCTGCGCAAGCTGGCCGGCGTCGTGCGCGCCACGGTGCGGGACGAAGACGTCGTCGCCCGCCTCGAGGACGACGACTTCGCCCTGATCCTTCCCGGGCTCGGTCGCGGCAGCGCCCGGCAGGTCGCGGCGCGCTTGCGCTCGACCGTCGAGCGCTTCAGGTTTCGCGTCCCGGAAGGGGACGACCGGGGGATCGCGATCACCCTCTCCCTGGGCGCGGCCTCGTATCCGACCGACGCGGACAACGACGGCGACTTGATGGCGCGCGCCCGCGAGGCGATCGGAGAGGCCCGAGCGCTCGGCCGGAACCGGGTCTGGTGCTATACGCGCCGGCCGCGGATCCCCGTGCGGACGCCGGTGTACCTCGACGGGGCCACGCCGCTTCTCCTCGGCTATTCCCAGGACCTCTCGCCGAGCGGAGTATTCGTCGCGACCCCGGCCCCGATCGACGTCGGGATGCGATGCGCGTTCTCGTTCCCGCTCCCGTCGGCCGAAGGCAACGTCCACGTGATCGGCCGCGTGGTGCGCACGGTGCCGCCCCGCGCCGGCGACGGAGCCGAGGTCCGCGCGCCGGGGATGGGCGTCGAGTTCGAGAAGTTCGGCCCCGAGGACCGGCGGGCGATCGAGTCGTATCTGTTCGAGACCGACACCCCGACGCTGAGGCCCGAAGGATCCGCGTTCAGCGTGTGACGCCCAGCACCGGCTCGAGTCCCGCCCACGTCTCGCGATCCAGGATGAACAGGGTCGCGAGGTAGATCTCCACGTCCTCGGCGGGGAACTTCGCGCGGAGCGTGTCGGCCGCCTTCAGCAGGGCCTTCTCGGTCGGCGGCTTGGGCTCGTGATCCTCGGCGATCAGCCCGTCCACGTGGGGGATGCCGAGGGCGTCCAGGAACGCGACCAGCATCGGGCGCCGCGTCTCGAGGTGCAGGGCCAGCAGGAGCGATCCCGAGAGCGGGTCGTTGGGACGGACCGATTTCGCGAGGTACTGCGCGCGGCGCTCCGCCGGGAGCTGCCGGACGGCCGACTCGCGAAACCGCATGCCGAACATGATCGCGGCGTCGGCCTCGCGCCGCGCGGGGTTCTCGCCCCAGTCGTGCGCGTAGAGCGAGCGGGCCGCGAGGAGGCGGACGTCGGGCTCGAGGCTCGCCCACAGCTGCGACGGTGTGCAGGTCCGGAGATCGACGCGGGATGCCACGGTCATGGAAGCGTTCCTCCTCGGCGCGATCGCGCAGTGTACATCGCGGCGCGTGTTTCGCCGTATCCTTCCACACGTTCGCATTCGAACGGCGGGGGACGCCATGACGCTGTCCAGGACCGTGAAACGCACGTTGGCGTGCGTGCTCGTCGCGGGCGCGGGGATCGCGTCCGTACCTGCCGCGCGACGCGGCGAGCCCGACCGCGAGCCCCGCGAGCGCGGAGAGCATGGCATCTCCAACTGGTTCATGAACCAGCGCGCCTCCTCGGGACCGATCCCGCCGGCGGCGCGATCCAGCGCGCTGTCGGACGCGAAGGCGCGAGGGATCCTCGCCGCGGGGCCGGGGACTTGGGTCAACCAGGGCCCGCGGAACATCGGCGGGAGGGTCACCGCGACCGCGGTGGACCCGAACGTGCCGAGCCACATCTGGATCGGGACGGCCGATGGAGGGGTCTTCGACTCTCCGGACGGGGGGACGACCTGGACGGCGCGGTTCGACGCGCAGGTCGCTATGTCGATCGGATCGCTGGCCGTTCACCCGACCAACTCGAGCATCGTCTACGTCGGGACCGGCGAGGACAACGGCGGCGGGTATTCGTATGACGGCGAGGGGGTCTACAAGACGGTCGACGGTGGGCAGACCTGGACGAACCTGGGGCTGGCCGAGGTCAAGCGGATCGGGAACATCGTGATCGACAAGAACGATCCGAACCGGATCTTCGTCGCGGGGGGCGGCGACTGGTTCGCGAAGGGCACCGATCGCGGGGTCTACCGGTCGATCGACGGGGGCGCGAGCTGGCAAAACGTCCTCTACGTCGCCGACGACACGGGGGCGATCGACCTCGAGATCGACCCCTCGAACTCGAACAGGATCTACGCCGCGATGTGGCAGCGCTTCTCGGCGGGTTCGTCGTGGTACATCGGCGGCTCGTCGAGCGGGATCTACCGCTCGACCGACGGCGGCACGACGTGGACGAAGCTGACGACGGGGCTTCCGTCGGCGAACGTCGGGCGGATCGGGCTCGCGATCGCGCCCTCGGCTCCGGCGACCGTGTACGCCTGCGTCATCGGATCGAACGGGTCGCTGACCGGGATCTACAAGACGCTGAACTCGGGGGACCAGTGGCTCAAGGTGTCGGGCACGAACGCGCCGTTGTTCTTTTCGAGCTACAGCTACTACTTCAGCCAGATCCGAGTCGATCCGGCCAACGCCAACAAGCTCTGGGCCCTGGACGTCAACCTCTTGGTCTCGACCAATGGGGGGACGAACTGGACGTTCACCGCAACGAGCGTGCACTCCGACGTCCACGACATGATCGTGGAGTCCACCGGTCGGCAGCTGCTGGGAACCGACGGCGGGTTCTACAAGTCGACCGACACCGGCGGCACCTGGACGCACGTGGGGAACCTCCCGATCACGCAGTTCTACGACATGGGGATCGACCGCCTGAATCCGGCGCGGCGATTCGCCGGGGCGCAGGACAACAACGTCGTCCGCACGACGACGGGCGGGCTCGACGACTGGCAATCGGTGATCGGCGGCGACGGACTGCAGGTCGAGGTGGACCCGACGAACTCGAACAAGGTGTACGGCGAATCGCAGTACGGGGCGATCGCGCGCTCGGTCGACGGCGGCGCGACGTTCAGCTCGGCAACGACCGGGATCAACGCCGCCGATCGCACGAACTGGAATACGCCGATCACGCTCGATCCGGTCGTCCCTTCGACCCTCTACACGGGAACCTACCGCGTCTACCGCTCGACCGACTCGGCGGTCAGCTGGACCCCGATCAGCCCGAACCTGACCGACGCGCCGCTCACCCCAGGGGGAGGGGACCCGCGATCGACGATGGAAGACCTCCGCCACGCCTACGACCACCTGATGGACCTGATCATGCACACGATCACCGTCGTCAGCCTCTCCCCGGTGGACACCCGGGTGCTGTGGGTGGGAACCGACGACGGGCTGGTCTGGGTCTCGAGCAATTCGGGCACGAGCTGGACGAACGTCACGCCGCCGGGAGCCCACGCCTGGGTCACCGACATCGCGCCGGACGCCTTCGACGCGCACGCGGCGTATCTGTCGGTCACCGGCTACCGCCAAGGGGACAAGACGCCGTACCTCCGCGCGACCCGCGATCTCGGGCAATCGTGGCAGGACTTGAGCGGCGGGCTTCCGCAGCTTCCGGTCGATTCGGTTCTTTCCGATGCGATCTGGAAGGGGCGCCTGTTCGCGGGGACGGACGTCGGCGTCTCGTGGAGCGACGACGGGGGAGCTACTTGGTCGGACCTGCGCGGCGGGATGCCCTATGGGGTCATCATGGACCTGACCGAGCACGGGCCGACGAACACACTCTGGGCGGCCTCGTATTCCCGCGGCCTGTTCACCTACGACCTCGCGCAGCTGGGGACGGCGGACGGCGACCACGACGGTGTCGACAACAACACGGATTGCGCCCTCGCCGACTCCGGGGCGTTCGCGAGCCCGGGCGAAGTCCCCGCGCTCGGAATCGACAAGGGGGCCGGGAACGCGGCGAACCTGATCTGGTCGAACCTCGCCGCGCAGGCGGGAACAGGAACGGCCTACGACGTCGCGCGCGGCGACCTCGCCTCGCTGGCGGCATCCGGGACGGGGGCGGCGACCGCGCTCGCGTGCGGCGTCGCCGGGACTACGGCCAGCGACCCGGCGATTCCTCCGCGGAGCTCGGGCGTTTACTATCTCGTGCGCGGCAGAAATACGTGCGGGCTCGGGACGTGGGGGACGGGAACTGGCGGGACGCGCGTCGTTCCGGCGTGCCCGTAGGCTAGGACTTCACCGGGCGCCGCTTCGGCTTGTCGAACGCCTTGAAGAGAACCACCTCGCGGCCGCCCTTCCTGTGCTCGACGTGGTCCATCAGCTCGTGCATCAAAAAGATGCCCCGGCCGTGGGTCAGCGTCACGCGGTCGGCGGCGCGCGGGTCCGGAACCTTCGAGGGATCGAATCCTTCTCCCTCGTCTCGGACGGCGATGATGAGACCGCGCTTGGGATCGCAGTAGGCGCGGACGAGGACCTTCTTGCTCGGCTCGCTGTGGTTCCCGTGGAAGACGGCGTTGGCGAGCGCTTCCCGCAGGGCGATCTCGATCTCGGCCTTGTGATCTTCGAGAGCCGTCCCGCGAGCTCCGCGGATGATGTCGTTCACCGCGCGGTTGATCCCCTCGGTCGTGCTCCTGAGCCGGCGGCGGAAGCGCACGGCCAGGGCGTGCCGGTCGACGACGAACGGAAACCCGCTCGTCGCGTCCGATCGACCCCGCTGCGCGTTCGCCACGACCCCTCCCCGCGCCCCTCCCGCCTGGAGCGAACGCGCTAGCATAAGGCGGCTTCTCCCGGCCACCAACAGTTGAGTTGAGGCAGAATACGCCCAATGGCGCGACGACGCTGGCTCTTCAAGACCGATGCCGACACGTTCGGGTGGAGCGACCTGAAGCGTCTGCCGGGTTGGCGCGCCGCGTGGGACGGGGTCCGGAACTACCAGGCGCGGAACTATCTGAGGGACGACGTCCGGGCCGGGGACGGCGTGCTCTTCTACCACTCGCAAGGAGAGAAGGCGGTGATGGGAACCTGCACGGTCACGAAGCCCGCCTTCCCCGACGCGACCCAATTCGACCGGAAGCACAAGGGATACGACCCCGGCGCCGATCGTGCCGAACCCCGGTGGTTCGCAGTCGAGATCAAGGTCGCTACCGAGTTCCCGACCCCCGTCACCCTCGGCGAGATGCGGGCCGTCCCCGGTCTTGCGAAGATGGTGCTCCTGCAGCGCGGGAGCCGGCTCTCGATCCAGCCGGTCACCGCCGAGGAGTGGGAGATCGTCGAGAAGCTGGGCGCCCGGAAGCCCTGAAAGTCCCTACAGCGCCAACTTCGCCCGGACCTTGTCGAGAATCGAATTGGCCCCCGGGATCCCGCCGATGAACCTCTTCTTCGCGACGACGTCGGATCCCACGAGGACGCTGAACTCCCCGGGATCGCCCTCGACGATCGTCGTGTCGACGTTCAGTTCCTTCTTGAGGAGCGCCGCCGCACCGGCAGCGCGTGATTTGTACCCTCAGGAGTTGCAGTAGCGAATCGTGACGGCGTCCATGGCGGGCCCTCAGAAGAAGGGGGACAACGCGTCAATGTAGAACCTTTCGGGGTGCGGCGCGAACCGTCGTCGTCGACGGCGCCGGAAGCGGCCACCGGTACTGGCCATCGAAGGAAATCATTCCGGTCGGAAAGATCGAGCGAAGGATCTCGTCGGTGGTCGTCGAACGGATCTCTGCCGAGCCGTCCGGCAACAGGGCGTAGATTCGCGCGCCGCCGGTGAGTGGGTCGGCGGTCGCAACGCCCGGCACCACGGGAACGCCGACGGGATAGTGACCCGCCACGATCGCGTCATGCCGGAGGGCGATCGCGAGGCGCGCGAGTTGGCGCGCCGAAGAGGTCGCCGTCATGCGGGCCGCGGTGTCTGCGACATTCGGACCGTAGGATGCGACGAGTTCCTGCCACCACCCCAACCTCGACGAACCCGCTGAGTCTTCGGGAAGGAGCGGCACGGCCACGGGCTGACCCAGGCGGGGCTGGGCGGCCACCGTGGTGTCAATCGCCGTCGCAGCGCACAAGTCTGCAATGCCGAGCGCTATCCAGCGCGGGACCACGCTGGGCGTCTCGCGCACGATCGTACCCCAGTGGAGTTCGTTCACGACTCCCGCCGCATTCGCTCGCAATGCCGAACGCATCGCGGTGGTCAGGTCGTCGACACAGAGCGCATCCGCCAAGCGAACCATCTCGTCCGCCGTTGTAATGGGCGACGCAATGATCTCGTGAATCGCCGTGATCTGGTACTTCTCGATCGCGGTGCCGATCAACAAGACGATCAACGACGGTTCCGATTCGAGCGACCGTGCCATCGCCCCCAGCGCCTCCACGCCGGCGATCGCGGTGTCCCGATCGCCGTGGCCAAGCGCCAGGCGCACCTTCGCGGTGAGCAACTTGGTCGCGTGCAACGCCGCGAGCAAATTCGGAAGCTTCGCGCTGATGCCGTCGCGGTAGGGAATCTTCCAATTCGATCGTCGACGGCCGCGAGCCCGATCCAGAAGCTCGAGCGCAGGTCCGTTCCGATCCAGGATCGCGTCGAGCTTCGAGACGTCGCCTGAAGGCCAGGTTTCGAACCGCTTCTGGGCGAGCGTCCCCACGAGCTCAGTTTCGTCGCCGAAGAGGACGACAGCCGACATGCCGGCGCCGATCCAGGTCGCAGCGTTCTCCTCGTCGGGTACTTCCGGGCGCGTGAACGACGCCAGGTCCAGGGAGCCAGCCTCGCGCTGGAATCGTTCGGTCGCGACCTTCAGGCGATGCCCCGCGTAGACCCTGAGTGCGAGCGATGCAGCGAGCGCCGCGACAACGGCGATCGCAGATACGAGCAAGAACCGACGCAGCAGTCGGAAGCGGGTCATCCCCGTCTCCCTTCCAGAATCGATGCGAGCGCGGGGGCCTGCTCGGCGGCGGTCGTGCGGACGTCGAGCTGTGGTACGACCTCGTCCCCGGAAATCGTCGGAATCACGCTGGGTCCGGCGGATCGGCGGTCGAGGATGGCGCCGGTTCCTGCGGCGGCGTTCAGGGTTGCCAGTACGAGAATGGCGGCCGCCAACCATCTCAGCGTGCGGTCGGCGACGAGAAGCTCGAATATCCCCTGTTGCTGGCGCCTGGAAGCTTCACCGGCCGCTCCGAGCACCCGGGTCCGGAGCGTGCTTGGCGGTCTGGACGGACGGAGCCCGGCGAGCGGATCGCGTCCGTCGTTCATCGCGTTCCTTCGAGCCTGGCGCGCAGCCGCGCGATGCCGAGCCGGTACCGGCTGGCGGCCGTGAAGGTCGGCACGCCGGTGATTCGGCCGATCTCGCGGAACGAGAGGTCTCGGAAGTGGTGGAGGTAGATCGTGACCCGCTGCGCGCCGGGGAGATTCGCGAGCGCGCGCGTGGCGCGCTCGGCGTCGATCGTCCGTCCAGCGTCGAGGCTCGCGGCCTCGAGGAAGGGTGCGTCGTCGACGTCGACCTCGGGACGGCGCGAGCGTTGGCGATCCACCGCCCCCGCATGGGCCATCGCGAGGAGGTAGCGGCGCGGATGGCGGATACCGGCAAGCGAGCTGGGGCGCGAAGCGACTCTGACGAAGACGTCCTGCACGACGTCCGCGGCATCGGCTCGCGAGCCGGTCCGCCAGAGGGCCACGGCGAAGATCTCGTCGGCCAGCGCGTCGTACATCGCGCCGAGGGCGTCTCCGTCCCCCTCCGCCGCACGCGCAAGGACTGCGACCAGCTCGGCGTCCCCAGGGCACTCGTTGCCCGTCGCCGCGAAGGCGATATCCCGGATCGATAGAAGTCCCACGGCGACCATCATGACTCTAGACGTAGCTCAGAGGGCGCATTGTCAATTTCCAAGAAAAGCTCGGCCCTTTCGCCTTCTCGTACGTATCCGTCCGGGAGAGGAGTTCTCATGTCCATCGATCACCTGTCACGGCGCCGGTTCGTCGAGCTCGTCTCCGTCGCGGGGCTCGGATCGTTCCCGCTGCTCGCGCTGGCCGAGGAATCGCGGCCGGCTGCGGCGGTCTCGGCTCCCGCCGGGACCGCGCCCGCCCCAGCAGTTTTGCCTGGCGTCCCGGACGAGTTCCCGACGCAGGCCCCCGCGCTCGCGCGCGAGATGGTCGGGGTTTCGCACGTCAACATCGAGAGGGTCAACGAGCTCCTGAAGCTCCACCCGACGCTCGCAAATGCGGCGTGGGACTGGGGGTTCGGGGATTGGGAAACGGCGCTGGGCGCGGCCTCCCACATGGGGCGGCGTGACATCGCCGATGCGTTGCTCGCCAGCGGCGCCCGCCCGTCGATCTTCTCGGCGGCGATGCTCGGCCAGCTGAAGGTCGTGACCGCGTTCATTGAGGCCTCGCCAGGCATCCAGGGAACGCCCGGCCCGCACGGGATCACGCTCCTGGCCCACGCGACCGCGGGAGGGGACGCGGCGAAGCCGGTGGTCGTCTACCTTCAGACGGTCGGCGGCGCCGATCCGAAGCCGGCAGCGGTCGCCCTTCCCGACGATGCCGCGACGCGGTTCGGCGGCGTCTACGCGTTCGGGGCCAGGGACTCCGATCGCATCGAGATCGCGGTCGAGGGGGGAAGCGTGAGGTTCAAGCGTGCGGGGGGTACGCAGCGCTTTCTCATCCACCTCGGGGACCAGGCCTTCCATCCGGCGGGCGCCCCGAACGTTCGCGTCCGGTTCGCGGCCTCGAGGGACGCCGGAGTCGAGCTCACCGTCTCCGATCCCGACGTCGTCCTCCGGGCGCGCCGGATCGGCTGAACTCCGTCGTCCGGCGTCCTGTATGATCGCGGGCCCTATGGACACGAGGCCGTGAAGAGCGGACGCACGCTCGAGCCCGAAGACCTGATCTCCCGCTACCGCGTGGTGGGCCCGCTGGGGGCCGGCGGCATGGGGGAGGTCTACCTCGCCCAGGACCAGACGCTCGAGCGCAACGTCGCCCTCAAGATCCTCCCCCCCGAGCTGGTCAAGAGCGAGGAGCGGGTCCGGAGGTTCGTTCTCGAAGCGAAGTCCGCGTCGTCCCTGAGCCACCCGAACATCGTCACGATCTACGAGATCGGCCAGGATGTGGTGCGCTCGAAGGGAGGCGCACCGGCGGCCGACTCGAGCCCGGTGCAGTTCATCTCGATGGAGCTGGTCAGCGGAAAGACGCTGACCACGCTGATCCACGACGACAAGACCGATCTGCGCACGCTCGTCGGCTATCTCGCCCAGGCGGCCGAGGGGCTCGCCAAGGCGCACTCCGCGGGAATCGTCCACCGGGACCTGAAGCCCGGGAACATCATGGTCTCGGCAGACGGGTTCGCGAAGGTCCTCGACTTCGGTCTTGCCAAGCTGACCGAGCGGCGCGACGCCGACCCCGACCTGACGAGCGCGCCGACGATGGCCGAGCCCGCCACGGGCGCGGGGTCGCTGCTCGGTACCGCCGGGTACATGTCGCCCGAGCAGATCCAGGCGAAGACGGTCGACCACCGGTCGGACATCTTCTCGTTCGGTTGCGTCCTCTACGAAGCCGCGACGCGGCAGCGTCCGTTCGTGGCCGATTCGCCCGTCGAGACGATGCACAAGATCCTCCACGAAAAGCCCGTCCCCGTGGAGGAGCGGAACCCGAAGGCCCCGGCGGAGCTGCGCCGGTTGATCCGCCGCTGCCTCGCGAAGAGCCCCGATCAGCGGGTGCAATCGATGAAGGACGTCGCGCTCGAGCTGCGCGAGATTGCGGACGACTGGGATTCGCTGTCGGCGTCGGGGAGCTCGGCGGTCTCGGGAAGCACCTCGACGATCGGTCCGGCCCCGGCGCGCCCGAGATCCTTCCTCGCGATCGGGGTCGGCGTCGCGCTCGTCGCCGCGATCGCGGTCGTCGTCGCGGTCTGGGCGGCTCGCCGAGGGACGCCGCAGCCCCAGGCCGAGCCGTTCCAGACGATGCGGATGTCCACCCAGACGACCCGCGGCGACGTCACCGAGTGTGCGATCTCGTCGGACGGGCGCTACCTGGCGTATCTCACCGTCGCCACGGGGAAGAGCGGGGTGCGCGTTCGGCAGGTGGCGACCGGCGGCGACGTCGAGGTCGTGCCTCCTCAGGACGACCTGCTCGAAGGGTTGAGCTTCGCTCCCGACGGGAACTACCTCTTCTACACGAAGCGCAAGACCGATGCGCAGAACTACCGCGCGCTCCTCCAGGTTCCGTCGTTGGGCGGGCCGTCGCGCGAGCGTGCGTTCGACGTCGATAGCCGGGCGACGTTCTCGCCGGACGGAAAGCGGGTCGCGTTCAACCGGGGGGCGCCTCAGAACGGGAAGACGGACCTGATCGTGCTGGACCTGGATTCGGGGAAGGAGCGCGCGCTCGCCAACGTGCCGTTCCCGCGCGCGTTCTCTGCCGCCCCGGCGTGGTCTCCCGACGGCCGCCTCATCGCGACCGTGGACCTCGCCACCGCGACAGGATACGTCTCGACGCTCGTCGTCTTCGGAGCCGAGGACGGCCGGCGCACCGACGTCATCGTGGCGAAGGGGGCGATTCATGAGAGCCTCGCCTGGCTTCCGGACGGAAGCGGCATCGTCCGGTCGGGATACGACCTCGGGGCCTCGGTGTCGCGGCAGATCTCCCTCGTCAGCTATCCGGAAGGACGTGTCCACCGGATCACCAACGACGTCAGCGACTATACGCAGGTCTCGGTATCGTCCGGTGATGCCGCGATCGCCGCCGTGCGCCGCAGCCGTCTGACGAACCTCTGGCTCGCCGACCCGTCGGGTGCCGAGGCCCGCGCGATCACCAACGTGTCGAGCGATGAAAACTCACCCTTCGGCGCCGTGCCGGCCGACGACGGCTCCGTGATCTTCTCGGCGATCCGCGACCAGGTCATCCAGCTCTGGTCGGTCGGAACGAACGGCGGCGAGCCGAAGCCGTTGACGTCGGGGGCGGCGCTCTCTCTCAACGCCCGCCCCTTCCCGCACGGCGTCGCCTTCGACCGTTTCCAAGAGAACGGGGACGTCCACGTCTGGCGAATCGATCTCGACGGGAGCCGGGCGAAGGCGATCACCCCGGACGTGGTGTCGCAGATTCAGGACGTCTCGCGCGATGGACGTCTGGTGTCCTTCTTCAAGACTGGCGCGGATCGCATCCTCGCGACGGTCCCGATCGAGGGGGGCGCCGCCCACGAATTCCCCAAGAGCAGCGGGCTCGGTCTTTTCTCGCCCGACGGCACCCGGATCTTGATCGTGGGGCTCGAAACGGGCGAGGGCGGTCTCATCCACCCGTTGTTCCGCGTATTCCCTCCGACGGGTGGGGACGCGGTCGCCAGCTTCACACTGCCGCCGCAGCAGGCGGACGTGGTGTGGAGCCCCGACGGCGCGTCGGTCACCTTCTCCGATCACGCCGACCCGGCGTGGAACCTCTACAAGATGCGCCTGGCCGGAGGGAAGCCCGAGCAGCTCACGCGCTTCACCGACGGGAGGATCACCTCGTTCGAGTGGTCCCGGGACGGAAGCCGCATCGCACTCGCGCGCAAGGTCGGCGATGCTGCCAACGTCTGGGTGACGGCGGCCGACGGGTCGAAGCCGGTCCAAACCACGCGCTTCGTCTCCGGTGAGATCATCGGCCTCCGCTGGACGGCCGACGGCACGCACGTCGTCGTCAACGCCGGCAAGGTGGGGAGCGACGCCGTCCTCATCCGGAACTTCCGTTGAGCCCCGCGGCGCGCACTCGAGCGCCCCGGATGGAGATCGTTCGATGAACGCCACGACCGACGTTTCCGCGAAGAAGGAGTTCCTCGGCCACCCCGTCGAGCTCTATCTCCTCTTCGGCACCGAGGCGTGGGAGCGGTTCTCGTACTACGGGATGCGCGCGCTTCTGATCCTCTACCTCACCAACTTCCTGAAGATGTCCGACCAGGTCGCAGGCGGGATCTACGGGGACTACACGGGGCTCGTCTACCTCACGCCTCTCCTCGGCGGCTTCCTCTCGGATCGCTATCTGGGACTGCAGCGGGCGATCCTGATCGGGGCGGTGATGATGGCGGTGGGGCAGTTTTGCCTCATGTGGCACGCGTGGCCGACGGGCGACGGCGGGGCTGCCGCCGCGGCCCATCTCGGGTTTCTGTACCTCGGGCTGATCCTTCTGATCATCGGGAACGGCTTCTTCAAGCCCAACATCACGACGATCGTCGGGAAGCTCTACGAACAAGGGGACGTCCGGCGCGACGCCGCCTTCAGCATCTTCTACATGGGGATCAACGTCGGCGCACTGAGCCCGCTGATCGTGAGCTATCTCGGTGAGAAGGTCTCGTGGCATTACGGTTTCATGGCCTGCGGCATCGGCATGGTGCTCGGCACCGTCCTCTTCGCATGGGGGCGACATCGCCTCGGCGAGCGCGGACTTCGGCCGGAGAAATCCGGGAAGGCGGGTCATGAAGGCCCCGCGGATCCGCCGCTGACGGGGGGTCAATTGGTCGCGATGGGGGCCGCCGCCCTTCCAGGGCTCCTCGGCGCCGTTTGGTTCGCGATGCATCCGGGCGTCGAGAACCCGTCCCTGATCGACTCTGCTCGCGCCACCATGTGGCCGGTCATCTTTTCGATCTGCGTCTGCATGTACGTCCTCCTCAAGATCCGCTGCACGGCGGCCGAGATGAAGAAGGTCAATGCGATTTTCATCCTCGGGGCGTTCGTGCTCTTCTTCTGGGCGGCGTACGAGCAAGCCGGCTCGTCGTTGAACCTCTTCGCCGAGCGCTACACACGGCTCAGCGTCTTCGGATTCGAATTTCCGGCGGGCTGGTATCAGTGGGTCAATCCTGCGTTCATCATTCTCGTGGCGCCGGTCTTTTCGTATCTTTGGATCAAGCTGGGTCGCGCCGGTAAGGAGCCCAGCACCCCCGCGAAGATGAGCTACGGGCTCTTCTTGAACTCGGCTGCCTACGTCCTGATGATCGTCGCGATGATCGGACTCGCTTCCGGGCAACGGGTCGGCCCGTGGTGGCTCGTCGGACTCTATTTCCTCCAAACCTGCGGCGAGCTCTGCTTGTCTCCGGTGGGCCTCTCGATGGTGACCAGGATCGCCCCGGTCCGTTACGGCGCGATGCTGATGGGGGTCTGGTTCCTGGCGAACGCTTGGGCGAACAAGCTGGCCGGTGTCGGCGCCGGGCAACTCGAGAAACTGGGCCCGTCACGCCTCTTCCAGCTCCAGGCCGTCGTTCTCGCGGTCGTAGGCGTCATTCTCGTGCTCTGCATTCCGTGGCTCCGGAAGCAGATGGGCGAGAGCCGCTGAGCTCCCATGACGGGTGACGGCTCCCCGGGGATCTCGACGCGGGGCGCGATTCTGGTCCTGATCGCGCTCTCGATTCCGCTCTTCTTCTTCCAGCTCGGCGCGGCGGCGCTCCTCGACCCCGACGAGCCGTACTACGCGGTCCCGGCGCTCGAGATGTTGAAGTCCCACCAGTGGGCGGTCCCGATCTTCCGCGGCGAGCCCTGGTTCGACAAGCCGGTCTTCTTCTATTGGGTCGTGCTCGCCGGGTACAAGCTCTTCGGAGTGACCGAGTTCGCCACGCGGATCGGCTCCGCGCTGGCGGCGCTCGCGGGTGCCCTCGGCCTCGCCGCCTTGGCGCCCGCGGGCTGGAAGGCTCGTAACGCCCACCTGTGGGGTGCGATCGTGCTCGTCACGTCGCTCGAATACGCGGTCATCGCCCGGGCGGCGGTGACCGACATGACTCTCACCCTTTTCTTCACCCTCGGATTCCTCGCCGTCGCCCGCTATCTCGAATCGCGGCGGGTCGCGGTCGCGGCGGCGGCGGGGGCGGCGTTCGGTCTGGCGGTTCTCACCAAGGGCCCCGTCGGCGCCCTCGTGCCGGCGATCGCGCTAGTCGGCTACGGGCTCTGGATGCGCCGCCGGGAGCTGCTGCGCCCAGGGGCGCTCGCCGCCGCGGCCGCCGGCTTCCTCGCGACCGCCGCCCCCTGGTACGTCTACATGGTCGTCGCGCACCGGGACCTCGTGGTCAAGGTCTTCCTCGGAGAGGAGAACTTCGGCCGGTTCATGAACCCGGAGCACCGCCAGATCCCGTTCTTCTACGTCGCCGTCTTCGCGGCCGGCATGCTGCCGTGGTCCTCCGCGCTCCCGGTGGCGCTGTGGGATGCGATCAAGGCAGCCTGGCGGCGCGACGAAGGGGGAGGAACTTCCCCGGGGCCCGCGTTCGCGCTGGCCTGGTTCGCCGCGATCGTCGGGCTGTTCTCGCTTTCGGCGAGCAAACTGCTCACCTACGTGCTTCCCGCGTTCCCTCCCGCGGCGTTCCTCGTCGCGCGCTTCTGGTGCGACGCGATGGCGCCCGGCGCCTCCCCGGGCCGGCCCGGACGGCGGACGATGGCGGTGGCCTGGTCCGGCGGCGCGATCGCGGTTCTCGTGGGCGCCGCGGCGATCGCGACGGGGCGCGCGCCGAAGTTCGCGCATGCCTTCCCCGCGCTCGTCGGCCTCGCGGTCGTCCTCGCGGCCGGCGCGCTCGCCGGCGTCGTCGCCGTTCGCGCGAGAAGGCTCCGGGCCTTCGTCGCCGCGCAAGCGGCGATCGCGATCGTGATCGTCGTCGGGGGGGTGGCGTACGCCCTCCCCCGCATCGAGCCGGAGGAATCCACGCGCGCGCTCGTCGCCGACCTTCGCTCGCGCGGCCTCGACGCGAAGGTGGTGGGAGCGGTCCACGTCCCCGACGTCAGCCTCGACTTCTACCTCGATCGCACGCTCCTGCGGGAGGACGACCCGAAGCGGCTCCCCGGGCGCGTCGCCGCCGACCCGCCGGGGCTCTGGATCGTCCGGACCCAGGAGATCGGCGCGGTCGAAGCCGGGGCCGGGATGACCGCGGAGCCCGTGTTGACGCGGGGCCGAAGGTCGGTGGTACGGTGGAAGGCGGCCGAAGGGGAAAGGAGCGCGCGGTGAGCCTGGGTGCCTCCGGCGGCACGATCTTCGGGACGCTGATCCTCCCGGTCTACGAGGCGGCGGGCTTTCTCGCGACCACCCTCGTCGAAGTGCGCGCCTGGCTCGAAGCTCACCCGGAGCCCTGGGAGCTCCTCATCGTGGACGACGGGTCGCGCGATGCGACCCCCGCCCTTCTGGACGCCTTCGCGAGGCAGCACGCGGGGGAGGCGATCCGCATCGTCCGGTTCACCACGAACCGCGGCAAGGGGTTCGCGATCCGCGTGGGCCTCGACCGCGCGCGCGGGCGGTACGCGGTGTTCACCGACTGCGATCTCGCCTACCCGATGCCGTACCTCGCGCTGAACGTCGATCGCCTCGAATCCGGGGCCGACGTCGCGATC
>JBGQLU010000052.1:0-22855 GCA_041500265.1 Acidobacteriota bacterium | reverse complement strand
GCCACGCTACCGGGGGTTGCCCCCTTTCGCGTTCGACTTGCATGTGTTAGGCACGCCGCCAGCGTTCGTTCTGAGCCAGGATCAAACTCTCCAGTTGATATGTGGAACCGGCGTGAACGCCGGGTCACATGCTACTGAAGTCGATCCGGCGGATGCCGCACGAGGCGGCGATCCGCAGATCTTGCGAAGCATTTACGACAGCTTCTGCAAGGCTGGCACGTTCTATTTAGTTTTCAAAGAACGTCGGACGGGAAAGGACGAGACTCACCCCCGATGGGATTCGCGCCGTCCAGGTTCCAAGAACCCATTCCCGTGCGAAGCGTCGGTCATCTTAGCAATGTTTCGTGGGGGTGCAAGAGGTTGTTCGAGGATTTTTTTGGTCTCCGCGCCCCGGACCCCGACAGCCTGGACTCCCCCACGTAACCCGTTGAAACAAAAGAGGCTGCTCGGCGCGCGATTCGGGTGCGGTGACGGCGCAATCGGAAACGCTTGCGGCGAGGTGTGGCATCGGGAAGCGGGATAGAATCGGTAGGCCCGTGACCCCCACCCGAGCCATGCGCCGCGCCTTCGTCCTGCCCATCCTGGCCGTGTTCGCCGGCGCCGCACCGTCCGCGGACACCCCGATCAAGACCGGTGTGGAGGAGCATGTCGAGGTCCAGCTCGTCCAGTTGAACTTCATCGCGACCGACGGGAAGGGGAACCCGGTCCCCGGCCTCACGACGGACGACGTCGAGATCACGGAAGGAGGCGCGCCCCGAAGGCTGGCTTTCGTACAGCCTTACTACGAGCGCCGCGGTACCGCGCAGAAGGCTCCCGCGCCGGCCGGACCTTCCGCCTCGGTCGCCGTCAGCCCGGGCCGCTGGATCGTCTTCGTCGTGGACAACTATGCGTCGTCGCAAGGAACGAAGCTTCGCGCCGTTCAAGCGTTGCAGCAGTTCGTCACGAAGGACATGGCACCGGGGGACCGCGCGGCGATCGTGGCGTTCACGGGGAAGACCGAGCTCGTGCAGACGTTCACCTCCGACCGCGAGAAGCTCAAGATCGCGGCCGACCGCGTCTTCAGCACGATCGATCGGGTGGCCGCCGACCGATTCGGCGAGATCGCGTCTCTCCTCGATCTCATGCAGACCTGCCGGGGCTCAGCTCGGTCATCCTCGTGCGCGCAGAGCCAGGCCAACGCGTACGAAGACGAGCGCGCGCGCGAGGCCGACGCGTTTCTCGTGGCGCTGACCCAGCTGACGCGATCGCTCGCCCCGATTCCGGACGTCAAGGCGATCGTCCTCTTCAGCGACGGGTTCGCGAGGATCCCGGCATCGGACGCGATCGACGCGGCCCGCGCCACCCTCGGATTCCGGCAAGCGATGCAGCTCAACTTCTCGGTCGATCGAACCGACGCGGCGTTCGATACGCTCGCCGATGCGGCCTCCCGGGCCCGCGTGTCATTCTTCACGATCAATCCAGGAAGTACGAACCGCGCTGGGGTGTCGAGCGCCCAGGTCGGCTCGGCGCAGAGCGAAGCCACGAACCCGGAGCAGATCGACGTCTTCCGCAGGAGCCAGGAGAACTACCAGCAGGGCCTCGCCGAGCTCGCCCGTCGCACGGGAGGGACGGCGAGCCTCGATCCCGACGTGCACGAGGCGCTCGGGAAGATCATCGATCTGTCGGCGGGACTGTACACGGCCGGGTACTACCTCTCCGACGACAGGAAGCTCTTCGGCAATCACGACGTCCGGATCAAGATCCGGCGGAAGGGGGTTCACGTCGACGTCCGTAGGGAAATCCCTCATCTCCCGGACCCACCGCTTCTGACCGGCGAGCTGACCGCCGTCCCCGATCCGTGCTCCGAGAACAAGCGGCGCATCGTGGTGGCGCGGCTGCGGCTCGATCGGAGCCGTCTCGTGTTCGAAAAGGTCGGGAAGATCTTCTCGAACAATTTCTCGATCTACCTGCGCGTCCAGGAAGACGACCGCGCCGAGCCGCTTCACGATTCCTACCGCTACCTCAACATCACGAACACCGCGGAGGAGATGAAGCAAGGCCGTCTCCCCGATCCCGTGATCGAGGAGACGCTCCAGGGACCGTGCCGCCCCCTGACCGTCCTCGTCACGGCGATCGACTCGGGGACGGGAAGCAGGGCCGAGTTCACTGCCCGCGTCGAGCCGTGATGCGGGCGGCTGCACCGCTCGCTGCAACCCTCCTGCTTGCGGGCTGCGCGCGGCACCCGGCCGAACCGGCGGCACGTCACGTCGTCCTCGTCACCCTCGACACCACCCGCGCCGACCGTCTCGGCTGCTACGGCCGCGCCGGCGCCGGGACACCGTGGCTCGACGCGCTCGCCGCGCGCGGGACCCGATTCGCGCGAGCGTATTCCGTCGTCCCGCTCACGCTTCCGTCGCACGTCTCGATCCTCACGGGGCTCTACCCGGCACACACCGGCGTCCACGCGAACGGCGAAACGCGGATGCGCGACGGTGTTCAGCTTCTTCAGGAGATTCTGGCCAGACAGGGGTTCTTCACGGCCGCCGCCGTGGGGGGGTATCCGGTCTCGCATCGCTTCCCCGTCCGGCGGGGGTTCGAGGCGTTCGACGATCGCCTGACCGACCCGCGAAACGCGGCGGGGCTCGAGCGCGACGCCGGTGAGGTCGTCCGCGCGGCGCTCGGGCAACTCGGCGCCCGCGGTGACCGACGCCTGTTCCTGTGGGTCCACTTCTACGACCCCCACGATCCGTATGATCCCCCGTCCCCGTTCCGCGAGCGGTTCTCGACCGATCCCTACCAAGGAGAAATCGCGCGCGTGGACGCGGCGCTCGCCGACCTCGCGGCCGCGCTCGAGCAGACTCTTCACGGCGAGCCCGTTCTTTACTGCGTCCTGGGCGATCACGGCGAGGCGCTGGGCGAACACGGCGAGGACACGCACGGATTCTTTCTCTACGAGCCGACCGTGCGCGTGCCCTTGATACTGGCGGGCCCGCGAGTCGAGCGTGGCGCAACCCGCACCGATCTCGCCTCCACCGTGGACGTGGCTCCGACCATTCTGTCGCTCCTCGGGCTCGAGGCGCCGAAGGATGTGGACGGCGTTCCCCTCGACGCCCCATCCGGACGCGAGCGCTCGCAGCGGCGCCTCGCCCTCGAGACCGAGCTCCCCTACCGCAACTACGGATGGAGCCCGCTGAGATCGGCGATCGATGGGCCGATCAAGCTGATCGACGCACCCAAGGCGGAGCTGTACGACGTTCTCCAGGATCCGTCGGAGCGGACGAATCTGCTCGTGAACCGCCAGGGCGACGCCGCGAACCTGCGCAGCTGGATCGCGGAGACACTCGGCCCGATGGCGAAGCCGGACGAAGAGTCCGCCTCGATCGACCCGAAGCTACGGAGCTTGGGGTACGTCGGTGCCGGCTCACCGTCACGAAACGCCGGCCAGCCGCTCGACGATCCGAAGGACAGGATCGACGTCTATCGACGCTTCACCGAGGCCTCCCGCGCCCTGGAGCGGGGGGACGCGCAGGCCGCCCTCCCAGCCCTTGACGCGCTCCTCGCGGTGAGCGACACCCCTGGGGTCCGGTTCCAGCGCGCCGTCGCGTACCGGATGCTGGGGCGCTTCGACGATGCGCGGGCCGAGCTCGCGCGCGTGGTCGCCGCCGACCCGTCTTACCCGGGCGCCCATCTCGAGATGATGCGGGTCGCCGTCGGCCGCAAGGATTGGGCGGCCACACGCCTCGAGGCGGAGGCGTGCCTCCGCGAGAACCCGGACGAGCCCGAGGCTTTCCTCTACCGCGGAGTGGCGCTCGAGTTTTCCGGCGATGCCGCGGGGGCCGAAGCCGACTACCGGCGCGCCCTGGAGATCAACCCCGCGTTCGGGAATGCTTCTCTACGCCTTTCGGCCCTCCTGGTCCGAGCGGGCCGCGTCGACGAAGCGAAGGCCTTGCTCCGCGACCACCTCGAGCGCCACCCCCAGGACGAACTCGCCCGCGGCCTCCTGGGTTCGATCTAGGCTCGCCCGAGAAAAGAGAACGGGGGCCCGGAGGCCCCCGTTCTCCACAGCGGATCCGCGAACTACCAAGTCAGCGCGAAGATGAGGTCGTACGTTCGCGGGACCTGAAGCTGCCCGTACGACGTCGGGTAGCCAAATGTCGGATCGACGGTCAAGTTCGTGTTGATCGTGGTGTCCACGACGAGGGGCTTCTGTTCGTTGGTGATGTTGAAGACCTCGAAGCGCGTCTCGAAGATGATCTTCTTCGCGAACGTGAAGTGGTAGTTGATCGAACCGTCGAGCTGCCAGTAGCTCGGAGCGTTTCGCGCCCCACGCGGTTCGGTGAAGACGATCACGTTGTCCGTCTGGTCGTCCGATCCGGCGACCGGGGTGCTCCCGAGAGCAGTGTCCTGGATCCCGTCAGGCCCAGGACCGACCACGAGCAGCTGCCCCGGGGCGGCCGTCTGCTTTCCGTACGCGAATCCCGTCTGATACGCCAGCGCCCCACCGAGGCTGAGAGCGTGGCGTTTGCTGTGCAGCGGCAGGTTGTAGAAGGCGAATCCCTTGAGCAGATGGCGCGCGTCCCAAGGCTCATATCCGTACCGGTTGTTGGTCGTCTGGGGGACCCCCGCGTAGCTGCCGAACGAGTCGAAACCGTCTTCGTTGGTGACGTTTCCCTGGGCCTTACTGAGCGTGTAATTCGCCAACAGCTGCCAGCCGTTCGAAAAGCGCTTCTCAGCCTGAAGAAAGAGCCCCTGGTACTTCCTCTTCGCAGCCGAGTTGTTGTCGATCCGGGTGATCTTGCGAGCCTGTCCCGTCGAATAGTCGAAAGAAAAATGGGTCGTGATGATGTCTCCCCACATACGGTCGATCACGTTGGCCTTGAACCCCAGGGAAGGCGAAAGTGAGAATTCGTATCCGAGCGTGTACTCGTCGATGTGCTGCGGCTTGATCCCCGAAGCGAATTGCGACGAGGAGGGATCGGCGCTGTGCTGTCCGACGAGGGTCCACGTCGGGACTCCCGGAGCCCCGCTGGTGTTGGCCCAGATGTTGTATTCGCTCTGTCCTCCGGCAAGGCGGATGAAAGGATCGATCGTCGTGAGGTTGATCCCTGCGAGATAGCGCGCGGCGGTGGCCTTGATGAGGTGCTTACCTTGGCCGGTCACATCGAACGACGCACCCAGTCGAGGCGCGATCCCCGTGCTGCTGATGATCTTCTCGCCGACGTCGTTCTCGTTGTCCGACTTTTCTCCGCGAAGGCCGAGGTTGAACGTCCAGTGCCGGTTGAGCTGCCAGTCGTCCTGGACATAGAGATTCGTGTATTTGTTGATCGACGCGGCCTGACCCGGCGGCGCGAAGTCGATCCAGTACAGGTATTGCCGGTTGTTCACGTCGTACGCGTCGCCGGTGCCGCCGGCGATCCCGGGCGGCGGGTTGACGAAGGTGAAGTAGAAGATCGCGTTCCCGGCAATCGTGGACGACCCGATGTTCTGATTCTTGTTGTAGTCGAGGCCGATCTTGACCGTGTGGCTCCCGGCGTTCTTCGAGCCGAAGAACATCGTGGCCGACGCCTCGTACTGCTCCCGGGGGCGCGTATTCGGAACGGCCGAGAACACGGTGTTGTCGAAGCTGTCACCGGAGCCGAGGTCGATCCCGAGCCCCATCTCGTTCGTTCGAGAGTGCGGTAGCCCAGGACGATCGGGGACCGGAGCTTCCGGCAAGTTCCCTGGGAAGCCATTCTCGACTCGCGCCACCTTGACGTTGGTCACGATGTTGGGCCCCCAGGTGGCATCCCAGCTCGCCAGCCAGAGGTGGCCACCCTGTTGTTGCTTCTCGACGTTGTACTGCTCGTAGCAGACGCCGCCGAAGAATGTGCTGTCGTAGCAGACAGGGACGGAAAACGGATCTTCTTGCCACTGGTACTGGAAGCGATGGTTGGGCGTGGCCTGAACGGTTCCCTTGATCAGCGAGAAGTCGCCCTGCTGCACCGTCGGGAAGATGCCGGCGCCCGTCGGACCGCCCGCCGGATTGCCGATCTGGAAGGACAGCGCCGTCTGAATCTTCTGATAGGTCAGGAACAGCCAGGCGTGGTCGCGCACGATCGGTCCGCCCAGAGTGGTTTGCAGCTCGTGGCTCGTGTCCGCGGGCCCGCGATCTGCGTTGGCGGGTGCGCCGCTGCTGTTGATTGGAGGGCCGGCCGGGCCGAATTCGTTGGCATTGACGTCGTGCGAGTTGGTCCACGACGGTGACGTCACGACGTCGCGAAGCGAACCGGTAAAGGCGTTCCCGCCCGTCTTCGTGGTGAAGTTCGCGACCCCCCCCTGGAACTGGCCGTACTCCGCCGAGATCCCGAAGAGCTTCGTGTCCACGATCTCGACGGAATCGTAGACGGGGTTGGCGCCGAACGTTCCGGTGACTGTATCTCGGGTGCTCACACCGTCGAAGAGATAGTTGTTGGACCCCGACGTTCCGCCGCCGATGTTCGGGTTCCCGCTGGAGGCATTGGCGACCCCTGGGGCGAATCCGATCAGCGCTCCGATGTTGCGAGCGAGCGGTAGGGACTCGGTGAACGCCTTGTCGACGACCACCGCGCCCTCCGTGCTCCCCTTGTCCACGACAGGCTTGGTTCCTTCGACCGTGACGGTCTCGGTCAGCTCCCCTTCCTTGAGAACCATGTTGAGCACCGTCGTCTGGTCGATCACGAGCAGCGTCTCGAATGCGGTCGTGATGTATCCGCCGAGCTGTGCGGTCACCGTGTATTTTCCGGGGGGGAGGCCTCCGACGAAGTAGTTACCCGAGGCGTCGGTGATCAGCGCGCGCTCCCCGATGAGCGTTTCGGCGCGCAGGTTGATTGTGACGCCGACGAGGGCCTCTCCTTTGTCGTCGGCGACGTGGCCGCGAATGGTCGCGGTCTGGGTGGAGCCCGCCAGGGCGACCCCCAGTCCTCCCGCAAACAAGAGCGGGAGGACCAGCAAGGCGCTGACGGTCCGTCTCGAGTGCCGTCGCATGTCTCAATCCTCCAGAAGCGGCGGGCTGGCCACCGCTAGAACCTGACCACCGTGTTGAGGTAGACCCGCCGGGCCGTGTCGGTCGCGAAGTTCGGCGGAACGAACGTGAACGCTTTGCCTGGATAACTCTGCGCAAACGCGAGCTCCAGGCTGAGGTTCTTCCCGTAGTCGTACGCGGCGACGATCGCGAACTCTTCCCCCAAGTTGCGTGTGCTGTCCGTGGGCGAGACGCGCTGCTCGGTCTGGAGCTTCTGCGCGATCCCGGTCAGACGAATGCCGTCGGGAAGCGACGCCTCGAACCCGATCTGCAGCGCCTGGAAGCCGGGCGCTCCGCCGAGGTAGGGTTGGAAGCCCCACGTCCCGCCCCAGAAGTCCAGGTAGCCGTAGCGGGCGTGCTGATCCATCGCGAGATCGTGGAACGTCTCGTCCGCGGCGGTCGCTGCCTTGTCGCCCGTGTAGTCGGCCACGCGCCCCCAAAGCTTGTAGGGACGCCCTTGGTAATCGAAAACGTACCCGCCGGTGAATTCGAACGCGTAGGCGTGGATCGAGGCCTGGACGGTCGAGAGCGGGGTCGTCGTCGTGCCCCCCCACTGATAGGCTCCGTTCGCGTTCACGAACCCGCCGCGATCCTTGCCCCAGTGGTAGCGCACGGTCCCCGTGAACCGCTTGTCGGTGAAGTGCGGTCCGCCGACCGCCACGAGCGAACGGTGGTCGGAGTCGTAAAGGACCGCGGTATCGAGGGTATGTACTGTTGCGAACGTCAGCGTGGACCAGACTCCGTAGAGGTCGCGGTCCTGGCTGTCCGGCGCGACGGTGAGCTCGGGGGTCGACAGCTCGGCGATCTTCGCCCAGAAGACGCTGACGCTTCCGAGCTTGTGGTCGAAGTCGGCGCGGATGCCGTCCCAGGCCGTGCCCCCATAGAAATCGCTGTCGCCGAGGATCCATTCGTCCCCGAACACCAGAGGCTGGCGGCCGGCGCGGAGGCTGATCGGTTGGCCGAAGATGTGGTGGGCATCGGCGTAGGCGGTGAACAGGCCGAGATTCGCCGTGAAGTTGCTCTGGGTCTGCGTGCCCTTTTGCGCCGTCTGGTCTTCCCCCCACTTGCCGAGGCTCTGCACGTCGAAGACGAGCGATACCCCTTTGTCGAGGTTGGCCTTCAGGCCCAGGTTTGCGCGATAGGCGGCGTAGGCGAACTCATCGTTGATTCCTCCGGCCAGGTCGGCGAGGTTGTCGCTGTACTCCGGGCGAACCCGCAAGGTGCCGAACCAGTCGAGGTTGGTCTTCGCCTCGTCCGTCGCCGGTGTCGCGTCGGACCCTTCCGCAGCCGTAACTCGCGGAGCGGCGACAAGCGACATCGTCGCGATCGCCGCTGCTGCCATCCAACTCTTCTTCATCCAGCGTCCTCCGTCCTTCGATGAGCCGCCGTTGCCCGCTGCAAGGTCGCAGCACGGCGGCCGATGTTCTTACCGCAACTCTTGTGCCGGGCTCGTTAGTGATCAAAACCGCCGACTGTCGCGCCTCGCATGCGGAGCTCACGCAGCGATGCAGGGCACTGCATCCTGGTTCTTGGATGCATACGAATGGTTGAAGAAAACAGCCGATTAGGGCTCGAGCAATGGGGACAGTTGCGGGTCCCGTCCCCCTCGCTCTTTCACCGCGTCGTCCGGCGCGAGACGCAGCGCTTCGCGGAGCGATCGTGCGGCTTCTTGGCGATTTCCCGGCCGGTTGGCAATTCGCGCCAAGGCGACGACGAGGCCGGCCACCCTGCCCCGGCTCATCTCAGCGTCGAGTCGCGCCGCGACCGAGCTCGTCCAGGAGCTCGCGGGCCTCGGCGTTCCCGGAGTCGATCGCCAGCGCGCGGCCGAGAACGGACTTTGCCTCATCTCGCCGTCCGGTGCCGGCGAGGGCGCGGGCGTACAACGTGAGCACCGCCGGAGATGCCTGCGCTGTCGCGGCCAGAGGCGCCAGCAGCTCCGCGGCTCGGGCCGGCCGGTCTCGGAAGAGCTCCAGGTTCCCGTAGCGCTCGAGCGCCGCCGGGAGGGCGGGGCTCAGGTGCAACGCCTCGTCGTACAGCCGCTCGGCCTCGTCGAACCGCTTCCGTTCTTCCGCCAGGACCGCCAGGCCGACGCACCCGCGCGCCCGGTCGGCCGGGTCGTCGCCGTTCGCGCGCGCGACCTCGAACCACCGGGCCGAGCCGCGAAGATCCTTTTGCGCCAGAAGGGCCTCGGCGAGCAGCAGCGCCGGTCGTCCCTGCGAGGCATCGATGGCGAGCGCGCGGCCGAGCTCGCGCCGGCCGTCGGCGTCGCGGCCGACGGCGAGGTAGGCCTCTCCCAGGTAGGCGTGAGCGATCGCGAGACCCGGACTCACGGCGATCGCCTGTTCGAGGGGACGAACCGCGTCGCCCGGGGCGCCGTCCCGAAGGTGAACGAGCGCGTCCCCGAGGAATCCGAGCGAGAATGCCGGGACCTCCCGCTCGAGCGCGACGAAGATCGTCGACGCCTCGTCCCGATGCCCAGAGTTGAGCAGCACGAGCGCGCGGTTGTAGCGGTTCAAGGGGATCCGGTCCTGGCCGTCTCCCTGAGAAGCCACCGGAGCCGAACCGCCGACGTACCCGAGGGCGCGGAGCTTCGACATCGTCTCGTCGGAGTCCGCCTCGGCGGCCTCCGCGACCTCGCGCTTCCCAGCGGCTTCGTAGTCCCCCGTCGTAGAGGCCGGGCGCGCGAGGATCTCGGCCGTGAGCCCTGCATCGATCGGATGCCCCGTCAGTGTGGCGGCGAGCGGCAATCCCAGCAGGCGGAAGACGGTCGGGACCACGTCGTAGATCCGGCTCTCGGGGAGCTTCGTGCCGCCGCGCACGCCCCGTCCCCACGCGAGGATGATTCCCTCACGGCGGTGCCAGAGAGGCGCCTGGCTCCCCTCGGCGGTCCTGGATGGGGCCAGCGGACGTCTCGTGCCGCTCCTGAACCCGTGATCGGAAACGATCAGCACCGTCGTCCGCCGGGGATCTACGGCGGCGACCAGCTCACCCAGGATCACATCGACGTAGTCGTAGTAGCGACCGAACGCCGGGCCGAAGTGTTCGCGCTGCGCCTCGGTCGTCCACGGAAGCGCAGGCGGCTCGTACTCCGCGAACAGGTGCCCGACGGCGTCGGTTCCTTCGAAGTAGACTGCCGAGATCGCCGGATGGAAACGCGCCTCGAGGATCGGGAACAGCCGGCGGTAGAGCTCGGTCGTCCGCAGAATCCCGACGAATGTGTCGAGGCGGTCTTGTTCCACCTCGATCCGCGCACCTCCGGCGATGGCACCCGGCGAAAAGAACCGCGCGGCCGTCGAGGCTGTCACCTCCTGGTCGACCGCCGCGCGGACGCGCTCGATCTCCGGGACCGCGTCCGCGGGCCACGCCAGCCCCCCGTTGGTGGACGACGATCGCCCCCCGACCTGATGGCTTCCCGCCCGGTCGGAGACGAGGTAGCCGCGCACCGGCTCCGCCGGCCAGCTTGCGTACCAGCCGATCACGCCGACGGGGACTCCGAGGTCGCTCGCGACGTTCCAGAACGCGCGGACCTTGCGCTCGTCGGACCGAACCGGTTCGGTCCGGCCGTTCCGCTCCGTGAGAAAGCCCACGATGCCGTGGTCGCCCGGGGGCCGCCCCGTCGCGATCGTCGTCCAGACGATCGGCGACAGGAGCGGTTCCTCCGACCGGAGCACGCCCCACGCTCCTTCGTGGCGCAGGCGATCGAGGTTGGGGAGCCGCCCCGAGGCGGTCAGCCGGTCGATGATCTCCCAGTCGGCGCCGTCGAGGCCGATGATGAGAACCCGCCCCTCCGGCGGGGCGACCGCTGCTCGCTCCGCGTGACCGTTCTTCGTGGGCGTCGCCGGGCTTCCCCCGCATGCGGCCAAGAGCAAGGCGGCCACCGCGAGGGTCCCGTACGAACGCGCGGGTACGGGGTGCCTCACCCTCCGATTATAGGAGGGGCGGCGAAACGAACGCGGGCGTCACGTCCGAGCGCGGACACAAAAAGAGAGGGCGCCCGAGGGCGCCCTCTCTACGGAAGCCGAGGCTTCCGGCCGTCTGTCTAGGTTGCGATCAGAAGCTCCAGCGCAGGTACCCACGGACCGTGCGGGGAGCCTGGAACCCGAGCGGCTTCCCGTAGTCGGGATCCGTGACGCCGGCCTGCAATTCGACGTTGTCATCGAAGGTGTTGGTTTCGCGGAAGTTGAGGACGTTGAACACCGTCACGCCGAGGCCGAATGTCGCCCAGCGGTTGAACTTCTTTTGCCACGACAGGCTCAGATCGAGCGAAGGCTGCACGCTCGTGCGGCCGGTCGAGCCACGCTTGGCGATGTTGTAGGTATAGAGGTGGGGGAAGTTCCAGGAGGCTCCCGGAATGACCGCCCCAGCGTCGTTGAAGAAGTCGTTGGCGGTTCCCGTCGTGAAGCACTCCGCTGCCGTACCGCAGCCCGTCGTGCTGTACCAGTAGTACACCGGGTTGATTCCGGGGACTTCGCCGGAGTTCTGATAGAAACCGTTCGGGTGGGCGAGAAGCGGGGTCCGCGGGGTCCCCGCCGCGATGTTGAGCGCCGTACCAAGATTGAGACCGTTGTCCCAGGTGTAGTTCCCGTACAGCTTCATCGAGTACGGTACGTCCGAGTTGAGCGGTCCGGGCTGGAACTGTCCGGCCAGCAGCGGTGAATCCGGGAAGTCGAACAACGAGCTGACGTTCGGGTCGGACTGGCCGTTGTCGTTCCGGAACAGCCCTTCGTAGTTCCCGCGCAGGCGGGAGAACTTCATGTTGCCGTAGAACTGCCAGTGGTCGCCGAACCGCTTGCTGAGGATCATCTCGAGGGCGTAGTACTTGCGGACAGCCTTCGGAAAGTTGCCTTGGGTGTTTTCGCCGGGGTTCGCGAGGACGTAGTTTCCGAACGGCGAGCCGGGGAGAACCCCGCAACATTGGCTGGTAAACGTCTGCGTATCGTTCGGGAACGGAACGCGATCGACGGCGCCGCTCCCGACCGTGCCGAAGTAGGCGTACGAATAGTAGTTCTCCGTCGCCTCGACGGTGTTGAACTGCGTGTCCTCGAGCGCCCGGCCCTGCTCGCGGTAGATGCCGCGAATCTCGTAGGACACGTCGCGTCCGACCTCGGACTGCCAACCGAGGACGAGCTCATCGACGTACGGGAGCTTCGTTCCGTCCTGGACGCTGGTCTGTCCGCCACGGATCGAGCCACCGTTCGTCTGGTTCAGCGGGGTCCCGACCGCGAGATCCCAACTCGAGAACGTCATCGTCCCCATCCCCGCCTCGTTCGAGAGGGCGCGGATCGCGAGATCGTTCGGAACGCGTTCGAAGTAGCGGGCGACGTTCAGGTAGGCCTTGCTCCGGCCATCCCCCTTGACGTCCCAGGTCAGGCCGACACGGGGCGCGAACGCCCAGTCGAACTTGTAGACTCCCGCCACGGCGGACGGCGCGGAGCTTTCGATCGCCCCCGAGGGGTCGTCGTACCGGAAGTTCAGTGTGTAGTCGCCCTCGCCCGCGATCTTCTGCTGACTGGCGCGGACGCCGGCCTTCAGGGTCCACTTGGGCGTGAACGACCAGGTGTCCTGGAGGAAGACGGCGTAGTCGTCGGTCTGGGTCGGCCCGGGGCTCGGGTTGAAGCGGCCACGGGTCGTGCGCCACTGGAGAGCGCCGGTCCCCACCTGGTTGCGCATCGAGGCCAGCGTGCCGCCGCGGGAATCGAGCAGGACGTAGCAGTCGGTCGCGGAGGTCTGCGGACCGGTGGTCGGGCACGGATTGGCCAACGCCACCGGTGTGGTGATGCCGCCTCCCGCGTCGCTGCCGTCGCGCGTGAACTTGATCGGTATGTTCTGGCCGCTGTAGTCCTGGGCGTCGGTGTACTTGATCAGGTCGTAGGACAAGCCGCCCTTGAGCTCGTTGTTGCCGTGGGCCCAGGTCAAGACGACCTTGGCCTGGTCGTTGACGTCCTTCGAGTTCGAGATGAAGCCGACGCCGCCGAACGCCCACTGCGCGGCGTTGTCGCGGGCCTGACCCGGCGCGCACAGGCGCGGGCTCAGGAAGCAGCGGAGCTGCCGCTGGTCGGTATAGCGCGACTTGTTGAGGACCGAATCCTCGGTGAACTTACCGTCGTGACGGCCGATCTGCGCCTGCATGAAGAACGTCGGCGTGAAGACGCCGTCGTACTTCAGCGTGTAGTTATTGGCGCCGTAGCTGATCGAGGAGAGGCCGCCGCCCTCCGGGAAGTCGATGTTCCGCAGCGAGAAGCGCTGCGGCCCGGAGTCTCCGGTCGACGGATCGCCGAACCCGGAAATCTCGAGTCTGTGGTTCGGGCTCACGTACCAGGTCAGCTTCGCCGCGTAGTTGTTGGAGGAACGCTTGCGGTTCTGGAGCCCGGCGTCGGCCGCCGGATACGACGCCGTGGGATCGAACGGGACGCGCGTCGGGTCGCCGGCATCGATCGTCGAGGGCAGCGCGATGTTCTCGATCGCCGCGGATGCGGTGTCCTTGACGGGATTGTAGGCGAGGAAATAGAAGAGCTTGTCCTTGACGATCGGGCCGCCGACGGACAGACCCACGTCGTAATCCGCGTTGTCGCTCCACTGTCCCTTCTGCGGGTTGACGGCGCCGACGAACAGGCTCGTCTGCTTGAATTCATTGACCGGCGCGCCCGCGTAGAGGGACACCTGGCCGGACAATTCGTTCGTCCCGGTCTTGACGACCGTGTTCACGACGCCGCCCGTCGCCTGGCCGTACTCGACGTCGATGCCGCCGGTCTTGACCTGAACCTCCTCGAGGAAGTCGTAGGTCACGCCCGTGCCGAGGGAGCCGTAGATGATGTTGTACGACCCGATGCCGCCGTACCCCGTGTTGGTGATGTTCACACCGTCCACGACGTAGGAGTTCTCGAGGCCCGACGAGCCGGAGATCGAGTAGTTGCCGGCGCCCGTTCCGAGGCCGCTCTCGACACCCGGGGCTAAGGCCAAGGTGGCCGCGAGGTTACGGCCGACGGGGACCTGGTCGATCAAACCGGCGACGCTGAACGTGCCGCCGGTCGTCACCGACTTCGTGTCCACGACGGGCGATTCCGCCGTCACCGTCACCGTCTCGGTCTGGCCCGACACCATCGTGAAGTCCACACGCGAGCGCGTGTTGATGCTCACCATGATCTCGTCGACCACGACGGGCGCCTTGCCGGGGGCTTCCGCCCGGACCTTGTAGGTGCCGGGCTGGAGGTTCGGCAGGACGAAGCGTCCCTGACTGTCCGTTACGGCCGCTGCCGGCGCTCGGTTCGCGACGGCTGTGACCGTCGCGCCGGCGACCGGGTTTCCGGCCTGATCCCGCAGGCGTCCTTCGATGACGCCGGTTGTGGCCGTCTGCGCCCAGGCCGACAGCGCGCACAGGCACGCCATCGAGCAGAGCAGCAGCAGCCGAGACCATCTCTTCACCATCACGCGCCCTCCTGGCTTAAAGGTGCTGCACCCACTGACAATGAGGACTGACCATCCCCCGACAACTCGCCCGGCGACCCCATGAGCTCAGATCCTGGTCAGGAATCTGAGTTCGCCGTGGCGGCTTTGCAAGAGAGCAGGTTCGGTGCCACAAAACGACCGCTCTATCGTTTCAGCAAGCCATTTATTTTGAACAGGTTACGAGACGCCGATTTCGGACAAAAGTGGCCGTCTTGGGAGAATCGAATTCAAATTATTGAATGATACCGATTCATGGATTGTCGGCGATGGCGGCGAGGCCCGGCGTCCGCGCTGGCGAACCAGCGAATCGGAGCCCACACGCTAGAATCGGCGCATGCAATCGACGCGCTGGGTCCGGTGGGTGATCGCGGTCACGTCGATCGCCGCGGCGGGCGCGGCTCCGAACCCCGAGACGAGCCCCGCGGCTCCGCCGGTGAAAGCAGCCGCGTACGAGCACGTCGAAGTGCGCTTGGCGCAGCTCGACGTCGTTGTCCGCGACAAATCGGGACACGTCGTCTCCGGCCTCGAGCCGAAGGACTTCTCGGTTCAGGAGGACGGCGTGCCGCTCGAAGTCGTCGCGGTGGACGAGTGGGGCCGGCCGGAGGCGACGCCATCGAAGGCGGCACAGGCGGCAGCGCCGGCCGCCCCGTCCGCCGCCGAAGCCGGGACCGCGGCCCCGTCCGAGACTCCCGCCGGGCGCACGCCGGAAAAGCGGAGCTTCGTGATCGTCTTCGATGCGCTCGGGGATTCGACCGCGCTTCGCATGAACCAGGCGAAGAAGGCGGCGCAGCAGTTCGCGCAGAAGCATCTCGGCCCCGACGATCTCGCGGCCGTCTACCAGCTCGATCTCTCGCTGCGCCCCGTTTCGGGGATCACCTCGAACAAGGACGAGATCGCCCGCTCGATCGGGAAGATCTCATGGATGTCCACTTCGTCCCTCGAGGATCAGATCAGCGAGTCGGTCCTCTCGGACACCTCCACGGGGAACAACCCCCTGATGAAGCAGCGCCTGACCGAGCAGGCCCCGAACGCCGCCTCGGAGCTCGACTGGCAGCGCGAGCACATCTACGAGTCCCTCGACAACCTCGCGCAGCTCTTCCAAGCGCTTCCCGGGAGACGCATTCTGATCGTCGTGTCGCCGGGATTCCCGATGAACACCGCCGGCGACCTCAAGGCGCAGACCGGCGGGTTCACGATGAAGTTCCAGAGCCTCATCCGGAGCCTATCGAAGCTGGGCGTCACCGCCTACACGCTCGACATCGGGAACGATCTCGCCGCCGGGGACGTCTCCCAGCCGATCGACTGGCGGATCGCGGTCGGCAAGCTCGGGATGGACGAGAACATCCTCAGCGACCTCGGCCTCGAGCGGTCGCTCGGCTCCGGCTCCGCCAGCTCGCGGCGCCAATTCCTCGGTGTCCTCGCCGGCGAGACCGGCGGACGGATGCTGACGTCGACCGACATGAGCCGCGATTTCGAGTCGATCCAGGAAGAGTCGTCCCACTTCTATCGCATCGCCTGCCGCGTGCCGGTCACGCCGGAGACGGGGCGGTACCGGAAGACGGTCGTGAAGGTCAACCGTCCCGATCTCGTCGTCACGACGCGGCGCGGACGTTACAGCGACGTCACCCCCCTCGATCGACCGGAGAAGGGAGCGGCGACCGCGGTCGAATCGCTCGACAAGTACCGCCCCCTGGCGGCACGCGGCGTCGCCGTTCCGTTGCCGTCGGCCGATCCGAAGAAAATCCCTGTCGCCGTGGTGCTCGAGGCGGTGGGGCCGATCGACCTGCCCCCCGACGCGCAGGGGCGCGGCGCGATGGACGTCGAGTTTCACTTGGTGGCACGAGCCGCAGGCGAAATCGTCGACCGGTACGATCGCGCGTTCAGCCTGAAGGTGAAGCCGGACGGCATCGCCTTGATGCGTCGCGGGTTCCGGGTCGAAGGCCGGCTTTCGCTCTTCCCCGGACTCTACGACGTGCAGGGAACGCTGCGCCTCGCCACGCCGGCGCAACTGGCGACCTGGACCTCGACCGTCGCCGTCCCGCCGCCTCCCAAAGGGACCGTCCCCGCCTTTTCGGCGACGATCGTGACGTCCGAGGCCGAGCCCGCATCCCCGACTCTCTCGCGCCCGAACATCCCGGTCGAGGCGGATCCACTGATGCTCAAGCCCGGGCTCCTGATCTACCCGCCGACCTCTCTCGACTTCGACGCCGGCCGGACGCTCCTCGTTGCCTTCTGGATCAAGGGGATCCCCGAAGTGGACGGCAAGCCGCAAGCGACCTTGGGTGCCAAGGTCCTGAACTCCGACGGGAAGCCGATCGACCTGCCGTCGTCGATGCTGTTTTTCGGCGTCGAGCCGACCGGCGGCTATCGCGGGCTCGTCCGCGTCGACGCCAGGGCGCTCCCAGTCGGATCCTACGCGCTGCGCCTCGAAGCGGGCGCTCCGGGGAGCGCGTCCCCTCCGGCCAGGATGACGGTGGCCTTCGCGCTCCACGCGGCGGAGGCGGCGCTCACTTCACCTTCAGCGCCTTGAGGAGCTCGTCGTTCTGCGGCGCGAAGCGGCCGCCCGGATCGAGCTCGGTCGATTTCTTCAGCGAGGCGACCGCCTCGTCCTTCTTCCCGGTGTTCAGCTGCACCCGGCCGAGGATCGCGTAGGCCGCGGAGAGGTCGGCGTTGTTCGCCTTTCCGCCGTCGATGACGCGCCGGCACATCGCCTCGGCATGCGGTAGGTCCTTCTTGTTGAAGTAGGAGATGCCGACGTGCAGCATCGCCGCCGGATCGTCGGCGCCCGCCTCCTTCGCCTGCGTCAGGATCGCCTCCGCCTTGTCGAGATGGCCGTTGTCCGAATAGAGGCCGGACAGCTCGATGTAGGGCTCCGGCCGCTTCGGCGAGAGCGCGATGACCTTCTCGAACGTCGCGATCGCGTCGTCGGTTTTCTTCTGATCGCGGAGCACGCTGCCGAGGCTGAGCAGCGCGTCGGTCTGCACCTCGGGGGACGCCGCGGTGTTTTCGAGCTCCTTGCGGAAGGCCGCTTCCGCCTCGGCCGTCTTCCCCTGCCGCACGTAGACCTTCCCGAGCAGGGTCTGGCTCCCCGCGAACGTCGGTTCGAGCTCGATCGATTTCTGGATCGCCGCCACCGCCTCGTCGTCGTGCTCGAGCACGGCGTTGCAGAATCCCTTGAGGTAGAACGCCCGCGAGTAGGTCGGGTTCGTCGTCGTGAACGCGTCGATCTGAGGAAGGGCTCCCGCGCAATCGCCCGCTTGGACCTGCTTCGCCAAGAGGAGGTAAGCCTGATCGGGGGTCGCCGCCGTGGTCCCGCCCCCCGCTGTCGATACCATGACCGCCGGGCCGACCACGAGGTCGCACGAGATGTCCATGGCGTCTTCCACCCGGATCTTCACCCCCTTGTCGGGATTGACCTTCCCGTCGAGGGACCATTCCTTGGCCCGGTCCGCGACGTTCGGCATCTTCGCCTGCGCCTTGAGGCTGATCAGCGCGTTGCCGGCCGATTCAACCTTGAGCTCGTAGGTCCCGGGACGAATCAATCCGAAGAAGTACGACCCCTTCTTCCCCTTGGACACGACCTCGACCTTCGCCCCGTTGTCGACGGGCACGAGGGTGATCTTCACGCCCGTGACCCCCTGCCCCGCACCGTCGGTGACCGATCCGTACATCTTCCCGGCCTGCGCGTGGGCCAGGCTGGCGCAGAGACAGAATGCGATGCCGAGGGTCGCGCGGATTCCCACCTTGCTCATCACGGATTCTCCTTGGGCCCGACGGCCGCGACGGATTCTAGCCGCCCCGCCGCGCTCGTCCAACCGCCCCCGGCCGGCACGCTAGAATGACGCGGAATGTCTTCCTCCAGGCGGCTCCTTGTCCCTCTCGGAGCGGCGATTTCCGTTCTGGCGATCGTGGCGGCAAGTGTTCAGCGCATTCCGTCGAACGCCGTCGGAGTCGGGGCCACGACGGTCGCTCACCCGGGATGGCGCCTCCACGCCCCGTTCCGGCCCCTCTCCGTCGTTCCGGCTCGCGGTCAGATCGCGGTGGACGACCTGCGGCTGACGACGCGGGAAGGAAGCCGGCTCGTCTTCCGCCTCGATCTCGGATACGAGATGGGAGCCCGTCTCGCTCCCCCGTTCGTCGCCGATCTGCGCGCCAAGGGATTGTCCGGAGCCCTCGCGGTCCTCGCGCGGCACGTTCTCGAGGATGCCGGACGGCGCGCCGATACGGAGACGCTGCTGTCGACGCCGTCGCTCGTCGAGGCGCCGCTCAGGGCCGCGCTCGAGGGTGCAGGCGTCGGAGTCGCGCGGCTGTCGTTCCGCTCCCCGCTCGGGGACGAGGTCGTCCGGCGCCGCGCGACGGAGACCGCGCGCGGGCTGGTGCGTCCGGCGCTGGCGCGAGTCCTCGTCATCGGCTGGGATGGGGCCGACTGGCGGAGCATCAGGCCGCTGGTCGCCGCCGGCCGCATGCCGAACCTCGCCCGTCTTCTCGCCGAGGGGGCCAGCGGAGATCTTCGGTCGTACGATCCGATGTACTCGCCCCTGATCTGGACGACGGTCGCGACGGGCAAGGCCCCGACCGAGCACGGAATCGCGGACTTCCTCGTCAAGGACGTGACCGCCGACAAGCGCCGCCCCATCTCGTCCGACTTCCGCAAGGTCAAGGCCCTGTGGAACATCTTCGGCGACTTCGACCGCCGCTCGGCGTGGGTCGGCTGGTGGGCGAGCTACCCGGCCGAATCGATCGACGGCGTGATCGTGTCCGATCTCCTCTCCGCGAGCGTCAACTCGTCCGGCCCGGACAAGGCGTCGAAGTCCGCCGGGGTCGCCTCCCCCCCCGGGTTCCTCCCGCCCCGCGCCGGACTATTGCAAACGATCTCCGCCCTCACGCGGGACGACGTCGCCCGATTCTTCAGCCTGAGCGAAGCGGACTGGCGGCACGCCCAGGACGAAATCGCGCACCCGCCCCCCAAGACCCAGAACCGCGACCAGGGGAAGGACGATCCCACCGTCTTCATGGCCCACGTCCTGAACGCGACCCGCAACTACCACGCGCTGGCCAAGGACCTGGTTCGATCGGGGATGCCGTTCGTCGCCGTGTACTACGAAGGCATCGACATCATGGGGCACCGGTTCCAGCACTTCCTTCCCCCGAAGATGGACATGGTCTCCGAGGCCGACTACGAGCGATTCAAGGACGCCGTGCCCCGGTGGTACGAGCTGCAGGACGAGATGCTCGGGGATCTCCTGAGCGTGACGCCGAAGGACACGGTTGTGATGATCCTCTCGGATCACGGGTTCCTCACCGGAGAGTCGCGGCCGGAGGGACTCCTCCCCTACACCAAGCTTCAGCCGGCGGAATGGCACGATCACTGGGGAATCGTCGTGCTTCACGGCCCGGGCATCAGGGCGGGCCAGCTGCCGGCGGCGAGCGTGTACGACATCGCCCCGACGCTCCTCTACCTCGAAGGACTGCCGCTGGCCGAGGACATGCCGGGGCGGCTCATCGCAGCGGCGCTGGCGCCCACGGCCGCGGGACGGGTGCCCCCGCCGTCGATCCGGACGTACGAGCTCGCGGGCTCGCGCCTCGAGCAGCCGACCGGAAACGCGGTCGACAGCGCCGCGATGGACGAGATGATGGCGAACCTCCGCGCGCTCGGGTACGTCGGCGGGGACCCCGCCTCCCCCGTCGCCGGAGGCGCGGAAGCCCCCCGCGACGATGCCGCCGCGGACAAGATCGAGACGCAGTACTACTTCCATCGCAATCTCGCGGTCTCCTACATCCGGCAGGGGCGATACAAGGAAGCCGAGTCCGAGCTGCTCGCGGCCAACCAGCGGACCCCCGCGGGCAAGACGTACTCGCTCTTGAGCGAGGTGCGCGCCACGGAGGGACGGTACTTGGACGCGGCGTCGGCGCTCGAGGACGGCTGGCGCACGGCGCCGACCTCGATGGACCCTTCAACGATGCTCTGGATGGTCGAGCTTCATCTGCTCGCGAGCGACGAGGCGGGCGCCTCCGAGTCGCTTTCGCGATGGTCTCCGAAGATGACCCCGGCGGCCAGAGCCGCCGCGCAAGGCCGTCTGCAGGATGCGGGAGGCGACCCAGCCGGGGCGGCCTCTCTCTACCTTCAGGCCCTCCAGCAGGACCCGCTGCTCGTAGGCATCGCGCAGCGCCTGCACGAAATCGACGTCGCCGCCGGACGCCCCTTCGCCATCGAGCCGTTCCTGCTCAGGACACTCGCCGCGCACCCGAAGGTCGACGCGTACTGGGACCTCGCGGGACAGCTCGCCCTGGCCCGCGGCGACGCGGTCGAGGCCGCGCCGCGGTTCAGGAAGGCGTGCGACCTCCAGCCGGAGAACGGCCTGTACCTGGGCCACCGTGCCTCCGCGTGCGCCGCCGCCGGCCGGGAGGGGGAAGCTCGGGAGGCGCTCGCGTGGGCGGAGCGGTTCCCGCCCCGCGAGCCGGACGCATGGATGGCGATCGGCGCGGCGTGGGACCGGTTGCGGGAGCCGGACCGGGCCCTCGCGGCCTTCGGCGCCGCCAGGAAGGCGGGCCTCCTAGGCCCGGGCGCGGACATGGGCGAAGCCTTGGCACTCATGAGGGCGGGGCGAGCATCCGAGGCGCGCCGCGTCCTGGACGAAGCGCTGCGCCGCTTCCCCCAGAACCCGGTGCTCCGTCAGCTTCGCGAGCGCCTGGGAACCTGATCGAGCACCCGTGGAGGGGAGATGAGCGAAGGCAAGAAGTCCGGACTGGCGGACGTCGAGCACGCCGCGCGCGAGGTCGCCGGGACGCTTTCGCTCGAAATCGTGGAGTTCGTCTTCCACAGCCGGGGGAAGCACTCGCAGCTTCGCATCGACATCGATCGCCCGGGCCTCCCGGGCGCCGGCCTGGCCGATTGCGAGGCGCTCTCGCGCGCCCTGGACGACGTGCTCGAGGGGCTGGATTTCTTCGGCGACGCCTACGAGCTGCAAGTCTCGACCCCCGGCATCGACCGGCCGATCCGTACAGACGACGACATCCGGCGGAACACCGCGCGCCCGGTTCGGGCCGACGTCGGCGACGAGACCGGCCGCGTGCGGGAGATCTTCGGCACCTTGGCCGGGATCGACCCCGATGGGGCGGTTCTGATCGCGGCGGAAGGCGGCGAGATCGCCGTCCCCAGAGAGCGCATCGTATTGATGAAACAGGATGTTGCCGTCGGCCGGCGGCGCGGGAAGAGACGCTCCTAGCCCCGTGGTATAGTTTCTCGGTCCCAACGGAGCATTCGGATTGCGGGTGCGCCGTTCCCCGGATGGGTGCGCCCGCATGGGTCCCTCTCCGAGGACGGTTCGGCGGGGGCGTCGCGTCCTCGAAGAGCGCGCCGCCCAGCGTGGAGTCATCGAGGCATGAGCAGCGAGTTGTTCCAGACGATCGAGATGATTGGCCGAGAAAAGGGGATCGACCCCGAAGTCATCATCCAGGCGGTCGAGGAAGCCTACGCGGCGGCGTCGCGGAAGTACCTCCGCAGCAAAGAGGACTTCGGTGCCCGTTTCGACAAGGACACCGGCCAGTTCATCGTCTTCTCGAAGCAGACGGTCGTCACGGAAGACGAGCTGATGGACCCCCACACCGAGATCACGCTCGAGGAGGCCCAGCAGATCCTCCCGAACGCCGAGGTCGGCACCGTCATCGAGACGCCGAAGACCGGGATCGACGTCCCGCTGACCCGCATCGCCGCCCAGGCGGCCAAGCAGGTCATCTACCAGAAGGTCAAGGAAGCCGAGCGCGAGATCGTCTCGCGGGAGTACGGCGACCGCGTCGGCGAGCTGCTGACCGGGCAGGTCAAGCGCTTCGACCGCGGCGACATGATCGTGGACCTGGGCCGCACCGAGGGGATCATCCCCAGGCGCGAGCAGTCCCGGGCGGAGCACTACAACCCCGGGGATCGCATTCGTGCGGTCTTGGTCAACGTCGATCGGCAAGGAAAGGGACCTCAGCTCACGATCTCGAGGGCGAGCGAACTGCTCGTCCGGAAGCTGTTCGAGATGGAAGTCCCCGAGATCTACGACGGGACGGTCATCATCGCGAGCGTCGCCCGTGATGCGGGCGAGCGGACCAAGATCGCCGTCCGCTCCAAGGACCGCGACGTCGATCCCGTGGGCGCCTGCGTCGGGATGAAGGGCTCCCGCGTCCAGGCCGTGATCCGGGAGCTGCGCGGCGAGAAGATCGACATCGTCCAGTACGACGAGGACGCGGCGGTCTACGTCCGCCATGCGCTCAATCCGGCTTCGATCAACCGCGTCTCCGTGCGCGACTACGAGGCGCGCGAGATGGAGGTCATCGTCTCCGAGGACCAGCTCTCCTTGGCGATCGGCAAGCGCGGTCAGAACGTGCGCCTCGCCTCGAAGCTCGTCG
>JBGQLU010000051.1:0-23361 GCA_041500265.1 Acidobacteriota bacterium | reverse complement strand
TGATCCGGCTCCTCTACCGGGCCTCGCAGGCGGGGGTGAAGGTCGATCTGGTGGTGCGCGGGATCTGCGGCCTCCGGCCTGGGCTTCCGGGGATCAGCGACAACATCCGGGTGGTCTCGGTCGTCGGGCGGTTCCTCGAGCACAGCCGCATCTTCTGGTTCCGGAACGGAGGCGACGAGGAGGTCTTCCTCGGCAGCGCCGACCTGATGCCCCGCAATCTGAACGGGCGCGTCGAGGTCATGTTCCCGGTGACCGATCCGCGGCTCGTCACGGTGCTGCGCGAGGAGATTCTCGCCGCCTACCTGGCCGACAACGTGAAGGCGCGCGCGATGAACACCGACGGCTCGTACACCCGCCTCGCTCCGGAGGGCGACGCCCAGCCCGTGAGCGCGCAAGCGTGGTTCATGAAGTCGCGCGCGGTGACCCGGCTCGGCTGATCGCAAATTCCGTCTTGACACCCGGAACCGCTTCTTTATATTCGCCAGCGATGCATCGGAACGACGGTCGTCCTCGGACGGCTCTTGGAAGGAGGTGAAGACCCATGGCGACGAAGAAGAAGGCTGCCAAGAAGACCACGAAGAAGAAGGCTGCCAAGAAGTAACCGACTCCAACGATCAAGAGATCTCAGGGGGACGCCTTCAACGGCGTCCCCTTTTTTTTCGCGCGCGCGAAGCGACCCGCAGGACGACGTCGGCGTCGAGAAGCTTCGCCAAGAGCTCGGTGCGCCGGCGGGCTTCCCACAGCTCGAGCGCGGCGTCCTTCTGGATCTGAAGCTCGATCGTGACGCGGCGCCCGTGGGCGACGACCTTGGCGTCGCGCACGGCGCCGTAGTGGCTCCTCTCGAGACCCTCCGCCAGGCGCAGGATTGCCGCGAGGGCTCGGATTTGCTTCCACATCCCGGCGGGTAGCGGTTCCGAGCCGGCCTCCCCCGGCTTCGGCGTCCCCTTGCGGTGGTGGTGGAGCGCGATCTGGGCGATCGCCTCGATCTCCTCGCGCTTGAAGCCGAACAGCTCGGAGTTGACGATCAGGTAGTACGAGTGCCGGTGGTGGTCCTCGTGGCCGATCAGGTGCCCGACGTCGTGCAGGAGGGCTGCGTATTCGAGCCATTCCCGCGATTCGGACTTGAGCCCGAGCCGCCCGCGGAGCTGGTCGAAGAGCCGCAGGGCCAGCCGTGCGACCCGCTCGCTATGGGCGGGGGGGGCGCCGAAATGCCGCGCGAGCCGGACGACGCTCCGGCGCCGGACGTCGGCGATCCGCGCCGATTCCTCGATGCCGCGTGCGTGACTCGCGATGTAGTCCGAAAGTAGCCCTTCCCGGAGCGCCCAGGTGCACGCCTGGACGCGCTTCGCCTTGACCCGGGCCAGCACGACGTCGGCCAGCACCGCGCCCGCGATCAGGAGGTCGACCCGCTTGGGATCGACCCCCCTCATGGCGAGACGCGTCTCCCGATCCGATCGGGCGAGATCCCGCGCGAGCTCCCGCACGGCCGCGGCCGGGACCTCGAGCCCGTGGATCTGGGTCCCGGGGTGGACGCCGAGCCGGTGGGCCGCCATCGACACGAGCGTCTGGAGCGTTCCCGAGGTCGCGACGACCCGGCGCACCTTGCGCTTGGCGGCGGTCGCGAGAGCCGGCTCGAGCTCGTCCTCGGCGAAGGCGGTGAGCTTGGCCACGCTTCGCGACCGCGGGGGGTCGGCATCGAAATACTCTTCGGTGAGCCGCGCCACCCCCAGCTTGAGGCTGTGCAGCTCGACGACCCTGCCCCCGTCGACGAGGATGATCTCGACACTGCCGCCCCCGACGTCGAGGAGGAGCACCGGTTCCCCGCGCAGGTCGATCGCTTGCGAGACCCCCAGGAAGATGAGGCGGGCTTCCTCTTCCCCGGGGATGACGCGCACGCGGAGGCCGACCTCGTCGTAGATCCGTTGGATGAACTCCCCGCCGTTCCTGGCCTCGCGGACGGCGCTGGTCGCGACCGCGCGGTAGCGGGTGACTCCGTGCCGCTCGGCGATGCTCTTGAAGGTCGCCAGCGCCCGCAGCCCGTGCTCCATCGGCGTCTTCCCCAGGCGGCCGGTGGTGAGGCTCTTCCGCCCCAGCCGCACCATCTCCTTCGCCCGGTCGAGCACGACGAAGTGGCCGCCGGGGCGCGCCTCGGCCACGACCATGTGGATCGAATTGCTGCCGACGTCGATCGCCGCGATGCGCATCATGGCGGGGGAAGGTTCTCACATCTTCGGCGCTACGATGTAGACGACATGGAGCGCGTCATCTTCGCCTGCATCCACAACGCCGGCCGCTCGCAGATCGCCCAGGCGTGGTTCAACGCTCTCGCCAACCCCGCCAAGGCCCGCGCGGTGTCGGCCGGCACCGAGCCGGGCGACCGCGTCCACTCCGAGGTCGCGGAGGTGATGCGAGAGGCCGGGTTCGACCTGACGGCGGCGAGGCCCACGAAGCTCACTGCCGAACTCGCGCAAGGCGCGTCGCTCCTCGTGACCATGGGCTGTGGGGAGCAGTGCCCCTACGTCCCCGGCGTCGAGGTCCGCGACTGGGCCCTGCCCGACCCGAAGGGGCGCCCGATCGGCGAGGTGCGCGCGCTACGGGACCGCGTCCGGGTCGAGGTCGAGGGGTTGATCGCGGAGCGGGGGTGGGGGCGGTAGCCCGCTGACGAGATCAGGAGACCCCCGGCGGCACTGCGTTGGCCGGCAAGCGTTCGACGACTGATCGAGTCACCCGCACGGCAAGCTCGAACGCGGCGTCAGCCTCAGCGACGTCCGGCACCGGAGGCGCGCTCGGACTCAGGCGACATGCAGGAGCCGCCCTTCCCGCCCGACGACGGCCGGGAGCGAAGCGAGCACCTGCCGTCGACGCTCAAAGTACCCCAGCGTCCAGACGACGACATCGGCCGCTACGCCGGTTCCCCTCAGCGCCTCGTACGCCAAGCGACTGCGTCGTCGCTCTGGCGGAGCGTCATCCGGGACGATGACGAGAAGATCCAAGTCGCTGTCCGGCCCGGCATCGCCCCGCGCGTGGGACCCGAAGAGGTAGACGCGTTTAGGTCGATATGCGACGACCAACCGATTCACGATCTCCTTGAGTGCGTCGTCCACGGGCCCTCGTCTTTGGCCTCAACGGCCCTCGGGTAGCGTCCTACAGTCTGGCACAGCACCGCGCTGGGGTCACTTCGTCGACCGCGAGACCTTGAGCATGGACGGAAGGGTCCATTCATCACCCCCCATGAACTGCTCCGACTCCGAGTTCCACCAGGACAGCACTGCGGCGCTCAAGTCCTCCGCGACTTCGGGCACCACCGGATCGGGGGTTCCTGGCGGCCGCCGCAGCACGTCCTCGTCGATGACGATCTTCAGCGCGATCGTCGCGGCGCACCCCCTCGGCGAAGTGCTGGTCCCGCCGGGAAGGTCGGGCATGCGCGCCAGCAGCGCCGGCATCACGGCCTTCCCGTACCCCACGAGCTTCTCGGCCTCGCCCCCTTCGCGGAAGTTGTACTTCTTGAGGCTGGCCACGTGGGCCGCGGGATCCGGCTGGGGAAGCCGGGGCACGTCGGGGAATTCCTTCCCTGTGCGCCAGTGCTCGCGCGCCTCGTCGATGTCCTTCTGACACGCTGCGCAGTAGTCCAGCATCTGGCCCTTGAGGAGCGCCACAGCGCTCGGCGGGGACACCGCGCATTCCCGATGGGTGCAGTGGGCGGCCCCTCGATAGGGAACGACCCCCAGCCATCTACCGTGGGCGGGATTCGAGGCGAGGCCGAGAACATGGCCATATTCGTGCGCGAGCGCTCGCGGCTCGAGGAAGTCTTCGCCGAATCCCGGCGGGTGACCGAGCGCGATCGTCGTCTGCGCCACATGGATGTACGGGAATTCGCGGCCGCCGCACGACGGATCCGATACGACGACGTCCGAGTTGGCATAGTCCCTGCCGATGTAGCCGATGTAGCGGACGAACACGAAGGAGACGTTCGTCGGCAGTGGGCCGGCAGGGCAGGCCGGGATTTCGCGCGCAAACCGAATGGATTCGATGTGGTCCCTGGGGAGGTGGACGTCGCTCAGCGATTGCCCATCCTGAAGCTGAACATAGAAGTTCACGGGCTTGGGAGGCCCGGGCGGCTCGATCCATTGCACCGCGGGAGACCCGGGCGCCCCCAGCCGGACCCAGGACGCGGGCCGCCCTCCGTACTTCGAAGCCAGCGTGACGAGGTGATCGAGCGCCTCGGGGAACGGCGGGGCGCCGACCGGAACGTCGACGACGAAGACGATCCGTTCGGTCTCGGGCAGGAGGAGTTCGCGGTTCAGCTTCCAGGGCGCACTGTGGGGCCAGTCCGGAGGGTACGAAGTGACCGGCGCCGGCTGCCCTGCGCGCGCAGACGCGCAGGCCATGGCCCCGATCAGAGGCACAAGCCAAAGAGTGCTGCCTCGGCTTCTGCTGTCGGCCGGCCTCACCCGAAACCTCACCCCTCGATCGGCTTCGCCTTGTACCTCAAGATCCGCACCTTCTCGATCGTCACGAGGCCGTCCCCCATCATCTCGTCGAGCTCGGGGACGAAGGCGTCGATGTTCTCCTGCGTGTCCACGATCTCGATGACGACCGGGAGATCCTCGGACAGGCGAAGGATTTTCGTGGTGTGAAGGCGCGACCGGGCGCCGAAACCCATCGGCCCGCGGAAGACGGTGGCGCCCGCGAGCCCCGCCTGGCGGGCGGCGAGAACGATCGCCTCGTAGAGGGGCTGGCCGTGCCAGCGGTCGAGCTCGCCGAGGAATACGCGCAGGAGAACGCCGTCGCCTTCGAGCTTCATGCCGCACCCCCTTGGAGCCGCGCCTGCGCCCACATGCCGAACATCCAGCCGAGCCACACGGCGAGCAGGCCGAGGGCGTTCGACCCGACGACGTTCAGCGCCAGCGACCCCCACTCGCCGTCCTTCGCGAGATTCAGGCTCTGCAGGCCGTAGGACGAGAAGGTCGTGTAGCCGCCGCAGACGCCGACCATCAGGAAGTCGCGCCACTCGGGCTTGATCCAGAAGCGCCCGGCATCGGGGCTCGACACCGCGGCGATCGCGCCGATCACGAAGCAGCCGGTGACGTTGACGACCATCGTGCCGAGGGGAAAGGTGGCCCACGTCGTCCACGTACGAGCCTGGTGATTCGAGACGAGGCCGTTCAGACCATAGCGGGCGAGCGTTCCGAGAAGACCGCCGACGGCGAGGAGAACGATGCGGTTCATGGCGCGCGGCCATGGTACCGCAACCCGAACTAGGCGAATTCCTCGACCCAGGAGCGCGTCCGATTGCAGGCGGCGCACACGGACAGCATCACAGGGACCTCGACAAGAACGCCGACGACGGTCGCCAATGCGGCACCGGAGCCGGGACCGAACAGCGTGATCGCGACGGCGACCGCAAGCTCGAAGAAGTTGCTGGCGCCTATGAGCGCGCCCGGCGCGGCGACGTCGTGCGGAATGCGAAAGAAGCGCATGAGGCCGTAGGCCAGCCCCGCGTTGAAGTAGACCTGGATCAGGATGGGGATCGCGATGAGCAGGACGTGGATCGGCCGTTCGATGAGGCTGTCCGCCTGGAACGCGAAAATCAGCACCAGGGTCGCGAGCAGCGCGATCGTCGTCACCGGATGAAACATCGGCAGGTAGGACCGGTCGAACCAATCGTGCCCCTTGAACCGGATCAGCACCGCGCGGCTCAGGCTTCCGGCCGCGAGCGGGATCACGATGAAGACGACGACGCTCGTGAGCAGCACGGTGAACGGCACGTGCAGATTGCTCGCGCCGCTCACCAGGAAGCCCACGATCGGCGCGAAGAGAACGAGCATGACCAGATCGTTCAGCGACACTTGAACGAGCGTATAGGCCGGATCGCCGTCGGTGAGGTACGACCAGACGAATACCATCGCGGTGCAGGGAGCGGCCGCGAGGATGATGGTCCCCGCCACGTATTGATCGGCCAGCTCGGGACCGATGAAACGGATGAAGACGTGCTTGAAGAATAGCCAGCCAAGAAACGCCATCGAGAACGGCTTGACGATCCAGTTGACGAAGAGCGTGATCAGGATCCCGCCGGGCCGGCGACCGACCCCGAGAATGCTCCCGAAATCGATCTTCAGCATCATCGGGTAGATCATCAGCCAGATGAGCACGGCGATCGGCAGGTTGATCTGGCTGCCTTTGACGAACTCGAGACCCCGGAGGGCGTCGGTCACTCCAGGCAACGACCGGCCCAGGAGCACGCCCGCCACCATGCATGCGGCGACCCAGATCGTGAGGTACCGCTCGAAAACATTGAGGCGCTTGGCCGCCATGGGACTCCGTGATCCCGTCGGGTGGCGCAGCGTACAACGCCGGGGCTCAGCGCTCCAGGGCCGGGTCCTGGATCCGGTAGCCGACCCCACGCACGGTGATGAGCCAGTCGGCCGCTGCCCCGAGCTTCGTGCGCAGGCGGCGCACGTGCGTGTCCACGGTCCGCGAGAGGACCTCGGAGTCGTATCCCCAGACCTCCGAGAGCAGGGTCTCCCGCGTTCTCACCCGCCCCTTCGCGCGGACCAGATCCTCGAGCAGGCGGAACTCGGTGACGGTCAACGTCAGCGGCTTCCCCTCGACCATCACCCGGTGGTCCTCATGGACGATCTCGATCGGCCCGAGCCGAACGGGAGGACCGACCGTCTCTTCACGGCGCTCGCCGCGCTTCAGGAGGCCGCGCACGCGCAAGACCAGCTCCCGGGCCGAGAAAGGCTTGGTGACGTAGTCGTCCGCTCCGAGCTCGAGCCCCAGCACCCGATCGATCTCCTCGCGCCTGGCCGTGACGAGGATCACCGGGACCGCGCGCGTGGCGGGCTGGGTTCGAAGCTCCTTCAGCACGTCGATCCCCGAGAGCTCGGGGAGCATCCAATCGAGCACGACCAGATCCGGAGTCTCGCGCCGCGCCGCCTCCAGGGCCGTCAGGCCGTCGTGGGCGACGCCGACCTGGAATCCCTCTTTCGAGAGGACGTGACGGAGCAGCTCGGCGATGTCGTTCTCGTCTTCGACGACGAGGAGACGCTGCATGGCCTCGGTTCCCCCGGTGACGACGGCACGTTAGCGGGAGCGCGCCGCCCGTGGATTACGCCAGCGTAAAGTCGCTGTAACTTGGTCAGGGAGCCGCCGTCCCGACGATCGGGCAGTTGAGCGCGCCGTTCACCGCCGAGCGGCCGTCGGCCGCGGTCACCGTCGCCAGCGGCGAATACCCCGCCCCCTTCGGCCAGGTCTCCGCCTCGAGCGGAGCCCGGGGCGGCCACCCCTTGTCTCCGCCGGCGAGATTGAGGGACGACACCGGGATCCGTCCCTCGGGGGTGAGACGCAGGCTCCCCTCGAAGTACAGGAACGGCGCCCGCTTTCCCCGGTACCACGCATGCAGGAGCGTGGCGCTTCCCGCGCGCCCTTCGGCCTTGCTTCCCGCCTTGGTCCCTTCGGGAACGACCGGCGCGTTGAGATAGATTCCGGTCGAGTACGCCGTGAACCCACCGGCCGGGTGGGCGAGGAGCTTCTCGACCGTCGCCGCGTCCCGGACCCAGTTGGTCTCGCGGAAGGTGTCCGGGGTGATGACCTTCCAGATCTCCCACAAGTCCGAGTACCCCGGATCGCCCGGAGTTTTGTCGATCACCGGAAACTGCGTAAGCCGGTAGTTCCCGATCCGGTCGTAGAAGACGTAGTAGCGGTTCGGTGCCGCGGGGCGGACGTCGAGGTCGTAGCAACGCGCGGTGAAACCCCCGGGCCCAGCGACCGCGATCGCGAAGGGCGGATCGTCGAGGGAGAATGGCTCGTTCGGCTTCGGAAGTGCGGGATTCTGACTTCGCCGGAGGAGAGTTCCCGCGACGTCCGAGAAGCGATCGACCGACACGAGCGGTGCCGTCAGACCCAGATCCTCCTCGGTCGGAGGCGGCGGCGTGCGGTCGGGTCGTGGCGTTTCGGGCGGTCCCGTCGGAATGAGCGGGTCGATCTGCCCCGCCGCTGGAGCTACGACCACGAGGGCCGTAACCAAGAGAATCCGTCGCATCGTCTCTCCCTCAGAAGGTCAGGCGGACGCCGAGGCGGATCGTGCGCGGCGGCTCGAGCTGGGTGGACTTGCCGAACCGGGCGTTCAAGGCGCCGCACTGGGAGAGGTCGCTCGGGAGATCGGCAGGACAGTTCTGAAAGCCGGGGTAGGCCGGAACGTCGTAATTCGTCCCGTTGAGGTTGACGTTGACCGTCTCGTTGCGCAGGAACCGGTAGAGCTCCTGCGGAGAATGAAACCGCCCGTCGAACGATCCCGCCCAGCGGTTCCACTCGTCGGGGGTCAGGGTTCCGTCTCCGTTTCCGAAGGCGACGTCCACGTACCGGTCGTACGGCTCGCCGCGCCCCTCGTCCTGGAAGAAGAACCCCAGCGTCGGGTCGTAGAACGCCCCTCGCCACATGCCGGCGGCGAGGAACTGGTTGTCCACCCGGATCGCCTTTTGTTCGTTGAGCACGTTGAAGACGTCCACCATGAAGGTCAGCTTGACCCGCTTCGAGTCCCTCACGTCGTAGGCGAGGCCCAGGTCGAGGTTGGTCAGGGACGGCGTGCGTCCGGCCGAGCCGCGTGGCAGGAGGAAGATCGGGCCGAGGAACGGCGTCGATCCGCCGAGCGGATCGGTCGTGGCGTCGGTCGGCGTGCCCGCGAGGAAGCGCAGCGTGCCGGAGAGCGTCAGATCGTTCGTGATCCGGTAGCTTCCGTACGCCTTCAGCTGATCGGGGCGATCCTGCGGGAGCTTCCCGTACGTGTTGACCGCCAGCGCCGGCACGTCGAACGCCTCGGTCTGGTTCGGGTCGCGGTCTTCCGTCTCGGCGAAATAGCGGCCGCGGTAGTTCCCTTCCGTGCGCGAATGCAGGTACGACATGGTGAGCCAGAGCTTGTCGGTGAGCTCCTTGGCCACCGTGAGCTCGTACCCCTTGAACTTCCGCTCCGCCTTCGGGATCGCGCCCAATCCCATCGCCCGCGTCTGGGCCGAGGACACCGTGCAGGTCGTCCCCACGGCGCACCCGTACATCTGCCCCAGCCCCGGACGCGCCGCGTAGGCGCTCGAGGCCGGATCGTAGCTCGGGTTCCACAGGTCGGGGTTTTTCGGATCGACGTAGAACTTGTACGGCCCCCCGGGATTCGAGATGATGAACGTGTGCCCCAGGTCGAGGCTGAGGTCCTCGATCGCGTCGTTGAGCCGCCGCCCGATCAGGCGCGCGCCCACGGTCCACGACTTCTTGAATCTCCAGTCGTAGCCGATCATCACCTCGTCGGTGGAGGCGCCCTTCAGGTTCGGGTCGATCGGCGAGCGATAGAGCGAGCCCGAATTGACGACGACCTCGGGGCGGAACAACCCCCTTGGGTTTCCCGAGTTCAGGAGGCCGTTCGGCGAGTAGACCTTGTCGGTGAACCCCGACGTCTTCTGGGGGTTCGAGACGAGGTCGGCGCTTTCGAAATCCCAGCAGGTCGGGACGTTGAAGTCGTCGCTCGGCGTGTTGGTGGCGCACAGGCCGTCCGCCGACTGCTCGGGGCCGACGTTGAAGCTGCTGATGTAGTCGAGGTACGACCAGTTCCGCGTGCGGTAGAGGCGCGACATCGTGATCCGCGGCGCGAAGGCGCGGCTCATCACTTGCATCGGGACCGTGTCGTAGTAGCGCCCGGCGCTTCCGTACAGCTTCGATCGGCCACCCCCGAGAATGTCCCAGGTGAATCCGAACCGCGGAGCGAAGCTGCCGTCGATCGTGACGAGCTTCTTCCCCGACTCGTCCTCGATCGTCTGCGAATCCCAGCGCAGGCCGTAGTTGAGCGTCAGATTCTCGGTCGCCTTCCACTGATCCTGGACGTACGCCCGGAGCGCGCTGGTCTTCGCCTGCGCGTTGACCTGGTGGGACCAGTCGAGGCAGTTTCCCTGCCCGTCCCCCCAGCAGCGGCGGATCCCGACCAGCTGCTCCGGCTGCGTGCTCGTCGGCTTGGTCGCCTCGCTCCACTCGAGCGCGATCCCCGTGCCATACCCGTAGTCGAGGTTCTGCTCGAAGTCCGACGGCTCGAATTCGACCCCGAACTTCGGCGTGTGCTTGCGGAACGCGCCTTCGAGCGACGTCCGCAGGAACCTTCGCGCGCCGGTCGTGTCGCCGGAGTAGGCGTAGGGACCGGTCTTGAGGGAGACGTCTTGGGCACCGCTGCCGCCCCCCGTCGAGGTGGTGTCCGCGATGCGGACGCGGATCGACTGATACGACAGGCGGCGATCGGGGCCGATCGGGTTCGAGGCCCGGCGGTCCACGGTCGGTTCGATCTGGGCGTTCTCGTCGTGGATGCCCGCGGAGGCCGCGAACAGCCAGTGCTGGCCCAAGATCGACGAGAGGTCGAGCGACGCGCTCGTCGTCCCGGAGTGCAGGTCGTAATCGCCGCCATAGCCCCCGAGCTCGTCTCTGAAGCTCGCGCGACGAGGATCGGAGAAAAAGGTCGCGGTCAGACGGTGCCGCGCCGCCACCTGCCATGTGACCTTCGCGGAATAGAGCCCCGAATTGTCGTCGTCCTCGGCGACCGTCCGCCCGGTTCCCGACGGGCCCGTGTTGAGGAGGTCGAGGTAGCGCTGGGGAGCGATGCCCGCGAAGACGCGCGACGACACGGCGACGAAGAAATAGGCCTTGTTCTTGACCATCGGCCCGCCGAGGGTCGCCGAGATCTCGCGTCCGCTCGGCCTCGCCAGCTCCGTTCCGACCTCGTTGGCCGCGGGTGCCGACGCCAGCCGGTCGGGGGAGACCAGGAGGTTGAACGCACCCTCGAAGTCGTTGCTGCCGGTCTTGGTCGTCACGTTGACGACCGCCCCCTGCGCGCCGCCGAACTCCGCGTTGTATCCGCCCGTCTTGATCTCGATCTTGTCGATCAGATCGTAGTTGATGTTGGTCGAGGGGCGGCCGGTGTCGATCGAGGTCGTGTTGACCCCGTCGATGATGTACGACGATTCTTGGGCGGACGACCCGTAGACGGAGATCCCGGTGGGCGCCGTCGAGTTGCTCCCGCCCGTGTCCTCCGAGACTCCGGGAGCGATCTTCAGCACCTCGGTGTACGACCTCGCGGTCGGGATGTACTCCAGCTTCGACGATTGAAATGTCTCGCCCGTCGTCGTGTTCCCTTGAACCGGGACCTCGTCGGCCTTGGCGCTCACCTCGACCGTCTCGACGGCGAGCGAGACCGGCGGGACCTCGACCTTGGCTCCCTCGGTCACTTGGAAGGGAGGGGAGCTGAACGGATCCCCTCCCGCGAACGACGCCTTCACGCTGTAGCGCCCCGCCGCGACTCCGGCGAAGGCGTAGCGCCCATCGGCCCCGGTCACGACCGCCTTCGAGGCGCCGCCCGGCTCCGATGGGACGAGCTCGACGAGCGCGCCGATCACCGGGCCGTCCTGATCGACGACCGTCCCGGTGACGCTACCCGCGGCCGCCCGGGCGGGTGCTCTTGCCGCGAGCGCCAGAACGACGAAGAGCGCGGCGAGACCGCCGCGCGCACGTCTCCACCGGCCGAGTGTCATCCGAGTCATTTCACCCCTCGATGCCGCGCGCGGCGCGCGGCGTCATCACCCCTCGCGGTCGCAAAAAGCGGGGCGCGCGGGAGAGAGGGGTGATCCCCCCGCGCGCCCCCAAATCGGGCCTTGCGGCCCGAAATCGTCGTTACGGGCAGGACGGCACGGTTCGCGCCGGCGCGTTCTGGCCGACACCGACCGTCCCCTCGCCGCAGCTCGTCTGCGCCCGCACGAGGTAGAGGAACGGCCTGGCGCCGGCGGCCGGCGTCGTCGCGTCGATCACCGACGTTCCGGCTTGATTGGGAGACAGGCAGGTGTAGACCGGGGTCGCCCCGGGAGACGACTGCTGCCCCCGGAAGACGTCGTAGGCGAGCGCCGTTCCTCCCGGGCTCGACGGGATTCCCCAGCCGATCGTCGTCTTGTTGGCGGCGAAGGCGACTCCCGGGACCTCGTTCGGAATCCCCCACACGGTGCCGTTGGCGTCGTTGCAGTCGCACGGTGCGGCGAAGTTGTCGTTGTCGGTATCGGTGTTGTCGGTGCTGTTGACGCCCGGGCACTTGTCGGCTTCGGGATCGCTCCCGACGGAAACGTCCGGAAGGAGATCGCCGTCGAAATCCGGCCAGTACTGCGTCGATCCGTCGGTGAACACCTTGAAGTAGCCGATCGGGCTTCTGGAGCTCGTTCCGGCCGCGGGGTTGCTCTGAGAGTTGAAGAACCTGATCTTCGCCGTCGCCGTGCGGGTTCCCGCGCTGTTCGAGAGCCTCGTCTCGACGTTCCAGACGAGGTTTCCCGCGATCGAGCCCTGGGCGCCGCCGTTCAGAGTGTCCTGGTACGACCCGAACACCCGGCCCGGGAAGGTGCCGGCGTTCAAGCTACACGGCGGGCCCCCGATCTCGCTCGCGAACTGCGCGAGGCCGGTCGCCCACGAGTCGATCTGCTGCGCGGTGCCGATGACCGAGCTGTTGTCGAGCGCGGTCTGATCCTTGGGGCCGTTCGCCGAGACGATCGCGTCGCGGGTCACGGGGTTGCGGACGCCGAAGAACCCCACCCAGAGGTTGGGAGCGCTCGGCGCGAAGATGGTCGCGAAGTCCGCCGCCCGGATGTCCGGAAGGGTCAGCTTCGTCGTGGCGTTCAGGAACTGGTCCTTCAGCCCGAGGTCCACGATGTACTCGGGACCCGCGGGGCTGTTCTGGTAGGCGACGTAATAGACGTCGCCGGGATCGGGCGTCATGCAGGTGTCGACCGCCCGAATCGGTCCGGCTGCCGCCGCGAGCCCGAGGGCGATCGTCCCCGCCAGGAGACGCGCCCCCGCGCGTCCCGTCGTGCGTGAAGTGCGCTTCATCACCGGCTCCCGCCTAAGGCTCGTTGCAGAACGTGGAGTAGGGCTTGTTCGGGAATGGGGCGGCGCCGTCCCGCGCGCGTGAGAAGAACATGTCGCCGAGCGGGATGAGCGTCGGGTCGGTCGAGGCGTCGACCGCGAGCTGGTTGATCAGCTCCTTGATCGCCTTGTCCCGAACGCTGCCGGCCGGGAAGAAGTAGCCGGTGCGGCCGTTGATCGCGACGTTCGCGTCGTTGTCGTAGTAGTTCTTCTCGATCGACCAGAACTGGTAGCGGCCGCAGCGGGTGGCCGCCTTGTTGAAGTCGTGCCCCTCGTACTTGACCGGGTCGTAGTTGTCCGCGGCGTTGTTCCGGACCGCCCAGTCGTCGTGCGGGTCCGCGGGGGTGCCGTTGTCGACGGTGATGAAACGATCGACGCCGAGGTACCCCAGGGCGATCGTGTTCGCGTTCGTGCCCGTGCACGCCGCGGAAACGGCGCCGCCCCCGAGCGCTCCGCTCGACTGGTTCTCGCCGCAGAGCGAGGCCGAATCCCCGCACCAGTGGTTCCCGTTGACCTGGGTGACCATCGCGCCGGATCCGGAGGTGTAGATGTTCCCCTGGCCGGGTGCCTGATCCTGCAGGACCGTCACGTTGAAGTTGCGGCGCGTCCCCGAGAGGCGGTTGCGCATCACGGTGCCGATGTTCCTGGGGACGGTCGGATCGACGCTCGGACTCAGCCAGCGCCAGTCGCAGAGGTTGTTGTTCCCGAAGATCGCCTTCCCCTTCGACGCCGAGATGTTGACGTCGAGTTTCAGGCAGTCGCCGGCTCCGTAGGGGCAAGACGGAGGGGCCGTCTTGGCCCGCGCGTTGAGAACGCCTTCGATCCCCCGGTTCGCGATGAAGCCGAAGCCGTTGACGAAGACGCTTTGCTCCGTGTCGTCGAAGATGTTGGGGCGCTGGATCAAGGCCCCGTTGACCACCGGCTCGCAGAGCGAGTAGGCGACGTCGGCGCCGGAGTAGTTCGCGTACAGCGGATGGCCCGCCTCGTCGTTGATGAGGCCGGCCGACTTGAGCCCGCCGCTGCCGCTGTTGGGGGCGCCGGCGGCGTTCGGATCGCAGACGTTGAAGTTGGACAGCTTCTCGTCCATCGCTTGAACGCCTTCGCACGATCCCAGGTTGTCTCCGACGTAGGCCTGCACGCAGGTCTCGGGGGTGCCGTTGGCGTCGAGGTCGCGCATGCACCGGTAGACCTTGATGACGCCCGTGCAGGTATTGATCGGGGTTCCATACAGGCTCTGCATGGCCGTGTTGATCGCCTGATTCGGGGCGGTCGCGCCGAAGTAGACGATGTTGACCTGCGGCGTCGTGCACGGGTTGGCGCAAGCCTGCGCGCGCGCCTCGCTGCTCCACGCGACGGCCGCCAAGACGATGGCCGTCCCAACTGCGAGTGTCTTCACGGAACCTCCTCCTGTTGATTGAGTGTTCGATCCCCGAGGGACAGGAAACGCCCCGGGAGAGACGGATTGCTTAAGGACGTGTGACCGTTGTGTGAACCCGCGAGGGTCGAGGTCGTCGCGCGCTCGTTCCCCGCATGTCACGACTTCGTGACGTGACGCTTCTAGAGTCCCGCGCCGTCGGGCCGGGCTCCGCTCGATTCGAGCGCCGTCACGACCCGCGCGGGACGAGGGGATTCCGATGATGCTGCGAGGGGTGGGGGGAGCGGCGGCGATCGTGTGCGCGGCGGCGATCGGCGCGGCTCACGCCCAAGCGACGGTCGAAACGGACGCCGGGAAAGGCGTGACGATCTCGTCCGACGACGGGAATACCAAGATCAACATCGGCTTCTACGGCCAGTTCCGCTTCCAGGAGTTGAGCCGCGACCGATGGCAGCGGTCCGACCTGACCCAGACCTTCCCGCCCTTCTCGGTCGAGAACGCGGGGCGCACAGAGCCGTCGTTCCAGGTGCGCCGCCTACGGCTGATCGCGCAGGGCTCGGTGTGGAAATCGTGGATGCGGTACGCGCTCGAGTTGGACTTCGCCGGCAACGACGAAGGGCTGCGCAGCATCTTCATCCCGCCGGTGTTCACCTCCGGCGGGGTCTCCGATTTTCCCGGCGTGAACGTGACGCAGGGCATCCAGGACCAGGACGGCCGGTCGGTGAAGCTCCTCGACTGGTACCTCGACCTGACGCCGAAGGCGACGGCGCGGGCCCGCATCGGCCAGTTCAAGATTCCGTTCGGCCGTCAGGAGCTGGTCTCGGACAACCGCCTCCAGATGACCTCCCGCGGGATCGCCTCCGACTTCTTCGCTCCGAGCCGCGACCGCGGCGTGATGTTCCACGGCGGGACCGACACGCAGCGGGTGCAATACAAGCTCGGCGTCTTCAATGGGACCGGCCTCGCCCGGGCGATGAACGTCGACAAGAGCCTCGGCTACGCCGCGCGGCTGACGGCGACGACCTCGGGTCCGTTCCAGGACATCGAGGACGTCATCGATTCGCCTCCGGCGATGGGGGTGCGCGTTCAGGGCGGAATCGCGTGGTACCAGACCGCCGACACGCCCGTCCGCCTGAACCCCCAGATCCCGGAGAGCGACGTGCGGAACACCAGCTACGAGGCCGACCTCGGCTTCTTCTTCCGGCAACGGGCCAATCTGTTCCTCGAGTACTACCAGCGGAAGGTCGAGGTCGATCAGGGGTTCGACCTCCCGACGTCGTGCTACGGAGCGTTCATCGACGGTCGATTCTCGTGCGACCAGAGCGGCTACAGCGTTCAGGCGGGGATCCGGCTGGGTCCGACCGACCATCACGAGCTTTCCGCGCGCTATTCGTGGATCGACAACGACCGCGACCTCGACAAGGACGAGCGGAGCGAGGCGACGCTCAACTACGCCTACTACTTCTTCCGGCACACGATGCAGGTGTCGGCCTCGGTGTCGTACTACGAGGTCGGGTTGAACGCCCAGGGATCGAGCGGCTTCGCGGTCAAGACCTTCAACAGCTCCGCGAACTTCCTGGACGACACCGCGTTTCCCGGCTTGGCGGGCGACACCAACTGGCTGGGGACGATCCAGTTCCAGTGGACGTTTTAATACGGAATTAACACCGCCTTAACACCTCCGATAACCTGACACTCTCGAATGGAGGCGTCGGCTCACCGGGTTCACGAGGGGTGACCGGGTTGCTGGCCGGCGGCTACGGAGGGTGCACCGTGATCTGGAATCGATGCGGAGTCGCGGCCGGGGTGCTGGTGCTCGCGGGGGCGGTCGCTCCGGCGGTCCTGGCGGCCGACGAGGCCAAGCCGGAGACGACGACCGACGGGTCCCAGGGGTTCGTGACGTTCAAGTCCGGTGACAACGCGCTGACCCTCGGGGCATGGGGGGAATTCCGGGCGACCGTCGACGACAGGGAGAAGTACGACGGCGACACGGCCGGTTCCGGCGTCGGCAAGGAAGACGGGACGGTGGGGTCGTTCTCGATCCCGCGGCTCCGGTTTTACTTGCAAGGGACCGTCTTCAAGCCGTGGCTGCGGTACAAGTTCGAGATCGAGCTCGCGAGCTTGAAGACCGACGCGACCAACAACATCAACAACGGCCGCCTCACGGACGCCTACGTCGAGTTCGCCAAGACTCCCTACGCGACCCTGCGCGCGGGACAGTACAAGGTCCCGTTCGGCATGCAGGAGCTGACCTCGGACACGCGTCAGGAATTCGTCGAGCGCTCGATCACGAGCGCGAAGTTCGCGCCGAGCCGCGACGTCGGCCTCATGTTGGCCGGGCAGTTCTTCGAGAACAACAAGTTCGGGTACCAGGTCGCCGCGTTCAACGGCGCGGGACAAAACAATCCGCAAGAGGACCGGGCGTTCCTCTACGCCGCTCGGGTCGTCTACGATCCGCTGGGGGAATACAAGCTGTACGAGTCCGCGACGGAGAACCCCGAGAAGAACATCCTCCATTTCGGTCTCGCCTACCGCTACGGAGAGGTGACCAAGGGTACCGCGACGGCCGGCGTCTTCACGAGCCCGGACAACGAAGCCGCCGCGGCGTTCGAATTCGCATGGAAATATCGGCGCTTCTTCGCGGACGGCGAGTACTACCTGCAGACCAACGAGCAGAAGAACCCGGCCGCGGGCGCGGACGTGGACGCGCGCGGGTTCTATGCGCAGTTCGGCGTCATGGTGGTTCCCAAGAAGCAGGAGATCGCCGTCCGCTACGCGGAGGTCGAACCCGACAAGAGCATCGCCGACGCGAAGCAGACGGAGATGCGCCTCGTGTACGGCTACTTCTGGAAATCCCACAACATGAAGGTCCAGGCCGATATCGGCCAGATCGGGTTCGGGAAGAATTTCTCGACCCTCTCGGGGCTCGCCCTTCGAAACGTCTCGCCGGGCCTTTCCGCCGCGCAGCGGCTCGTCGCCCTTCCCGGCGAGACGATCACGGACAATCAGCTGCGCGTGCAATTCGTGGTGGCATTCTGATGAGAAAGACTTCGTTCCTCGGTGTCCTCGCCCTCGCGGGCGCGTTTGCGGCCGGGATTCCGGCGGCCGCGCAAGCGGTCGCGATCGACAAGGAGATCCAGCCCTACAAGAAGGCCAGCGGAGTCTCGGGGAACCTGAACTCGATCGGCTCTGACACGCTCAACAACGTGATGACGCTGTGGGCGGAGTCTTTCCAGAAGCAGTACCCCAACGTCAAGATCCAGATCGAGGGGAAGGGGTCGGGCACCGCGCCTCCCGCCCTGATCGCGGGAACCTCCCAGCTCGGCCCGATGAGCCGGACGATGAAGCCCGAGGAGCTGGACGCGTTCGAGAAGCAGTACGGCTACAAGCCGACGCCGATCCGAGTCGCCGTGGACGGGATCGGAGTGTTCGTCAACAAGGACAACCCGGTCGAGAAGCTGACGATGGCGCAGGTGGATGCCATCTTCTCGAAGACCCGCAAGGGGGGCGCCCCGGAGGACATCACGACCTGGGGGCAGCTCGGCCTCTCCGGGGAATGGGCGTCGAAGCCGATCTCCCTCTTCGGACGCAACTCCGCCTCCGGCACCTACGGCTACTTCAAGGAGCACGCCCTCGCCAAGGGGGACTACAAGGACACTGTGAAGGAGCAGCCGGGTTCCGCCGCCGTCGTTCAGGGGATCACCGCCGACAAGTTCGCGATCGGGTACAGCGGCGTCGGCTATCGCACCTCCGACGTCAAGACGGTGAAGCTCGCCGCCAAGGACGGCGGCGACTTCGTCGCCGACGACGCCGAGAACGTCTATTCCGGCAAGTACCCCCTCGCGCGCTTCCTCTACGTCTACGTCAACCGTGCGCCCGGCAAGCCCCTCGACCCGCTCATACGGGAATTCCTCAAGTTCGTCCTGTCCCGCGAAGGCCAGGAGATCGTGGTCAAGGACGGATTCCTTCCTCTCCTCGGCCGGCAGGTGGCCGAGGAAGCGAAAAACATCCAGTAGTCCGTGAGCTCGGCCGCACCCGTCGCACCTCCGCCGGCATCCCCCGAGACGCCGGCGGTGCGTGCGCTCCCGCGCCGCACCTCGAGACGGCGCCTCCTGGCCGACAAGACCGCGCGGTGGATCGTGGCGGGGGGCGGCCTCGCGATCATCGCGAGCATCCTCGGGATCCTGATCTTCATCGTCCATGAGGTGATGCCGCTTCTCTATCCGGCGACCGTGACGGTCGCGGGGCCCTCTCCCCTGCCCGGCGCTCCGCCGCTGGCGATCCTTTCCGACGAGTACCGCGAGCTGGCGGCCACCCTCGACACGGAGGGGCGCGTGCGCGTCGTCCGGCTCGCCGACGGGAGCTCGGTGGTCGAGCGGCAGCTCCCCACCGGACCGGAGGGACCCGTTGCCGCCGCCGCTCCTCCGGGGGCTTCGTCGTTCGTCCTCGGCACCGTGGACGGCCGGGCGATCGTGCAGCGTGTCGTTTTCACGACCGCCTACGAGGGCGGAAAACGGCGGGTCGGCGCCGAGCTGCCGCCGCCCGCCATCCTCGAGATCGATCCCGAGCATCGTCCGGTGCCGCGAATCGCCGCGCAGTTGTCGGCCGACGGGCAAAGCGTCACGATCGCCGGGGCGACGACGGACGACACCCTCGTCATCGACCGCGAGATCGCGACGACGAACGCGATGACCGGCGAAGTCCAGCGATCCTCGACGCGCACGAGCGCGACGCTTCCTCCCGGGATCGAGACCCTGCTGCTCGACTCCGACCAGAAGAACCTCTTCGGCGGGCTGCGGGACGGCCGCCTGGCGTGGTGGCGTCTCGACGCCGCCGGGAACGCGGTCGATCCCCTGACCTCCGGCCCCGAAGGGGCGCCGATCGGGGCGATGACGTTGCTGCTCGGCGACCGGTCGCTCGTCGTCGGGCGCGACGACGGCTCGATCGACGTCTGGTTCCCACTCCAGCGAGGGACGGGCCGGGTCCTCCGGAAGGTGCGGAGCTTCCCCGCGCGCCCAGCCGCGGTCGCCGCGCTTGCCCCCTCCCCACGGGGCAAGGGGGTGCTCGCGCTGGACGCGCGGGGAGGACTGACGCTCCTGTACTCGACCTCGGAGCGCGTGCTGTGGACGGGGATGGCGGGTGTCGCCGGAGCCGCCTGCGTCGCCTACGCTCCGAAAGCGGACGGAGCCCTGGTCGCCGGAGCCGGCGGCGTGTCCTCGCTCGCGATCGACGCTCCGCACCCCGAGGTGAGCTTGAAGGCCCTCTTCGGGAAGGTCTGGTACGAGGGTTACGTAGGGCCGGAGTACGCCTGGCAGTCGTCGAGCGGGACGGAGGACTTCGAGCCGAAGCTGTCGCTGACGCCCCTGCTCTACGGCACGCTCAAGGGAACCATCTACTCGTTGTTTCTCGCAGTACCGCTCGGTGTCCTCTCCGCGATGTTCGCCTCGCAGTTCCTCCACCCGGCGATCCGACGCACGGTCAAGCCGACGGTCGAGATCATGGCCTCGCTCCCGAGCGTCGTTCTGGGATTCCTCGCGGGATTATGGCTGGCGCCGATCGTGGAGCGCGTCCTTCCCTCGATCTTCGTCATGCTCCTCGTGCTCCCCGCGCTCATCATCGCGGCCGGTGCCTTTTGGGAGCGTGCCGTGCGCCGCTTCGGCGCGCGCCTCCTCCCCGGCTCCGAGGTGTTCTTCTTCGTCGTCGTCCTCGCGGCCGGCGCCTGGGGATGCCTCGGGATCGAGTCCTGGCTCGAGGCGCGGGTGCTGGGGGCGAACTTCCCGGTGTGGCTCCTCGAGACGTTCGGCGTGCGGTACGACCAGAGAAATGCCGTCGTCGTCGGGCTCGGGATGGGGTTCGCGGTCATCCCGATCATCTTCGCGATCGCCGAGGATGCGTTCTCGAACGTCCCGCGGAGCCTGGTGTCGGGCTCGCTCGCCTTGGGAGCCAATCGCTGGCAGACGGTCACGCGGGTCGTCCTGCCGACCGCGAGCCCCGGGATCTTCGCCGCCGTGATGGTCGGTTTCGGCCGCGCGGTCGGCGAAACGATGATCGTGCTGATGGCGACGGGGAACACGCCGATCACCGACTGGAGCCCGTTCAACGGCTTCAGGACGCTGTCGGCCAACATCGCGGTCGAGATCCCCGAGGCGCCGCAGGGGGGGACCCTCTACAGGACGCTCTTCCTGGCCGCGCTGCTGCTGTTCGCCGTCACCTTTCTCGTGAACACGGTCGCGGAGCTGGTGCGCCAGCGGCTGCGCCGCAAGTACGCCTCCCTCTAGGATGCCGCCGATGAACCGCGGTCGTCCTTCCGATCTCGCCGGCCGCGTCCTGACGTGGCTGTGCGGCGGGACGCTGGCCTTGAACCTCCTCCTGATCCTGGGGCTTCTCGCCCTGCTCGCGGCCAACGGCGGGTCGTACTTCTGGCAGAAGCCGCTGACCTTGTTGACGCTCCGCGACGGATCGAAGGTGTTGGGGGAGGTCCAGCGCACGGAGGACATTCCGGGATCGAAGCCGGGGACGGTGGCGGCCCGGCGCGTGCAGCTCAAGGTCGGAAACCGGGACCTCACCGGCGCCGACTTCCTCTGGGAGGATGCCGCCTCGATAACCGCGCGCGAGATCCCTCCGGCGGCCATGCTCTTGGAGCGGCTCGAGTGGGGGAACTTCTACGGCTTCCCGGTCGAGCTCCGGAAGGGCGGCGCGATCGTCGCCGCCGGCGACGCCGCGATCGCCGCGGCGCTCCCGGACATGCTCGCGGAAAAGCACCGCGAGACCGCCGAGATCCGGCACCTCGAGAAGGACCAGATCGGCGAGGTGAACCGGCGCCTCGAGGCGCTGCGGCTCGCGCGGCGCGGCGAGACCGGCGCCGGGCGAATCGCGGCGATCGACCGCGAGGCCGCCTCGTGGCAGGGGCGGTACGACGCCCTCGCCGCCGACCTCGACAGCCGCAGGAAGACGCTTCTGGCCGAGACGCTGGTGATGCGCTCGGCCTCGGGACAGACCAAGGAGGTCGCCGTCGGCGCGATCGTCCGAGCGCTGCGCCCGAACACGTTGGGGGGCCTCGACAAGGTGGGGCTCTACGGATCGCGGCTGGCCGAGTTCCTGTGGGACGATCCGCGGGAATCGAACACCGAGGGGGGGATCTTCCCGGCGATCTTCGGCACCGTCATGATGGTGTTCCTCATGTCGATCGTGGTCATGCCGCTCGGGGTCCTGGCCGCCCTCTACCTGCGGGAGTACGCGCGTCAGGGCCCGCTCGTGCGCGCGGTCCGGATCGCGGTGAACAACCTCGCCGGAGTCCCCTCGATCGTCTTCGGGATCTTCGGCCTCGGCTTCTTCGTCTACCTGGTCGGCGGGACGATCGACCGGCTCTTCTTCGCCGACGCCCTCCCCACCCCGACCTTCGGGACCGGCGGTATCCTGTGGGCGTCGCTGACCCTCGCCCTGCTCACGGTTCCTGTGGTCATCGTCGCGACGGAGGAAGGTCTGGCCGCGGTGCCGCGCGGAGTCCGCGAAGGATCGCTGGCACTGGGCGCGACCAAGCTCGAGACGACATGGAAGGTCGTCCTCCCCGCCGCGGCGCCCGGGATCCTGACGGGGATGATTCTGGCGATGGCCCGGGCCGCGGGCGAGGTGGCGCCGTTGATGATCGTCGGGATGGTCAAGCTGGCCCCCGCCCTCCCGGTGGACGGCGTGCCGCCTTTCATCCACGTCGAGCGAAAGTTCATGCACCTGGGGTTCCACATCTACGACGTGGGGTTCCAGAGCCCGAACGTCGAGGCCACGAAGCCGCTCGTCTTCGCCACGGCGCTCCTGCTGATCGTGGTCGTCACCGTGGTGAACCTCGCCGCGATCACGCTCCGGAACCATCTCCGGCGCAAGTACGTGTCGAGCGCGATGTGAGCGAGGACGCCATGGAAGCCGTGCAGCCGGTTTCGGCGCCGCCTCCGGCCCGCGTGGAAGGACCCGGCGACGCGGCGACGACGCCCCAGGTCGAGCGGCCGATCCTTTCGGTCGAGGACCTCTCCCTCTGGTACGGGAAGTCCCGCGCGCTGAAGTCGATCTCGATGCGCATCCCGGAAAAGAAGATCACGGCGTTCATCGGGCCATCGGGGTGCGGCAAGTCGACGCTGCTCCGCTGCTTCAACCGGATGAACGACCTCGTGGACGACGTGCGGATCGAGGGAACGATCCGCTTCGACGGCGAGAGCATCCACGATCCGAAGCAGGACGTGAACGCCCTGCGCAGCGGGATCGGGATGGTGTTCCAGAAGTCGAACCCGTTTCCGAAGTCGATTTACGACAACGTCGCCTTCGGGTGCCGGATCCTCGGGACCACGCGCAAGCGCGATCTCGACCCGGTGGTCGAGACGAGCCTCCGGCGCGCGGCGCTCTGGGACGAGGTCAAGGACCGGCTGCACGAAAGCGCGCTCGGCTTGTCGGGCGGCCAGCAGCAGCGGCTGTGCATCGCCCGGGCGATCGCCGTCGAGCCCGAGGTCGTCCTCCTGGACGAGCCTTGCTCGGCGCTGGACCCGATCGCCACGGCGAAGGTCGAAGAGCTGATGCTCGAGCTGACCGATCTCTACACGCTCGTCGTCGTCACCCACAACATGCAGCAGGCCTCCAGGGTGTCCGACCTCACGGCGTTCCTGTACTTGGGCGAGCTCGTGGAATACGGGGAGACTCAGAAGCTCTTCCTGAACCCGGCGAAGAAACAGACCGAGGACTACATCACCGGGCGCTTCGGATAGAACGGGGAGACGATGGAAAAGCTGCAGCGCCACTTCCAGGAACGGCTCGACGCCCTCTCGGAGAAGATCCTCGTCATGGGGGGTCTCGTGGAGGAGTCGATCGGGAACTGCCTCTCGGCCCTGGTCGACCGGAACGCCGTTCTCGCCAAGAGGGTCATGCAGGACGACGAAAACGTGGACCGGGTCGATCTCGAAGTCGATCAGATCGGCATGGAGATCCTCGGGCTCCAGCAGCCGCTGGCGCGGGACCTGAGGTTCGTCATCACGGCGATGAAGATCGCGAACGACCTCGAGCGCATCGCGGATCTCGCGACC